>MGNI01000114.1:4800-9685 GCA_001795115.1 Chloroflexi bacterium RBG_16_48_8 | reverse complement strand
ATCGCAGAAGGGCGGTGAATTCACAGAGAAATTAGGTTCACTTCTGGCGACCCTGGCAGAGCTGGAGACGAGGTTAAACCCTAAGAATTTTTTTCGTGCACACCGTTCGGCCATCGTCAACTTTGACCGTGTGATTGAAATCATCCCCTGGTTCAAAGGTAGTCATAAATTGCGCCTCTCTACGGGTGTAGAGGTTGAATTAAGCAGGGTGCGTACGAGGGAATTGAAGAAACTTTTCGATGGGTGAGACAGACTCTAATAAGGGTTTGAAGCTGGAAATTGCAGGGGCGTTCGATGGTTCGCCCTTGTTTTGTTGAGGCATAACCTGCGTTGGATGTCCCTAAATTTGCGGGCATGCTGTACTATGGTGGTGTTTGGAAGCAATGCAAGATTCCCGGCATGAATTGTGAAAATCCATAGAACCAATATCATTGGAGTGAGTCCTGACCGATGAAACAAATCATTGTCGTTCCACATACCCACTGGGACCGCGAGTGGTATTTACCCTTCGAGCGTTACCGCTACTTTATGGTCCGTATGATAGACGGGCTGTTGCAACTCCTCGACGAAGAGGAAGAGTACACCCATTTCCTCCTGGATGGTCAGGTGGCGCTCCTTGAGGATTATCTGGAAATTAGACCGGAGAAGGAAGAAGATCTCACAGAGGGCATTGCCAGGGGGCGCATCGGCACTGGTCCCTGGTACACGATGCCGGATGAGTTCTTGGTGAGCGGTGAAGCATTGATCAGAAACTTAATGCTCGGCCACCAATTGGGAGAAGCCTTTGGCGGTGTGATGAAGGTGGGCTATCTGCCCGACCCCTTCGGCCATGTGAGTCAGATGCCCCAGATTCTGAAAGGATTTGGTATCGGGGTTGCCTGCATGACGAGGGGTGTGGATTGGCCACAATCCGAGTTCTATTGGGAGGCTCCAGACGGCTCGCGTGTGCTCACCCATTGGTTCAGCCTTGGCTATGGCAATGCGTTCCACCTGACGGAAGATCCCAGCGCCTTTCGTTTTCATCAGTATGAGGGTATGCAGAGCATGTTGGAAGCCCTATCTGAGAGAGCCACCACAGATGTCCTGCTCCTGATGAATGGCAATGACCATCTCGAGCCCCAACCTGGGGTGTCTCGGATCATCCAGAAGCTCGATGCCAGGATGGAGGATGAAATATGGCAAGGGTCACTGACGGATTTTTTCACTCGGGTCGGGGAAAAGAACCCACGTCTCTTAACCTACAGTGGGGAAATGCGAAGCGCAAAACATTACCCCCTTTTACCAGGTGTGCTCTCCTCACGCATCTACTTGAAACAGCGAAATTTCCAACTGCAAAACCTGCTGGAGGGTTATGCTGAACCCATAGCCGCTTTCGCTTTTGTGCTTGGTGAGGATTACCCCGCGGGTTTTCTAAGACAAGCCTGGAAGCTCCTTCTTCAGAATCATTTTCATGACTCTATTTGTGCATCTTCTGTCGATCAAGTGCACCGGGAGATGATGATCCGTTTCGACAATGTGGAACAAATTGCCGAAGCACTTCTTGCAGATTACCTACCTCGTCTTGCGCATCGGTTAGTCCAGGGGGGAGAAGAAGTCGGCCTGCTCGTATTCAACCCGACTTCTCAACAGCGCAACGGCAAAGTTGAAGTTTGGGTGGACGTCAAGAGTATACGGTCCGATCCCTCTGGGGGGATTATGATGGAGGAGAGGCTGCCATCGGATAATTTCTCCCTGCTGTCTCCTGACGGAGATGTGATCCCCTATCAGGTCCTTGAGCGGAAATTTAGCCCGGGCAATATCCTTCTGGGTGAGACTTTCGTGGAAAGATGGCGGATTACCTTCGTCGCTCAGGAATTGCTTCCTTTCGGCTGGTGTCTCTATCGAATTGTTCCCATCCAGGAGGGGGCATATCAAGATGGGATAACCCTGGTTCAGGACAATACCTTGGAGAATGAGTTCTACCGCGTCACTGTTCAGAGGGATGGTGCCATTCATGTTCAGGATAAAACAACTGGAGTTGGCTATCCTGATCTTGGATTTTATGAGGATAGCGCTGATTCTGGGGACGAGTACAACTACAACCCCCCAGAAAATCAGGAGATCTTTGTGACACGAGGAAGTATGGCGGAAATCTCCGTGCTGGAGGATGAGCCCGATTGGGGGACCCTAAGGGCCAAGAATATCCTTGAACTTCCCTCTTGTCTTTCCCAGGACCGGCGGAGCCGTAGCGAGGAGAAGGTCCTGTGTGAGATCACCATGGATGTCACCCTGGTTCGTGGGGTGGACCGAATCGATTTTCGAACCAGCGTGGACAACCAGGCTCAAGACCATCGGTTGAGGGTCGTTTTCCCATCTGGAATCTCCACTGCAGAATCCATCGCCCAGTCGGCATTTACACTCGAGCACCGTTCCGTCGACCTTCCTGACGGACAGGATTGGGTCGAGGCGCCCAGCCCTACCCATCCTACAGGGGGAACGGTGGTTGTAGAAGGGGAAGGTGGAGGCATGGCGGTGTTTGGCAAAGGTCTTCCGGAATATGAGGTCTCTCCAGAGGGGGAGGTCTCCCTGACTCTTCTGAGAAGCGTGGGGTGGTTATCCAGGCCAGATCTAAAGACGCGGCCTTCTAATGCCGGTCCGCCTTACTCGACACCGGAGGCCCAGTGTCTGGGTGAACACGTCTTCGAATTTGCCCTTATGCCATTCAAAGGTGCATGGCTTGAGGCTGGGCATTTCTTGGAAGCGCAGCGCTTCAATCGACCACCCATTGCTACGGTAATCCGCAGCGATGAACCAAGAGAGCACACAGGGCAGTTCTTACGGGTTGAGCCCGAAGAGCTGGTTGTCAGTGCGATTAAGGGATCCGAAGATGGCAAAGCGTTGATCCTTCGTCTTTATAACATTTCAAGGAAGCCGGTGGACGGGAAGCTTGCCCTGAATTTCGATATCTCCAAAGCCTTCGAAGCGAATCTCAAGGAGGAAGAGGGTAAAACATTGAGTGTGGAGGGTTCGGAGGTTCTCTTTTATGCGCGCGGGGGAGAGATCAAGACCATCAAGTTGTTTCTCTGATGTTTTACAAGGCAACTTTTTCCATGAAGGTATTCCGGCGGGAAAGAATCGGCATGTGGATTTAGACCTGTTATCTTAGAGAGATTTGTTGGGGCGTTTCACAAAACGCCCCAACATCCAGAGGCTTGGAGGAACTGATGGGTTCTCCTGACCAATGGCCACACACAATCGAGCTCACAGGTCAAATTAGCCTGGAAGATAAGAAAGCCTCGGCTTATCGCATGCTGCCATTGGATGTCCCTGAAGGAATTATCCGTATTGAAGTTGAATACAGCTTTTCCAGAGATGAACCGGGCGGACTGTGGTGGGAGGCAGGAAACATCCTGGATATTGGCATGTTTGATTCGAGGGGTAGTGAATTTCTCAGCGCTGAGGGATTTCGTGGGTGGAGTGGGTCTGCCTGCCGGGGATTCTTCATCGCTCTACAGGAAGCAACACCAGGGTATTTGCCAGGCCTGATTCCCGAGGGTCGTTGGGAGGTCATCTTGGGTCTGCATCGTATCCTGCCAGAAGGATGCGATTACCGGGTGATCATCCAACTCCTCCCAGGTGGGACATCCTGCCATCGTTCCATGAAGCCTTTCGAAAGTCCCGTCCTATGCAAAGAGCCTGGCTGGTACAGAGGCGAACTACACTGCCATACGCATCACTCCGAAGCGGAGGGATCTCTGGAGGATCTGGTCTCTACGGCTAAAGCCCAGAAGCTCGATTTTGTTGCGGTAACAGAGCACAACACCGTGAGCCACCTGCCGGAGCTGGCGGCGTTGGAATGCCATGATCTGCTGCTCATCCCCGGGATGGAGATCACAACCGATGGCGGCCATGCCAACGTTTGGGGCATTGACAGGTGGGTAGAGTTCCGCTGCTGTGATCAAGATCAAATGGCTCGGGTCGTTGCAGAGGCAAAGGCACGCGGAGCGCTGATCTCCATCAATCACCCCAAGGAAATGGGACCTCCCTGGACCTATGATGGCGAATCGGAGTTCGATTGTCTGGAGGTGTGGCAATTGGCTTGGTTTATGCTTAACGACCAATCGCTGGCCTTGTGGGATCGATTGCTCTGTGAAGGCCGTCGCCTTACAGCCGTGGGAGGCAGCGATTATCATCAAGAGCCTTTCACAGGAGAACTGGGGGCGATTACTTTGGGCACCCCATGTAATTGGGTATATGCAGAAGAATTATCCGTCACGGGGATACTTGCAGGGATCAGGGCAGGTCATGTGTTTATCTCTGAGAATCCTTCTGGACCGCAGGTGTTCTTAAGCGCGATTTTTAATGGTCAGGAGGTGATCATGGGGGATAGGCTCATAGTAAATCCCGGTGCTGAGATTCAACTTAGTTGCTTCGTGGTAGGTGCTGCGAGTTCCCTGTTGAGGATCCGCTCCTCGGAGAAGGATCTACAAGTGACCGTTGGGGGGGATGAGTTCACCTATACGTGGAAGGAAAAGGTTGACCGCGAAACCTTCTTTCGCATCGAGGTTGTTGGTATTTCAGAATCTGATCAGCCGACAGTGCGCGCATTGACCAACCCAATTTGTTTAAGGCTGCTCGAAAGTTAACTAAAGACTGAGCCCTAGATCGTTTTGTGGTGAGGAGAGCTTAAAGGAATGGTCTTATTGTTCTGTATTTTGTGAGTGTCTGGGGCTGGTGCAAATCACGAATTTCATCATGTTCTCCAGATTCCTCGCTTGATAAACACGAGTTTTTACTATATTATGACAATATAGGTCTAAAATATATCAATATACCCCATCAATCTTTTTAAAATAGACTTAAGCAAATTCGTTAGTAAGGATGGATTGCGAAGGCAAGGAGATAT
>MGNI01000114.1:0-4782 GCA_001795115.1 Chloroflexi bacterium RBG_16_48_8 | reverse complement strand
ATTTCCTAACATCAGAATAAATGCAGCACCATCACACCTTCCCGATTGACCTTGGTCATCAGTATTGTTCGAAGTTCGTCATGGGCGAAGCCCATGGAAGGACAGCAAAATGATGCACCCCAGCGCTCTTCAGGCGGTAAACAAGGCACGACAAAGAGACATATTGGAAGGAGCTAAACGGCAAAGACGAGTACAGGTGGGTTTGCTGATCAAAAAAGGGAGGGACGGACACAATCCCTGTTGACTCAATATAAACAGACCAGATCACTGAATAGCTTGGCGAGGGGAAACTTATGATGAAGTTCACATCGGCTTTTTATCTATGTCCCGTTTGCTTTACAGCCTCTGAACATCGAGATCGTTGCCACGATCATAACATGATCCTGTTTGATCCCGGCGATCCTCAGGACTTCCGCCGAAAACCCCTCTTCACCCTTCGTGGAAAACTGCGCTCGCAGGCGCCGCGCTGGTTCTTAGAAGGGATTGGTTGGGTGGCGGAAGATGGGAAAGAATTGCTCTGAAACACATGAACATCCCATATCAGCATTGGGGGATGGACGCAGCGTGTCTATGCCGATCCACTGAATGCGCCTTTACAGTAGTTCCTGAAAGGATTTTCGATAGTAGAAAGGGATCCACGTAGTTTTCCGTCGTCCCGACGATGACACCCACTCCGCAGCCCTGTGATCTGGCGGACCTTTGTGGCGGATATAACCATCAAAGATGGTGTGACACGTAGCCCAGGCGATGAATTCACCAAAATCTGGCGGTTGAAGAATGCCTTCGTTTCGATCTTGTTACACCGCATTTCTAAACCAATACCTTTCAGATGTCCCTCAAAACACTCGATGCATTCCATTTTTGGTAGAATAATTTGAAAGGAGAAGGAGTTTATCAGAGATGAGAGAGAAATTTGTTTTCATGATCGTCCTGGCGCTTGCCATGTCGGGGTGTGGGATGCTGAAGGTTGAGGGGGAAGTGCCTGATCCGACGGAGGCGGTCGATCGGCAGGTCATCCCCACAACGGTCCCTACTTCATCCACCGGATCAGCAGAGGATGGATCGCAGGACCAGGGCGTCGAAGGAATCCTTCCTGCACCGGTCATTTACTTGGGTGTTGAGGACGAGCCCGCGGCTCCGGGTCAACAGAGTCTGTGGCGATTGGAAGTAGATGGGGTTACGGCGATTCAGATCACGGATGAGGATGTGCCCATCACGAGCTTTGCTGTCTCCTCTGTGGATGGCGCCATTGTCTATACCACTTTCAGCGACAATGACCTGGTCCGCATGGATGCTGATGGCAGCAACCGAGGCGTGATCTATGACGGCCTCGATTTGACCTCTCCACCTTCGGACGAGTCGGTCATGCGATCAGCCAATGCCAATGTGGCCTGGTCGCCAGACGGAACAGAGATTGCCTTCGGTTTAGGCGGCATCAACATCATCCCTGCTGCAGGGGGAGAACCGAGAATGTTGGTGGAGGATAAGATCGTCGCGGAAGGATCCCCACAGGATTCGCGTTTTTACCGACCACTTGCCTGGTCACCGGATGGGACCAAGATCCTGGCGCTGGAAGGATATGGCATTGAGGGCAGCGGGTATGCTGTGGTGGATGTGTACAGCGGCAAAGTGGTCAGTCTGGGTTCGGCCGTGGTCTGCTGTGAGCCTAGCTGGAGCCTGGACTCGCAAAGCTTCTTTTTTTCGAGCGCGGCTTTTGGGATGATCCTGCCCGGTTTGTGGCACGCAGACGCCATGACGGGCGAAGTTACAACTCTCATCCGAGGGATGGAAACCGCTGGCTTACCGGATGTTACGGGTGAGCCCATGAGCCTCATTCAGTCTGCGCAGCAATTGGGCGATGGCAACTTGTATGCTTTTACTGCCTTCGGAACGTATGACGAGTTGTTTCGGGATGAGGAGGGTAATGAGGTTGCGCCACAGCTCACAATGACACGAATCTCGCCAAATGGGAGCGAAATCGAGGCTCTGCGTTCGGATGCCTATGCTCTGGGACAGACATTGTGGGCGGAGGACGCCAGTGGTGCGGTGATCAATGTGATGGTGGCGGAGGAATACCCCAGTGGGACGCTATTATGGCTGGGAAGCGATGACTCGGCAGCTGTTGTTCTGGGTGGCCGTGGACTTCAACCCAAGTGGGGGAAGGGAAGGGCATCGCCCCCCTCAACGGGTGAAACCCGGTATGGGGTTGAACTATCACCGCCTTATGCCGGTTTGGTCTACAGCACCGAAGAAGGTCTTTGGTTGGTTGAGGCGGATGGGAGGTCGCGGTTTCTCATCGATCAACCCGAAGGAGCCCTCTCCCCCGATGGCACTGAAGTAGCCTATTCGGTGGGAGAACCGGAGGATCTTTGGATTGCCGATTTATCCACCGGTGAAAAGCGGAATCTGACCAACAGCCCAGCTCGCAGGGAATTCTCACCCCAATGGTGGTCTGAACGGCCGGATCTGATCGTATTTCAATCCAAATCCACGGAAGAGGAGCTGTTCGGTTATGGAAATCCTACGGTTGTAAACCTGGACGGAAGCGGATACCTCATCTTGGATGATCAGAAGGGACCACCCTTGGCATTGTCTCCGGATGGTAAAAGCATTGCCTTTGGTTGTTGCGAAGGTCCAGGCATCCTCTATAGCTGGCCTGAAGGACCTTCGATTTTTGATCCTGTAGGGTATGGTGTGGATGCGAGAAAACTATTTTTACCGGAGTGGTCTCCGGATGGGTAAAAGCTGGCCTGGGTCGTGGGTGGAAGTTTTACCAGCGGAAGCGACTACCAAACTGGCGTTGCCATCTTTGACCTCACCTCTAAGACTGCCCAAGTTCTCCATGCCTATACGCCTTTAGGCGGTTCGACCGTGGAGCATTATCTCTCTTGGAGCCCAGATGGAAATTGGTTGGCCTTCGTTACCTACGCCGAACGGCCTGAGCTGGGGAGGCAACCGGCCTTGTATGTGACACAAGTGGATGGTCAGGAGGAGTACTACCTCGGGGTGGGCTTCGACCCGGTTTGGAGCCCGGATGGAAAACGGTTGGTGTATAACGAGGCCAAGGAAACCCCGAGCAGTATTTGGGACCACGTGGTCAATAGTGTTTCCGTTGGGAATTGGGAGGATCTTACGGTCATGCCCATCGATGCTGAAATAAAGAACTGGATTGAAGGATAGGTTATTCAACGAAGAGGTGCTGCTGCTCGATCTTATGCCTCCCGCAAGCTCCTAGCCCGCGGAAGGGTTTATGCATAGAGGAAATGGGAGGGCGGGTTTCAAGACCCGCCCGTTCATATCCCGAACTTCCACCGCGTCGAAGTAATGGGCTTAATGACCGAATAAGACTTGAAGGGTCATTTTTACCAAAGACGAGCGTCTTCTATACAGGTTACCTCTCCAGGATTGGTGTTAGGACTCTCATTGGATCGATCATATGACGTCCGATGCCTAATCCTGAAGCGTCGATACCCATTGCCAACCCCACCAGCTGCGGAAGGTGGAGGATTGGCAGGTTGATCTTTGTTTGGAGTGCACCTTCGATACTGGGTTGGTAGCTATCGAGAACGGTATGACAAAGTGGACAGGGAGTTACCATCAAATTTGCACCGCGCCCCTTGGCCTCCATCAAATGGCTTCCACTCATCTGGAGTTGAGGTTTCTTGCTTATAAGAATGGAGTGAAAACCACAACAGCGCGTTGCGCCGCTGTACTCGACTTCCTCGGCGCCCAATGCTTCGATCA
Organism: Chloroflexi bacterium RBG_16_48_8; assembly: GCA_001795115.1. GTDB lineage: Bacteria > Chloroflexota > Anaerolineae > Anaerolineales > E44-bin32 > MGNI01. The sequence goes on along the minus strand of MGNI01000114.1, from coordinate 1,038 downwards.
ACTTTCTAAGGGACTGGGGCTTATAGGGATCTTCCCCTGAGTCATGGATTTCACTTGGGCGCAGGAGGTGGCAGCCGTAGAAAGGTGCGATTCGCAACCCCTTAAGCGGGTGTCGAACAGCCTCGGTTACCTTCTCCAGCCCGACATCTTCCACGAGGACATAGAGCAAATGCTTAACCTGCACCGAACCGCTATAGTGTTTTCCGATCGAGTTCAACACACTGTTGACCTGTGCCAGCAAATCAGCATCCTCTTGTAGGCGTTTGTTGTCCCCCGATAGTTCGAGCTGGCATGTGCTGCAAATGTTTACGATGGTTTTGGCGCCCCCAGCCTCTGCCATAGCCAGAGTGCGCGCATTATTGGCCAACGCGAAGAGTTCGTCCTCAACTCGTAGCCCTCCGCATTCTCGAGAACCGCAGCAGGCTGCCTGGCTAAGATCAATCCATGTGAGGCCCAAGCCAGACATTACTTTACGGGCGGCAAGGTCCAACTCGGTTGCGCTTTTCAGCGCTGAGCACCCTGGGTAGTATGCATATTGATTCATCGTTAGACCTTCCCGTTACCCCAATTTTTTACAGCCCCAGCCAGATGGACAAGCTCATCTTGTGATTCGAGACGATCGCGCTTCATCAGCCCGGATATCACCTTGGGGAGAGAAAGCCGGCCCTTTAACCACAAGCGAAGTGCGAGGGGGATATCAGCCAGGACTCTCAGGCCACGCGAGCGTATTAAGAGTGTGGATGGATTGATTACACCTTGTTCCATGACTAACTCCTTGTACACCCTGTTGTGGTGGGCAATGTCGCCAAGGCCTTCCTTGATCACTAACTGGCGCAGCGGGTCAATGGCGTGTTCCAGTACATTGATTTTTGAAGGACAAGCTTCGACACACTCATAGCAGTTCACACAGTCCTCAAGATCCCCTACCTCGAGTGCCAGCTTCGCCCGAGGGCCATCATCTCGGGGATCTAGTGCAAAGCGAGCCAACTGGACCAATGGTGCAGGGCCGACGAATTGGGAGGTCTCAGAATAGGCAGG
>MGNI01000113.1:13889-14223 GCA_001795115.1 Chloroflexi bacterium RBG_16_48_8 | reverse complement strand
GAAGGACTGTCGTTCGCTCTCATACAGAAAATCCCCATCACGATCCTCTGCTTCAAAATGCTTTCGAACAAGGATCATTCTGCTACAGGACAGGATGATAAAAGAATGGGTTGCGTTCCATCAAAGACCATAGTTCCATACTCATCATAATACAACGCCTGTGCGACAGCTTCGGCATTAACTGCAATCTCAAACTCCCCTAATTCAGCAGGAGGAAAGGTCATCCAGAAAGGATCCGACTTAACTTCTCCCCCCGGGTCGGCACTCACATACCGATACGGATTGGAGGCCAAGATGGTATCCCTATAGCTGCCCAATTCATCAAAGGTATTAA
>MGNI01000113.1:13537-13843 GCA_001795115.1 Chloroflexi bacterium RBG_16_48_8 | reverse complement strand
CCCAAAGAAGCCTTCATTCTCAAAACCTGTAGCTGGATCCCCATCCGTATTGATCAGGAAACAGATATCCGTTCTGAGGGATTCGGTGAGGCTGTAGAACTCCACCTGGAAGGTATAAAAACCTGGATTCTCACAGGGGAGCATCTCAAATATCTGGATATCCACCTGGCAGCCTTCTTCTCCCAGGATTCCAGTGACAACTTCACAATCCCCTTCTTCATCCAGCACAGACACCTTTATTTCAGTAGGAGTTGGAATGGGAGTATCTGTTGCGATGGGTGTTTGGGTTGGAACAGGTGTATTCGT
>MGNI01000113.1:13205-13518 GCA_001795115.1 Chloroflexi bacterium RBG_16_48_8 | reverse complement strand
ATCGTCGCCTCTTCTGTCATCCATTTATCCGCGGTTTGAACAACAGCCGTTTGTGTCGCGGAATCGTTTGAACCGCAGGCTGTTGCGAGTAGCATCATATTTAATGCCAACCCAATCAAGACACTCCTCTTCCACACCTCACATCTCATTATCTCTCTCCCCTCTCACTACAGACAAAATTGCTTTATTGAACAAAGATAAATGCAAACATACAAATACCATTAAAAACAATAGATCAGAGAGGCACTTGAGTCAGATCATTCCATCTCTTGCTGTCCTGCCCCAGGTGATACCCGGGTCATGCCCTGATCAG
>MGNI01000113.1:8556-13176 GCA_001795115.1 Chloroflexi bacterium RBG_16_48_8 | reverse complement strand
ACCAGAGTGTATCGAAATATTGATTTCCTGCAAGCAAGGTGTTCTCCATCGTTCTAAGAAAAAAAGGGTATCTCAATATGCAGAGCCAAGTTTTAAGACACACGCAATCATGATTTTTCACCCTCATCCAAAAATATTAAGACGTGGCATGCTGCCTCTCTTCAAGCAAACGGGCGACCTTTTTAGTCGCCCGATAACGGGCAAGCATAAGACTTGACCTGCCTATCCAACGACTCCAATACATTCGCTACATGGGCTCGAATCTTGCTGTGAAATGGCGCAACAATTCTGACGCATAAGTCAGACGATAACCTGGAATTTTCTCACGCCGATCCATGATACGAGCCATTGTCTTGGCAACATGATCCATATGGGCTTGAGTATAGACACGACGTGGAATCGCCAAGCGGACCAATTCCAGATCCGGATAAATCATTCCTCCCGTTTTTGGATCCTTCCTGGCAAAAGCCACCGAACCAATTTCCACTGCCCGAACGCACCCTTCAAGATATAGCTCAACCACAAGGGATTGACCAGGAAAAGAGTCCTTCGGGATATGAGGCAACATCTCTCCAGCGTCAACATAGATGGCATGTCCTCCAGGAGGTTCGACAATAGGAACCCCAAGTTCTTGAAGCTTATTGCCGAGGTATGCCACTTGACCAACGCGATATCGCAGATAGCTTTCATCCAAACCCTCCCACAGACCAACCGCAATGGCATCCAGATCACGCCCCGCCAAACCACCATAGGTCGGAAACCCTTCACGAAGGATCAACTCATTTTTGGCTCGCTGAAAGAGGGTTTCATCGTTCATGGCGAAAAAACCGCCAATATTCACAATGGCATCCTTTTTAGCGCTCATTGTGGCGCCATCTGCAAGCGAAAAGATCTCCTTCGCAATCTCCAACAACGTTTTATCCGCATACTCTGGTTCTCGATTCTTAATAAAAAAGGCATTTTCCGCATAGCGGCAAGCGTCGATAAAAAAGGGGATCTTACGCCTTCGGTAGATAGCGCTTACATCACGGATATTTTCCATCGAAACTGGTTGACCACCGATGGCATTATTGGTTATTGTGATCATGCCGAAGGGAATATTCTCAGGACCCTGGTTCTGGATAAAACCTTCCAATTTCTCAATATCCATGTTCCCCTTGAAGGGATGAAGATTCTTTGGATCGACGGCTTCTGCTATGACCAGATTCTGAGGAATGCCACCCCGCGCTAAAATATTCGCCTGAGTCGTATCAAAGTGGGTATTATTGGGAATGGAGCAACCTGATACAACCATTAGCGTACAGAGAATATTCTCAGCCGCACGTCCCTGATGCGTAGGGACGAAGTATTTAAAACCGAAGATTTGATCAATGGCTTCTTTGAGATGAAAGAAGGATCTGGCACCGGCATAAGCCTCGTCTCCTTGCATAATGGCAGCCCATTGCTTGTCGCTCATTGCTCCTGTGCCCGAATCTGTCAAGAGATCAATATAGACATCCTGGGAGTTTAGATTAAAAATATTGTAGCCAGCCTTTTTAATAGGTTCTTCCCGTTCCAGTGGAGAGAGTAACCGGATGGTTTCTACAGTCTTGATTCGAAAGGGTTCTGGCGGGTAAGATATCATCATGGCCTCCATCAACATTCTAAGGTCAGTCTAACACGTGTTCGCAAGAGGATACAGTCTCATTCTTAACCAGCCACGCGTGCACAACATCATGAGGAGAATAAGTGCAAAACAACACGAAAGAATCTCGCCTTCAAATCGCCTCCTATGCTCTGGGACCAGCCATGACCAATACATACCTGATCGCGGAACCCATCCATCCTAGGGCAGTGGTTATCGACCCGGCTTGGAATGGTGATTTTATCCTACGGGAAGCTGCAAACCGCGGTTGGGAGATTGAACAAATTTGGTTGACCCATGGCCATTTTGACCACTTCGGGGGTGCAGCCCAAATTGCAAATGACAGTCTCTCAAGGATTGAAGTAGCTCTCCACTCTGCTGATCTACCACTCTGGGAGGCGCATGGCGGAGCCTCCCTCTTTGGATTTCCTGCATTTGATCCCGGACCTAAACCAACGATCTTCCTCGAAGACGGGATGCAATTGAACCTGGGAAATTTCACTTTTGAGGTTCTCCATACCCCAGGTCACTCCCTTGGGCATGTGGTTTTTCTGCTTGAGCAAGAGAGGCTTGTGTTCTCAGGCGACCTGATCTTCATGCAAAGTGTGGGACGAACCGACTTGCCGGGTGGAAGTTGGGAAACTCTGCTTCAGAGTATCAAGGAGAATATCCTCTCCTTACCCGACGATTACCGCCTCTTGCCTGGGCATGGCTCTGAGACCACCGTGGGACAGGAGCGGAGGTCCAATCCTTTTCTAAAATGATGCTAACCCACTCTGCTGGCAGCCTGCAAGAATAACAGGTGATTACCGCGAAGTCTGGTCATCTGTTCTTTTAATGACTCTCCTCCCTCTTGAATACACTTGGATGAAGATGGGAATGAGTCCTGCTGTTCCAATCTAATGTTTGGCAGAAAATGATTTCATTTCCAGGCCGAGGCTTATCGTAAACAGGACCGCCGAAGGATCCATCCCTCTATTCTTCCTGCGATAACAGATAAGTCCCTTGTAACCAAACAAGAAAATCACGGAGGAGTCCAACAGGTTCCTCAGGTGAAATGGCCAGGATATCTACCCAAAGGGGATAGGCTCCACTTTCCAAAGTCTCCTTCCTTGGTTCAACGCCCGCGATAGTGACACTGTTTACGCCCTGCTCCAATCGCCAGGCGGGTATGAAACCAATCGCCCCTGGCTCTGATTTCACGAGTTCAAGGACTGCATCGGGTGTGCTCCCCACAATAGCAGAGGGATCAAAAGCTGAATTCCCCATGATCACCTCAGTAAACCTCTCCCGCGAGATACTACTCGGAAGAGGAACAATGGGTTGAATGGAACCGGAAGATTCTGCCAGAATTTCCCAGGATCGCACTCTTCCCGAGAAGATGTCGGCCAAATCATCCGTCTGCAAGGATTCAAGTCTAACCTCAGGATTCACAATCACTACGATGGCTTCCCTTTTCATTGGGGTGGCAAACCAACCCTCTGGTACTCCCTGATCCATAAAGCCCAGCACAACGCTTCCCCTTTCCATAGAGGAGAGTATCTCTTCTGAGGAGAGAAGTTCCAATTTAAGATTTGCCCCTGCCAATTCCTGAACATAAGCAGTCAGCCATAGGGAAACCAGGCCCTCCCACTCTGGAGTTGTTGCTATATGCTGGATAGAAAAAGGCGTTTCTGTAGGTTCAGCGGTGGAAACGCAGGCACTAAGAAAAAAGATGAGAAATAAAAACCATCTCCTCTTACCCATTCAGCATCACCATGAGGACTCCCACCAATCCTACAATAAAGCAGTAGGCGGCAAACACATTTAAAGACCGTTGGGCAAGAAATTTCAATAACCACCGAATCGTAAGGTAACCCACCAACGCAGCAGCCAAGAAACCGACCAACAAAGGTCCGACTTGAGCGGATGCATCAACACTCTGGGTTAAATCGAACAATGCAACCAAACCAGCGCCCAGCATGACGGGCAGTGCCATCAAAAAAGAATACCGTGCTGCATCTCCGCGCTCCAAGTTCCTCACAAGACCAGCTGCAATCGTTGACCCGGAACGTGAAATGCCCGGGAAAAGAGCAAAGATTTGGGCGAAACCGATCCAGAGTGAGTCAGCTACACCCAAGTCTTGGAGTCGACGTCCGAAGCGGCTGATCCGCTCACTCGCAAATAAGATAAGCGCATTCACCAAGAGGAAAACAAAAACCGCCAGTATATTGTCAATTGCGCTCTCCACCAATGGCTTCAGAATCAATCCTGCGATAGCGGCCGGCAGACTTGAGAGGAGGATTAACCAAGCCAGACGGGCATTGGGCTCGGTGAAAATTTGACGCTGCTTAAAGCCCATCCACAAGCCCCGGGAAAGGGTTATCAACTCATCTTTAAAATATGCTATAACAGCCAATAATGTCCCCCACTGCACAAGGACGTCGAAAATAAAGGCAGATTGAGGGTTGAATTCCCAACCCAATAAAGCTGGGACAAGAACAAGATGGCCAGTGGAGGAGATGGGAATAAATTCTGTTAAACCTTGAACAATCCCTAACACTAAAGCTTGCAAGAGAGTCATCTATATTCCCTTTGGGCGATGTTTATGGTAATTCATCCGGAAGGCCTCAACGAAACGGTCTAGCGTTCCAGTGGCAATAGCTTCACGAAGATCCATCATGAGTGTGATGAGCATATGCAGGTTATGGATTGAGAGCAGAGTGGCAGCCAAGATCTCTTGAGCAACGATCAAGTGCCTAAGGTAAGCCCGACTGAAGGACATGCAAGTGTAACAGGTGCATCCTCCTTCGATTGGACGAGGATCCTTTGCGAATCTCGCGTTGCGCAGATTGAGGCGACCTTTTCGAGTTAGGGCAGCGTGATTGCGCGCCATCCGAGTTGGCAGAACGCAATCGAAAAGATCTATCCCTCGGGCGACCGCTTCAACGATGTCCTCCGGAGATCCTACTCCCATAAGATAACGAGGTTTATCAGCGGGAAGAATGGGTTCAAGA
>MGNI01000113.1:8022-8511 GCA_001795115.1 Chloroflexi bacterium RBG_16_48_8 | reverse complement strand
TGGCGATCCCCGGGAAATCCATGGAGGAGATGAATTCTGCCGACTGAGTGCGCAAATCTGGGAAAACGCCCCCTTGTATGATTCCAAACAACGCCTGATCAGTCCGTTTTTTTGCCTGCAGGCAGCGTTCAGCCCAATGGTGGGTCCGCAGCATCGCCTCTTCGTTATACACACGGTCATAGGGTGGCGCACACTCATCAAAAGCCATGATAATGTCCGCTCCTAATTTCTCCTGAATAACAATGGCATGCTCCGGGGTGAAACGATGAAGGGAACCGTCGATATGAGACCGAAAGGTTACACCATCTTCATCGATCTCCCGCTGCTTTGCAAGTGAAAAAACTTGGTAGCCCCCAGAATCCGTCAATATCGGACCTGGCCACTGCATAAAGCTGTGCAATCCACCCATCTCAGCAACCAGATCCTCTCCAGGTCGTAGATAGAGATGATAGGTGTTGGCCAGGATCAGCGTCGCCCCAACTTCCCCCA
>MGNI01000113.1:6902-7939 GCA_001795115.1 Chloroflexi bacterium RBG_16_48_8 | reverse complement strand
TTGATCTCGTGCGATAAGTTTGAAATGGAAGAAGCTCATTCGATATGAATCCGACCAATATTCTTGTTGCGATCACACATCTTACCACGCCTGGTCCCTTCGTAAGGTAACAAGAATGCAGATGGAGTGGATCAATGTTACCTCCAATTTTTTTATGGTTGAATATTTTCCCATCAAACAAAAGGTGCCAAGCGATTCTTGTTGCAACGATATTCTAAGAGCTGATGCATCACGAATTTCAAGGGTGAGAGTCTCACCCTCCAACACAACATCAAAGGAAGGATGCAACCTCAATTGGAATGCAGTCATCATTGTTCAATGGATTGAATTTTGGCACCTCAGCGCTTATACTCGGTGGCATGCTTTCTCATCCAGGAAATTCAAATTGGTTGGAGATCGATCGAGGGGCAATCATCCATAACCTTCGAAGATTGCAGCAGCTAACCTCTGTCCGTGTTATGGCTGTAGTGAAAGCTAACGGGTATGGTCATGGCATCACACAGATAGCCAAAGTTGTAGCCAATGCAGGTGCTTCTTACTGTGGCGTCGCACGGATTGAAGAAGCACTTGAACTCCGTCGAGAAGGCATTGAAATCCCCACCCAGGTCTTGGGATATACGCCGAGTGACCGATTTGTTGAAGCTATTGGTAACGATGTTACCCTGACGATCTTCCAACCTGAACAGGCTCAACTTATCCAGGGTGCTGCAGAACAAGCTGGTCGAATTGCAAAAGTCCATATTAAAGTGGACACTGGAATGAGTCGGCTGGGTGCTGCACCCGAAGTTGCTTTTGAATTGCTTCGGCAATTGTCCACACAAAAGAATGTGTTTTTAGAAGGAATTTTCACCCATTACGCCTGCGCTGATGAACCCAATAATCCGGTCACAGCACAACAGGAGAAGCTGTTCCTGAGCCTCCTAAGTGAAATTCATACCTCTGGGATAAGACCGGAGATTGCACATGCTGCCAATTCGGCTGCTGCCCTCACAAGGCCCTCCTCCCATCTCGATATGGTACGGATCGGAATCGCACTC
>MGNI01000113.1:2560-6870 GCA_001795115.1 Chloroflexi bacterium RBG_16_48_8 | reverse complement strand
TCAACTCCCAAGCGAATTCCGACCGACGCTGACCTGGAAAGCACAATTGAGTTCCGTATTCACGCTCCCTCCCCATCGCGGCATTAGCTACGGACACAGCTATGTAACCAAGGACTATGAGCAAATTGGTGTGGTGCCCGTGGGTTACGGCGATGGCTATCGCAGAGTCCCCGGGAATCAAGTTCTTATCGGTGGGAAACGAGTCCCTGTTGTGGGAAAGGTCTGTATGGATCAAATCATGGTTCTATTGGAGGATCTGCCTGAAGCTAAGATTGGAGATGAGGTCATCCTCTTAGGCACTCAAGGTGAAGAGACGATAAACGCGACTGAATTGGCAGAAAAATGGGAGACGATCAACTACGAAATGACCTGTGACCTGAGCGCTCGCGTTCCACGTTTTTATCACGATTAAGCAAAAAAGCTTACTTTACATCCCCAGGTGGACGCTTGTTTAAGGTGGAACTGAAAATGGTTAAAGGGTGCAGAGAAACTACATCTTAGAAATTCATTTTTTCGATCGATAACGGTCCTTGATATTGGGGATGAGATATTCTTCAAAGGCCTGCTCCAGGTCATAATCTGGTTCCCAACCCCAATCATCCCTCGCAGCTTGATCGTCGATCTCAGAGGGCCAACTATCCACGATCTTCTGCCGCCGTGCATCTGGCTCAAAAGTGACGACAACATCCGGGAAGGATCTTGCTACAATTGTATAGATATCTTCAGCGGTCACGCTGAAGCTGGTAACGTTATAAACCAACCTGTTCAAATTTTCGCGCGGCGCTGCCCAAAGATCTACCAAAGACTTAACCGCATCCGGCATGACCATAAAGGGCAAGCATGCATCCGCGCGTACAAAACAGTTATAGGGTAAACCCTGAGCCGCCTGGTGCAACATCTCCGGACCGAAATCGCTGGTACCTCCAGAAGGTAGTGTGAATGCACTGATCAAGCCTGGGAAACGCAGACAACGAAAATCGATCTTACTGGTTCCGCTATCCGCACCCAACTGCTTGTAGTATCTTGCATAGTAACGACCGAGATGTTCACAATACAATTTGTTGCACCCATACATCGTTTGGGGGGTCAACCACTCGTCTTCCTTAACTTTTCCAGCGCGATTCTTTCTTTCAAGATAGGGCAGTCCGTATGCTGCAATGGAACTGGGGTAGATGAATTTCACGGATCTCCCTTGCCACTCCGCCTGTTCCACAGCCAACTTCAACAGATTGAGGGTACCTTCAACATTGACGCGATGGGCAGCCTCAGGATTATATTCCGCTCGAGTAGAGAGAATGGAAGCTAAATGGTAAATCGTACGAATTTCGTATTCGGAAACAAGCCGTCCAAGAAGCATGTTGTCCAAAATGTCGCCTTGAACAAAACGATAGCAATAAGGCCTTAGCTCCTCATCCAATTCCTGGATATCAAGCGCTACGATTTGAACATCCTCACTTTTGCCAAGGTATTCCATTAAACCGTGCCCGATTTCACCATTGGCGCCTGTGATTAGAACGACCTCTTTTCTCATTTCACCTTTCTTTCTTGAGCTGACCCGAAGAGCTTTTTTTACAATGTGGAATGGGGTAATAACGATATAAAACCCCCACCAAAGCCCTCAACATGGCTGCCATCATGGTAACACATCTGCCCTCCCTTTAGATAGAACAAGCTCACAAATTAGTATAAAAATCGCAAAAATTAGATCCATTCAAGGAGGCTGGTTGTTGGGAAGCACATGATAACTATTTTCGCCAAGTGAATTTACACCCTATTAAAAGACATGATCCATCTGGAATACGCCCGTATTGAAATATCAGCTTGATTTTGTGCATTTGAAGGTGTAGTATTTGTACAATTTACGGGTAACCACTACCTTAGAGTAGGTTCTCTTTAAAGCACTAGGTCGCTTTTGCGCGACCTAGGCCGAGTGGAAACTACGGGTAGAGGTTGCCCGTAATTTGTATCGTCATTATCACATGTATCCTGAACCTTGCGCGAGAATGCAAGTCACTTGTAAGGCAAAGATATTTCATGGCAAAGGAGACAAATGGAGGAAAAAACAAACAAAACGAGATGCTAGAAAAAGGTTTTTAAGCTATAGTTTATACCCATGCATACGGGGGGTATGATTTATTCTGCTTTCTCATCATTACATTTTTAGCCATATCATACCCCCGAGCTTCTTTGCCGAAGTTGCACCGATATGCTAGAGTAGGGCAAAGGTTGGTCAAATTGTATCAGTATAGGAGTAGTTATGGCTCTCACTCCAAGAATCACCCTGGAAGATGAAAATATCCAAGGAATGAAATGTGCCATTTGTGGTAATCCTGATTTAATCGTCATTCATGTCGAGAAATACCCGGATTTTGCTTCCTGTAATCGGTGTGGAGCGGCGTTTGTTGTGGAAAACGAAGGCAGCTGGGTTATGTACGGTAAGATTCCAGCTGAGTATCCCCAAACCAGTCAATTCGCCCTACGTCAATGGACCTGGTTAGATGCCGTAGCTCAGCGGGCTGCAGATGAAAGGGAAACGGGTTCTGCACCTTCTTTCATGCCGCAGGAACCTGTGGAGCAAATTAAGCAAACCCCTACCCATGCCAAGGAAAGTACTCCCACCTTCATTGAACAAATTTCGACTATCCAAGAAAATGAGGCACCCGAATCTGCTCCAACAGAGGTCGAAGTCCTCGGAAATAAATTTACTGAGGATCTGATGTATTCTCCTCCCTTTACAGGGGAGACCAAAACCCTCATTGAAGAAGGTCTGAAACCACTCGCCCAAGATGAACGGTATGGATCTTTATCCGGGGAACTCCCAGGTTTGGAAGAGACTCTCGCTCCTTCTCTCCTCGAACCCATTGATCTTTTTGAAACCAAAGAAGAAGATCAACCCGAACTTTTAGAGGAAGAAAAACTCTTTCCCAAGATCAAGCTTCCTGAGGATGAAACCATTGGGGAGACAGCACCACAATTGCCTGATGCGGATTTCCTCTTCCCTGAAGAAGAACCTATTCAACAAGAAATCGTTCAGCCTATTTTTGAACAAGAAAAGCCTGCAGAGGTTGAAGAAAGATCCAAAGGCAAACCTTCCACAGTGCCAGTAGGAGAGCCCGAGCCGGATAAACGTTTCCGAGTAACGATACAAGGCAGTCCACCCAAATATCCCAAAAATTACTGTGCACACTGTTTGCGAACACCTGTAAAAACTAAAGCGATCATGCGCGGCAGTCTCCCTGATCCCAACCGACCAGGGAAACGGAAACTTGTACCATTGGAACTTCCCTTTTGTAAAGATTGTCAGAAGCGGATGAACGCCCAAAGTGATGATGAGAAAAATGCCAGACTTCTAGCCTTCCTTCTCTCAGGCCTGATCGCGTTGATTGCCATTGTTGCCACCCTTGCTTTAGGCGTTATCAATCTGAGCGAAAATCTTCTAGTTGGCCTCATTATCCTTTTGGTCGTGGCTATGCTAGGCTTCTCCATACCCATCATGATCAGCCTTACCTGGGCGAGTCGACATCCTCCCCCTCGTGATGCGGCTTTTGTTCTATCAACGCTTCTTGTCAGCGAATCAGGGGAGGATCGTACAGAATTCGAATGGCGTAATCATGGTTATGCCGAATTATTCCGGCAGGTGAACCAAGAGAATGCCATGGGCGGGGTTGTGCCAATCCAAGATCGGATTACCTTTTCGGAGATCGAAACAGAAAAAACAGAAAGTTCACAGAAACAAAAACCTAAATCAAAACCTCCAAAGAAACCAATCCAAGGGGAAGATTCTGGAACCTGATTCTGAACTAAACTTAATCTAACTCAATGTCAAGGCGCCCTAACTGGGCATCTCTACAAATCAAAGGGCAAGAGGATTTGCCCTTTTTACTTCTAACGTTGACCCGAACCTGGATCTCTCCCTTCCTTACAGCAAGCCTACAATCCTTACAGACCCGCCTTCATCCATGCTAGACTGAGTCCAAGAGATGACGGAGGCGAAACGTGGCATTTCTGAATGGGGTGGTGCAGTATAAAAACATCTATGACCTGGGGAACCCCATCATCGGAATCCTGATCCAGCCTCCACTGTAACCAATAGTGACTATTGGAGGGTTTCAATATAACTATTGACCGAGGAAGTGACACCACCGGAATCATTCATTGGTCCATCAGCGAATTTCGAAAGTGAACTTGATATGGAAACTCAAGCTGATATACAAAAACCCGAGGCAAATCATCAGGATCCGCTTCCATCACCCGAGGAGCGAGCCGAGGCGAGACGACAATCCCTAAGTAGGCAAGGTTTCATCCTGCAC
>MGNI01000113.1:1838-2552 GCA_001795115.1 Chloroflexi bacterium RBG_16_48_8 | reverse complement strand
GGGCTCCGCCTGAGCGGAGTGTCTTCGCGACCAGGTGGTCTCAGCTCGCAGCTGAGCCCCTATGATGTCGTTCGTCTGGCAGCCGAACTCGAAGGCGGTATCGTCCCCATGGAACAACGAAAACGTTGCCCAAAATGCGACGCTGTTGTCAATCCCGGGGATAAGCGATGCCAATGGTGTAGCGAAACCTTATAAATTTGCCCCTTAGAAATCCTCTTCAATCCTCTACGGCGATGAGGAATCGCTGTGTTATCTATTCCCTCTGTTATAATTACCAGTTGGCCATCTTCAGGAAAATTTTTATTGTTAACACAGGATGGGGGCAGTGCATGAACTGGTACATTCCCTACTCCTGGTCAGGATCTTATCCTTATGTCTCATGAGAAGATCATCGTTATCGGAGCGCGCGAGCACAACTTAAAAAATATCGATGTGGAAATTCCACGGGATAAATTGGTTGTGATCTCTGGCATTTCCGGCTCCGGGAAATCCTCCCTGGCTTTTGATACCATCTTCGCTGAAGGTCAACGTCGTTATGTTGAGTCACTCTCAGCCTATGCTCGACAATTCTTAGGTCAATTAGATAAACCCGATGTAGACTACATCGACGGTCTATCCCCGGCGGTCTCCATCGATCAAAAAGGCGTTTCACACAACCCCCGCTCGACTGTCGGTACGGTGACAGAGGTTTATGATTACTTGCGACTATTGTTC
>MGNI01000113.1:0-1805 GCA_001795115.1 Chloroflexi bacterium RBG_16_48_8 | reverse complement strand
TGTAGACGCAGTGGAGATGTTGGATGATGGTAGCCGTATCCTCCTTCTTGCCCCTCTCGTGCGAGGCCGAAAAGGTACCCACAAAGCCGTCTTGGACGAGATCCGTCGTTCTGGGTTTGTCCGAGTCAGAATCAATGGACAGGTGTACAGTGTTGAAGAGGATATCGAGCTTGATCGCTATAAAAATCACACCATCGAAGTGGTAGTTGACCGCTTGATCGTGCGGCAACTGGAAGGAGAAGAGGGGCAGGCCTTCCGATCCCGCCTCACCGATTCCATTGAAACCGCTCTTCGATGGGGCGATGGCACCCTACTCGTTGCCGAGATAAACGGGGATAAGCTCTCCGAACTTCCTTTTTCTGAGCACCTGGCCTGCCCCGAACATGGAACGACGATCTCTGAAATCGAACCTCGCACCTTCTCTTTTAACACCCCCCATGGGGCATGTCCTGAATGCCAGGGATTGGGAATCCGACTTGAAATCGACCCGGATCTCGTCATTCCTGATCGCTCCCTATCTTTAGCTGATGGTGCTGTAGTGGCGATGGAGTGGTCGAACCAAAGCAGAGAAGCTCGAGGATACTACTGGCAAATGATCGAGGCGGTCTCAGAATATTACAGCATCGATCTTGATGCTCCCGTGGAAGAGCTGCCAGAAGAAAAAATCAATCTGATCCTTTTCGGCACCAACAACCAGGAAGTCCCCGTCCAATATAGAAGTCGAGAAGGCCGCGAATCGACCTACAAAACTGCATTCGAAGGTGTCATTGGGAACCTTGAGAGGCGTTATCAAGAGACCCAGTCCGACTATATTCGGGGGAAGATCCAGGAATACATGTCGGAACGTTCCTGTCCGGTCTGTATAGGGAAGCGCCTCCGCAAAGAGGCGCTGGCAGTAACCATTGACGATCTGAATATCGTTGAAGTGACAGCCTGGCCTGTTGTGAAAACCCTGGATTGGATTCAAAGACTTCGAAGCGATATGGGACCACTAACGGATCGACAACATAGGATCGCGGATCGAGTTTTAAAAGAAATCAATGAACGGTTGGGATTTCTGGTCGATGTGGGTTTGGATTACTTAACACTTGACCGGACGGCTGGGACGCTATCGGGCGGCGAAGCTCAAAGGATCCGTTTAGCAACGCAAATAGGCTCGCGCTTGATGGGTGTGCTCTACGTTTTAGACGAACCCTCCATTGGTCTGCATCCGCGCGATAACGATCGCTTGATTCAAACATTGCTCAGCATGCGAGATTTAGGGAACACCGTGTTGGTAGTGGAGCACGACGAAGCCACCATTCGGGCTGCGGATTGGGTCATCGATCTTGGTCCCGGGGCAGGAGACGCGGGAGGGGAAATCGTCGCCCAGGGTCCTGTGGAGCAAGTCGCCAAGGACACGAATTCCATCACAGGCAAATTCCTCTCCGGAAGGCTGCGGATTGAAAAACCTGAAATTCGGCGACCAGGGAATGGACGATTTCTGACAATCCTAGGGGCGCGGGAAAATAACTTGAAAGACCTCACCGTTCGTATCCCCCTGGGGAAATTCGTCTGCATCACGGGGGTCTCAGGTTCTGGCAAATCCACACTCATGATTGAAGTGCTCTACAAGGCATTATGCAAAGCCTTGCACGGTTCACGCACCCAACCTGGAGAGCATGATGGCCTGGAAGGAATTGAGAACATCCTGAAAATAATCAGCATCGACCAGAGTCCTATCGGTCGCACCCCGCGTTCCAACCCTGGTACATACACCGGATTGTTCGACCACGTTCGCTCTCTTTTTTCGGAACTTCCTGAAT
>MGNI01000112.1:18228-18576 GCA_001795115.1 Chloroflexi bacterium RBG_16_48_8 | reverse complement strand
CTGATAAAAGCTCAGAAGCAATCGATGGATTGAGATGGGTTGTGGCATAGAACCTAGACCAGATTTGTGGGAGAAGGGGTATCTTCATACCGGTTCAACTCTTTTATGTGCTTTCGGAAGGTATTTTCCCTGCGAAAGAAGGCAGATTTTGAGATGGATTGAGGCAAATTGGGGCAATTTGGTTCGTCTCAAGCCCGTTTTGAACGATTTATGGCACTTTGTAAGGTGTTTGTAAGGTGTTTTAAGCAGATTCTCATATACCAAAAGTGTGATTATGTTATACTCCTCCCGACTTATGGGTATGGACAACTGGGGAGGTACTTGTTGACTGGTAATTTTGAGTGTAGG
>MGNI01000112.1:14642-18197 GCA_001795115.1 Chloroflexi bacterium RBG_16_48_8 | reverse complement strand
CCATTTCTAAGCTAGAAGCGATTCTGACCAAAGCTGTTCAACTGCCATGGTTGCACATGCTTAGACCCTTTCTATTGAAGGTGCTAGCTGTGATGCGTCCTGTGAAGCGGATTCACATTTCACTTTCCCCTAGGATTTCAGCCCTTAAACCCAGCAAAACCATTACGGTTATCAGCGCGAATTTATGGCATGATTGGCCGTTTCAACGAAGGTTACCCCATCGATTGGAGGCATTCGCACAATTGGCCGAAGAAGAGAGGGCAGATGTTGTTTTGTTGCAAGAGGTGATCTGTACACCGCAAGTTCAAGCGGATGCCTGGTTAGGGAAGAGGCTTGGTATGGCTTTCGTCTATTCACGCGTCAATGGAGATGAGGAGGCAATTGGCTTTGAGGAAGGATTGGCTGTGTTGAGTCGATTTCCCATTATGGCTTCTCAAATGAAGAATCTGGGTCTTGGCGAAAGCTTTTACCGACGCATGGCGCTCGCGGTGGAAGTCCACTCCCCCTTCGGATATCTATGGGCGATCTCTGTCCATCTGGGGATCCTTAAAAAACGCAACCAGTCGCAATGGCATGATCTCCGCAGTTGGGTCAGCGGGCTTGGGCGTGGCCATACGGCTCTCATCGGGGGAGATTTCAACGCACATGAACAAAGCAATCCGATCCGGCAGGCACAAGGATTGTGGATCGACACCTATCGCAGCGTAAATCCCGAGGGGGATGGCACCACGCATGAAATAAGATGGCCATGGGGTAACACCTTCCGGCGGCGTCGGCTGGACTATATTTTTCTTCGTCCAGGGCCTCATCGCTGGAGAATTATGGATGCGCGCCATGTTCTTCCGACACGGGAGCCGCATTCCGATCACTGTGCCGTGATCACCCGCTTCAGCCCACTTTAATGAGTTTTATCGTCGGAAGGCGATTTCCTGTGCCTATTCGCCTCCCGCTTTTTTCCGATTTTTCAGAATAATCTATTTTAGAATATTTGCCGCAAGAGATTACGCACAAAGGTTTAGCCAGTGCGCCATGCTCACCCTGAGCCGCGCTCGACTACCCCACCTTCAAAGAGGGGGCCTCACGCGGTCGAACGGGTGAAAAAAGGGCAAGGCTTAATTTTGGGTGGGATCGATTGGTGAACTTATGTTAGAGCCTTGCCTTATAAAAGCAATTATGCTCTCTTCCGCTTGGCGTCAAACGCGGAGATCTCATCCATGATGGCGAGGATCGTCCGAGCATTATCATAAACGGGAGTATCGACCATCTTTCCCATATAGGAAACGGCTGCAGCTCCCTTGGCAATTCCCTCCTCTTCAAAGACCTTTACAACATTTTTTGCCCATTCCATATCCTCGGGGGAGGGGGTATAGATTTTGTGGGAGGGCTCAATCTGGCTCGGATGAATGAGCATCCTGCCTTCATACCCTAATTGACGACCAAACCGGGTATTCTTCTCAAAGGCTTCGGCATCTTTATAAGCCACAAAGGGACAATCGATGGCGATGCATCCGGCTGCCCTGGCAGCGACTGCCGTGTGGGCCCGGGCATAGAATTGTTCTTCCCCTTCAGTCGTCAGTTTTACCCTCATGTCTTTGGTATAATCGACAGCCCCGAAGATAAGGGAATTAACCCGCTTGCTGGCAATCGCTGATGGATAGGCGTTAATCACGCCTTTCGCTGTCTCGATGAGAAGCTGAATGGCGATACTACCCACCTTGAGCCCTCGCCTTCGTTCCAACTCTTCCAGTTTCCAGTCGAGACGAATGACATGATCCGGACCACCACATTTTGCCAGGCAGACCCCCGAGAGCCCTTCATGAACGATTGCCTCCAGGTCGTCGTTCGTCATCAGAGTTTCCCAGTTATTGACGCGGACATAGACCGTCGACCCGCCCGAACCCGCCGATTTCAGGTTTTCCCGCGTCATCTCCCGAGCCTTTGGCTTCTCCGCAGGGGGAACGGAGTCCTCCAGATCCAAGGTGATAATATCGGCTGGAGTATCAGGAGCTTTGGAGATCATCTTTTCATTGTTCCCTGGAATATAAAAAACCGATCGCATGACAGTCATAGTCACATCTCCTCTTTAATGTGATAAATTTGAATATCGAAATCCTAACACGTCAGGGGTGAGGCGTTAGGCGTAAGGGGTTATTCTTTTTGCAACTCGCGCCTCACGGTCTCACGGAAATTTGTGCCTCGGATTTCACGTTGTTCTTTATGCCTCGAGTAATTTTTTGAGGGTTGGAGCGATCTGATCAGGCCGATCGACCACGTGGACGCCGGCTTCCTTGAGGAATTTGATCTTATCTTTTGCCGACCCTTTTCCCCTTTCGATAATGCTGCTAGCATGGGAGAAACGCATCCCTTCCGGAGCCCATGCTCCGGCGACGTAAACAACAAGGGGCTTCGTAAATTTCTTTGTTTTCACGGATTCAGCCGCCTCTTCTTCATAAGGACCACCAATTTCACCAAAGATCGCGACGGCCTTTGTATCCAGATCCGCCTCAAAAAGGGGCAAGATGTCGCCCATGGATTGACCTAGAACCGGCTCTGTCCCGATATGCACGACCGTGGTCACACCAAGGCCTTCCTGTTGAATGGCCCACGGTACTGTACCGGACTGTCCCCCGCTTCTTGAAATGACTCCGACAGGTCCGGGGACAAAAACCTTTCTGGCGAATTCAGGAGTCCCTCCGAGCCAGCCAGCGGCTGCGATGCCAGGACTGATAATGCCAATGGATCCTGGTCCCAGTAATCGGGCACCTTTCTGTTTTCCGTAAGCCATCATTTCAAGAATGTCGTATAGGGGAACTCTTTCTACGGGCATCACAAGGAACTTGATTCCGGCATCCAATGCCTCGAAAACCGCTTCCTTCAGCGCCGGACCAGGAACAAAGGTCACGCTTGCATCGATTGGACCCTTCGCCCTTACAGCTTCTTCGACGGTATTGAAGACAGGGATTCCTGATACTTCTTCTCCACCTCTTCCAGGTGTCACCCCAGCCACTACTTTGGTGCCGTAACCTTTCATAAAAGCAGCCCTTGCCGAACCTTCCCTTCCAGTAATTCCTTGAACTAAAATCGTCGTATTCTTTTCAAGTAGAATGGCCATCTTCACTGACTCCAATTCAATTTCAGATCGCAGATTGCGGATTGAAAAATCCTAAATCTAAAATCTGAAATTCTTAAACGACTCCGTATTTCTTCTTGTACTCCTCTAATCCCGGGATCGGGGCTTCAATCGTAATCGCCTTGTTTCCTCTGAACCAGCATTCGTATTCGCAGGCGAGACATTCGGTCCCCACACGTTTGGTTAACTCCTCATCCCCACTCAGGGCAGGTTTTCCATCCTTGATAACCAGGATCCCTCGATCGAAAAGTGTGCATCCTGCAGCACATGCGTGGGTTTTGCAATCGACGCATTTGCTTTCGTCGATAATGACCTTGATCGTTCTCTCTTCAAAATGCATGCTCATTCCTCCTTTACCACATGCGATTGATAAATCTCTAAACTTTGCCTTAAGCTAGACATTTGTACCTGAATCCCGCTCTTTG
>MGNI01000112.1:11675-14588 GCA_001795115.1 Chloroflexi bacterium RBG_16_48_8 | reverse complement strand
TTTTTGGCGATACTCGTCTACCAGTGCCCTCATCCGTTTTGCCAAGAACTCCGTTTCATACACCTTGTCATTTCCGTAGACTTCGATCGGATTTTGCTTCTGCAAGTCAGCCATTCCTTCCTTCAGAATCTCTATGGATTCCTTTTCCTTATTTCCACAAAGCAGAATCACACAAGGGAAGCCGGGTCTCTTGGGAAGCTCCTCCCGCAGGGCTTTCACCACACCGTGGGCATGGTGCCACTGTTCCTGATTCGCCATAATAAACCCACCGAGCATGTATCCTTCAATATCGGGCTGAGAAAGAATGACCTTGGCCGCCCGGTATACTTTTGCAGCGGTCGGATTTCCACTCGTATCCGCATAGTTGGCGATCTTGAGTCCCTGGCGGTTCAGGGCATCCACACCTAAAATGGCTCCTCCTCCACCTATTCCGTGGTAGCCAACGTAGCCCAGCCCTTTCCTGTCCGGATCCATCTGGGCAATATAACAGGTCCCTCTGAGATCCCCCTCTTCAATCCCCCATGCAATCCTGTCGAACTCGGTGGGAGGTGTAGGGGCTTCGCGGGCCACGTCGATCCCCAACTCGGGATGGCGAAATACGGAAGAATCGTCAATGGCGATGCGGCAATCAGCGGCGAGAATTTTTCCACCTTTCGTCAAAACGAGTGGATTGATCTCCGCCGTCCGGCAGTTGTAATTCTTAAACGTTTGGTACAAACCCATGATCGCTTGAGCAATGGAAGGAAGAACATTGGTAGGAACCTTCAGCTTTACACAAAGATTCAGAGCATCATAGAGGCGGAATCCTCGGAGGACATCCACGGTCATTTGAGCAATCTTTTCCTGGGGTACTGATTCAATATCCACCCCACCCTCCGTGCTAAACATCACCACAGGGGCTCTTACTTCCCTCGAGGCATCAATGATCACGCCGACATAATATTCCTTCTCGATATCTAACTTTTCTTCCACCAGTACCTTTTCAACCCTCAGGTTTTTGATTTCTGACCCCAGGATCTGTTTCGCCACGATCTCGGCATCATGAGGATCTTCAGCGAATTTAATACCGCCGGCCTTCCCACGCCCTCCGGCCCAGATCTGCGACTTAACAGCAACAGGCTTCCCTATCTTCTCGGCTATTTTTTTGGCTTCCTGCGGACTTGTCGCCATCTCACCTAGAGGGATTGGGACCTTTGATTCCTTGAGCAACTGCTTTCCCTGGTATTCATATATGCGAGCCATAAGGATCCTCCTCCATGTATAAACAAAAGCTACTCTAAAATAATTCGAGTGTCTTGTCAATAAGAAATGATTTATATAAAATGGTCACATCATGTAACGGAACTAATTTTCCTTCCATATTTTTAGATTTTTGATTGGATGATTTAGTTCAGATACATGTGAGATAGTAAGACTGGCGAGGAGAAAAAACGGGATCATCCTTGGGATTGAGAACCGAATCAAGGAGAAGATCCCGATGCAAGAGTTGAAGTATTTGCTAGGTGCTTACCCTGGATGAGCGCCAAGGTCAGAAAAGGCTTGGAATATTAAACCCACTCAAACGGGTTTGCAGCGAAGTGCCTTGCTCTCTCGCTGCATCAATATTCACATCGTCTGGCAGGGTATCGCCATCCCAATAGCTTTGGGTGGTACTGTTGTCGCAAACCTTGCTAACGCGCCAGTCATATGTTGATGGATATTCGGGTTTGTGGCATCGCCGAAAGCTGTTTAAGCGAGAATCATTGGTTTAGAAGTTTATTCAAAACCTCTTTTGATTGGTTCTTTATGCTTTGATGCAGGCTCTTACCATGGGAGTCCATTGTCACAACAGCAGGGAAATCCAGCACTTCGATAACCCACATCGCCTCGGGAACACCAAAAACAAGCTTATGGACTCCCAGCACGTTTTGAACCGATTGTGCGATGAGGGAGGCCGCGCCACCAATCGCATGCAGATAAACGCAAGGCACCTCCTGACAGGCATTGAGGGTTTTAGGCCCCATACCGCCTTTTCCAATCACAGCTTTGGCGTTGAAATGGCGCATGACATCGCCCTGATAGGGTTCTTCGCGGGTGCTTGTTGTTGGTCCGGCTGCAACGAAGCGGTACTCGCCGCTCTCCAAACCGGCAACAACAGGTCCGCAGTGATAAATAGCGCCTCCTTTCAGCAGTGGTTTGATGGCTTCATAAACCTCCAGGTCATCACCTCGCGGCTCTTGTGTCTTTATGATAAAGGTTTCAATCATCCATTTATGGGCTGCATCTCGCCCGGTGATGATGGCTCCACTTAAGGATACGGTGTCACCAACATTGAGTTGGCGGATCATTTCATCAGAAATGGGTACAGTTAGTTTATGCATGGCCCTCTTCCTTATTCGTAGGTCACATCGTCGTCATGGACGATCATTCGCCTTCGACGGTGAGCCCAACACATATACGCAATGGAGACGAAATAACTGGCTGGTAAGCGATACATTCCACTTATTTTCACACCCAAGACAGTTGTTTTCCCACCAAAACCCATGGGACCGATTCCAAGCTGATTGGCTTGATCTGTCAACTGCAGCTCGAGATCCGCCAACTTGGGGTCTGGGTTTACATCCTCCATAGAGCGGAACAGGGCTTCTTTTGATCCGTAATAGGAGGAGCCTCGATCGCCGCCTATTGCGACGCCGAGGATGCCCGGAGCACATCCTTTTCCTTGGGCTTGAAAGACGGAATCCAATACCACTTTCCGAACGCCCTCCAGGTCGCGACCGGCGCCCAATTGAGCATTGGGGAGAGAGTATTGTGCGCTCACATTCTCGCAGCCTCCCCCTTTGAGGATGAGATCCGCAATCAGGCTCTCCCCCTCCACTTCCCTGAAGTGGATTGTTGGAAAGGCATCATCTCCGAGGTTATTCCCGCTGTTAA
>MGNI01000112.1:8343-11612 GCA_001795115.1 Chloroflexi bacterium RBG_16_48_8 | reverse complement strand
CTGCTTCACGGATTTCTTTCGTTAACTTTCGGGTGCTCATCCCCTCTGGGTGCTGGACGTAGAAAATGGGTGTTCCTGTGTCCTGGCAGATAGGTGTGGAGTTCTCCCTGGCAAGGGCGACATTCTGGAGGATGGTTTCGATCACTTCTTCAGAAGCTGAACCAGGTTCTTCTCGATCCTTGGCTGCGATGAGTGAACTCTCGACGTCCGGGGGCAGATCCGTTGCTGTCCTCCGGACCAACTCGAGAAATGCAGCGGTAAGGTCTTTCATGATTCCCCTCCGTTTCCTATCAGCATCTACGAATCCAAAGATAGTTATTTCACGAATTTAAGAACAGGCTTTAAGGATGTGTATATTGAATCCGAACTGTACATCTTCAAATGATTATCCTGTTTACATAAACCGTGATTGTATTTTGAATGTAAAAAGTTCATGCGTGAAGTGATGAATGACAGCCTCTAAGCTGTCGGGTATCTGCATTGGCAAGGGGTCACAAGAAAAGGGTTTGATCAGAAGCCTCAAGGATGTTGTAGCCAGAGCCCTATGCCAACTTCCTTCGAACGATCAAGGTTGAACGAAGTGTGCTTGCGAGGAGCTTAGGCGCGATTCTTCCCAGGAGTATTTGGTTGGAGATGGACCGTGGTTTCGGGGCGCCAAGAACAACCAGATCATAGGAATCGACTTCAGTAGATCTGAGAATTTCTTCAATAACAAGCCCGTGTCGGAGTTCAAGCTTCGCCTGGACACCAGCTTCTTTCGCTAAACGAGCAGCATATTTCAGGTGATGAGAGAGAGGGACATCACGAGCGAGCACTTCGGATAGGTCTTCATCAATTTCTTCCAGTCCGTTGTACATTGCGGGAGGGCTTGAAACGACGTGCAGGATTGTGGCTTGATCGTTTGTCTTTTTGGCGAGATGGATGCCCCATTCGATGGCGTTGGCGGATTCGGGGTGGCCGCCGGTGCAAATCAGGACGTTGCATATTTCTTCGGGCGGGTTACGAATCAGAAGCACACTGGTGTGAACGCTATTGGCAAGATGTCGGCTGAGAGGAGATGGGTGTGAACCAGGAACACGCGCTGAAGTTCCAACGATTACGAGGTGGTAATCCTGTCTTTTTAGCTCA
Organism: Chloroflexi bacterium RBG_16_48_8; assembly: GCA_001795115.1. Classification (GTDB taxonomy): domain Bacteria; phylum Chloroflexota; class Anaerolineae; order Anaerolineales; family E44-bin32; genus MGNI01. The sequence continues at coordinate 10,484 of MGNI01000112.1, read as the reverse complement.
TTGGCGATCTCTTTTCTTGTAAGGCCTTCCACGCATCGAATCTCAGCATTTTCTAAGGAAATACTTTCACGGGCTGATTGCAATAAGCCTTCGCCTTCTTGAAGTGAAGATCCGTGCGGTAGAATGTGTAGAAAAGTAGGGTGGAGATCGTAGGCTTGAACGATCTTCTGAGTAAATACAAGAGCTTTTTCATCGCGAGGCCGATCTCCAATGCAGATAAGCGCTTGTTTTCTATCCTTCATTGATGTAACCCTCAAACCTCCCTCGTTTCAGATTCCCAACCGCAGCAGGACCAGAATAGCGGCGACGATGGGCAAAAATGAAAACAGCATCCGGATGGCAGGTCCAGAGAAGTAGCGTGTTGCATTCGCACCGATCTGGGCACCAATAGCTGCACCAGTATGCATTGTGAGAGCAATGAGGACATCGACATTACCCTTCAGAGCATGGGTAATGGTTCCGAAACCGGCAGAGATGATAATCTCGAAAAGATCTGTTCCAACTGCGACATGGGTTGGAATGCCAAGGACATAGACCATCAGTGGCATTCTCAGGAACCCGCCTCCCACTCCAAGAAAGCCAGCCAAGACGCCAGTTACCAATCCAACAAGGATGATCGCCCAAGTGGATACCTCTTCCACGCCTGATACGGGTAATCGAATGAATGGTGGTATGCGAAGCAAGCGGGATCGATGGATGAGGCTTTTTACTCCCACAACCTCCTGGACATCGAGTCGGTCCATGTGTTTGGATCGCAGTGCCCGGACGCTTTCCCAGGCGGTGAAGATGCCGATAGCGATCAGGATCACCACATACGAAATCCCGACAACTTCTTCGATGTTTCCCACCGCTTTCAATCGTTCGATCAGTTGCGCCCCAAGCTCCACACCAGGGATCGTTCCGATGATCATAAGCCCTGCAAGACGGAGGTCGACATGACCAAGGGCGCGGTGGGTGCGAGCAGAGACGATGGACTTGCCGGTCATGTGAGCCAGATCTGTGCCCACAACGAAATTGATGGGAACACCTGCCCAGAACATGAGTGGACCTGCCAGGAAACCACCTCCAACCCCGAAGAAACCCCCCAGAACACCGACGAAAAATCCGGTCAGTGCAAGGATAAAGGGGTTAATGACAACACCCGAAATAGGAAATTCCATCGCTTAGTGCCTCAATCCAATCTTTCGCAGAAGCCAGGATGTGAGGGCTTCGAGCAGGACACCCTGGGCGACAATCATCAGTAAAGCCACTACGGAATAGACTACAAGGATTTCGTGGTACATCCGCACCAATAGATCCTTGGCGAAGGCGAAGACTACGAGGAAGTAGATTGTAACCAATGGTCCATAGATCATGAGTTCGAGTGCCAGGCTCCGCATCATAGGTTTGAATGAAGGGTCTTTTACGTGGCTGATGTTCTTTCTGCCCGTCATAGCATAATCCTTTTCAAAGCAACCTTCGACGAGTGAAGTAATTGATATGGCAGCAGCAATTAATGGAATGCCCTGATGTGACCAAGCGATCATAACTCAGCTGGCCGACTTTTTCAATCCCCATCCTCTTTTTTTATAAAAACAAAGTTCGAATATGATTCCGATCTAAGTTCAGCACTTGCCATCCTTACTCGCCCAAAGCCTCGAAACCTACATGGTGTTATATCTGCAGTATCTGAAGGTATAGAGCCCTTTTCGATTTCTAAGCCGGTAAGGTAGATCAAAAAGGTAAAATTGCGACAGATATGTCGAAACATTCGCTGCTGTTTTTCCCACTTGGTTGAATCTGATATGCCCAATGATTGGCTCGAATGCTTACATCGATGGGAAAAAAGCCCTCTGAAATGAGAGGAAAGATGTCCTATCTTGGAGGCTCATTGAAGTGATTATATCGAATCTTGAGAATTCCGTAGCGTTCATCTGAAAGAAATGCGAAGTTGATGGATTAAAAATAAACAAAAACATGTTACACTGCCATCTGTGATGGACGCGAAATCACTTGACACACTAGAATTACCGATCATTCTGGAGAGGCTGGCAGGATATGCTGCCTTTTCAGCGTCCAAAGAATTGGCGCTGTCCTTGGTGCCATCGACGGATCTTCAAGAGGTCCAAATTCGTCTGAAGGAAACCACAGAAAGCCGCTTT
>MGNI01000112.1:7012-8337 GCA_001795115.1 Chloroflexi bacterium RBG_16_48_8 | reverse complement strand
AATATCAATCCGGGATTGTCCATTGGCGGGGCGCATGATGTGCGCCCTAAGGTAGAAGCTGCAAGTCGAAATGCGGTTCTCGATCCGGTTGATCTGCTGGATATCAAGGCGACGATGGTTTCAGCGAGAAATATAAAACGGCTTCTGGAAAATTCAAGAGGTCGGTCACCTCTGCTGGCTCAAAGAGCGGAAGAGCTGGAAACTGTGCCAGGCCTTGTGGACGCCATTTCCAATACGCTCGATGAGCGAGGCAACGTGGTGGATAATGCCTCGGAGGCATTAGCGACGATACGACGAGATCTCCTTATCACACAAGAGCGTTTGACTTCAAAATTACAGAAATTAGTGACCAATCCTGATATCGTTCATATGCTTCAAGAACCGATCATTACCCAACGAGATGGGAGATTTGTACTCCCACTTCGAGCAGAGTTTAAAGGGCGGATTCGGTCGGTCATTCATGATCGTTCATCTTCAGGAGCTACGCTGTTTGTAGAACCACTGTCGGTTGTGGATCTCAACAACCAGGTTCGTGAGCTCGAGCTGGCAGAGCGCGATGAGATACGTCGAATTTTGGCTGAACTTTCACATCTGGTAGGTATGCATGCAATGGAAATCAAGGGGGCCGTTGAAACGCTTGCAACCTTGGATTTAGCTTTTGCCAAAGCCCGTTATGCAGAAGAACTTGATGCCAGCGAACCCATTCTGCGTCCATGGCCATCCAAAATGGATGGAATTCACCCGGGTTCACACTTGCATTTCATCGCTGCAAGGCATCCACTCTTAAAGCCGGAACAAGTTGTGCCGATCGATCTGCGGTTAGAGGGCGAAATCTACGCCTTGGTCATCACCGGTCCTAATACTGGGGGCAAAACAGTGGCTTTAAAGACAGCGGGTTTGCTGGTGATCATGACGCAGTGTGGATTGCATCTCCCGGTAGAATCCGGTTCGGAGCTTTCGCTCTTTGACGGAGTCTATGCGGATATTGGTGATGAACAATCCATCGAGCAGTCCTTATCCACCTTCTCCGCCCATATCACCAACATCATTCGGATCCTTACATTGGCAGGACCACAATCGCTGGTTTTGCTGGATGAGCTTGGCGCTGGCACAGACCCGCAAGAGGGCGCCGCACTGGCGCGGGCTCTTCTTTCGGAATTCCTTAACGTACCTTCGACCACGCTTGTGGCAACTCATTATCCCGAATTGAAAGCCTTCGCGCATGTCACGCCCGGTGCGTGCAATGCCAGTGTTGAGTTTGATTTGGAGAGCCTCCAACCAACGTACCGTTTGATGATTGGGTTGCCAGGTCGCTCCAATGCACT
>MGNI01000112.1:6620-6994 GCA_001795115.1 Chloroflexi bacterium RBG_16_48_8 | reverse complement strand
AAAAGGCAATCGTTGAGCGTGCTCGTAAGATGATCTCCCCTGAGGAACTTCAGGCGGATGGTCTGTTGGATGAGATCTATCGCCAACGGGAAGCCACCCGTCAGAGGTTGGCAGAAGCTGAGGATATTCGTCAAAAGGTGGAAAAATCTCAAGAACAATTAATGAGCCGCCTGAATGAAATTGAAGAGGAGCGACGGAAGGTACTGGAGGAAGCGCGAGAGGTAGGTGAGGCTGAGTTAGAAAATCTGAGGGCTGAAGTCAGCATTCTACGTAGACGATTGGCGGCTGCCAGACAACCCCTGGAGGTCCTTAAGGGGACCGAAAGCGACATCGACGAACTGGAGGAGGTTTTCGAGGAAGCTATTCTCCCCCTT
>MGNI01000112.1:5072-6566 GCA_001795115.1 Chloroflexi bacterium RBG_16_48_8 | reverse complement strand
TGATGCGATTGGGGTGATTACAAGTCTCAGCCAGAACGATGCAGAGGTGCAAATCGGTCGCCTCAGGGTGCGAGCTGGATTGGACGAGCTTACTTATTTAGATGTCCCTAAGGGGGGTTCACAAGAAAGGATTGGCAAAGGCAAAGGCACAGGTACAGGTAAGCGTTCTAAAAAAGTAGAAGAGCATCTTGTGCAAGCTCCGCCACTTGAGCTTGATTTGCGTGGGTTTGTAGTGGAAGATGCTCTTGTAGAACTTGAAAGACACTTAGATGCAGCCTTTGTAGCGGGATTGCCAATGATCCGTGTGATTCATGGGAAAGGAACAGGGCGACTACGTCAGGCTATACGCCAGGCACTTCAGGGTAATCCCCTTGTTGTCTCCTTTGAGGCAGGTCATAGTGGCGAAGGGGGTGAAGGTGTAACTGTCGTGCGAGTGGCATCTAACTAAGGTTAAAGGTCACTTGCGAAACTCACTTTAAGGATGCAAGTAAGATTCACCGGGTTGGCTGTCTTTTCGTAGGAAGAGATCTGATTCGGTCATGGGTGTAAGGAGAGGGAGATGATTGAGGATAGGATTCGCTGCTTCGGGGAGGGTGATCCCTTGATGGCAGCCTATCACGATGAGGAATGGGGTGTGCCCGTCCACGATGACCGATTATTGTTTGAGCATCTCATCCTGGATTGTTTCCAAGCTGGTCTTTCTTGGCGGGTCATTCTCAATAAAAGAAAGAACTTCAGACGTGCTTTCAATGGTTTTCATGCAAAGAAAATTGCTGGATATTCAGAGGAGGACATTGAACGGCTTCTATCCAGTGTTGGGATTGTCCGAAATCGACTCAAGATCGAGGCAACGATCGACAATGCCAAAGCCTTCTTAAACATCCAGGACTCTTTTAACTCCTTTGATGAATACATATGGCGCTTTACGGACTTCCGAACGCTCAAGGGACGAGGTGCGATATGCTGGGAGGAGGTGCCAACCTCCAGCCCCGAGTCGGAAGCGATGGCAGAGGATCTAAAAGGGAGGGGATTTAAATTTGTAGGGACCACCATTTGTTACGCCTTCATGCAGGCCGTCGGCATGGTAGATGATCATCTCATTGGGTGCTTCCGATTTCGCCAATCATCTTCGCGGGTTCTTAAAGCATGAGCTTGCCATCCCTAAAGGACCCTGATCACTCTTTAGAGAGTTAGCCTCTATCCATTCCTTATGCAACATCTGTTGGATGTACAGACCAATTCCGATTTTCCTTCGATGGGATGGGTTTATAATTTGCCGTCGACAGAATGAAGTTTGTCAATATTTTTTTACAATTAGAAACATCGATGAGCTTGATCGGACTAAGAGTAACATGGCCAGGGATGTGATGGAATCAAAACGCGGTGATAAGGCTAGGGTTTTAGGTATTTATGGCTTGGTTCTCACTTCCATTGGCATCCTGATGCCCATCCTTCCACTGTATCTGACCGCGTTGGGCATTCATGCTCAGGAAG
>MGNI01000112.1:0-5059 GCA_001795115.1 Chloroflexi bacterium RBG_16_48_8 | reverse complement strand
CAGATGATCGCGGTGGCTATCGGTGAAATGACCTGGGGGAGGGTGATTGATAAAGTTGGTCTTAGCCCAGCGTTATTTACAGGGACTTTTCTGGTAGCAGGTTTGACCAGCCTCTTTCTGGTAATCCATAGTCTACCGTTTTTTTTCATCCTTTTCTTCTTCTTGGGATTTTCCCGTGCTGCTATTTTCATCACTGGAAGATGGTATATCGCAGTGCATTCACTCCCCTCGGAGCGTGCCTCTTCCATGGCAATCCTCATAGCCCTATTTTCTGGAACCAGGAGTGTTTCAAGTGTCATCGGTGGGGCGATTGTGGACCAATGGGGATATTCCCCGGCGTTGATGGTTGCTGTACTGGGACCGCTCTTGGGCGGTTTTCTCTTCGTTGCCAGCTTGAAACGATTAAGATCCTCACAATTGGAGGAAAGGGTTGCTGATTCTCGCTCCATTGAAGAAGCACCTCTTTCTATACGTCAGGTGATATTCCGCTTTGTGGGGATTCAAGGCATTATCGCAGCTTTGCATCACTTCGCTTTTTCCATCTTCCTAACCTACATGCCTCTTTTATCCACCCAAGTCATTGGAACCGATGCATTCGGAGCAGGCGCGTTGTTTAGTATTCAAGGGTTTGTGAATCTTCTGGCGGTCATTCCGCTGGCCAGGTTGGCTGATCGCAGGAGTAAGAAGCTATTCATAACAATCGGTTTGTTTGGTTCAGCAGGCTCTTTTCTGGGAATGGCTTTTACAAATAACTACCCCATGCTTGTCATTTTCGTGGTCACCTTCTCACTGTCTTTTGCTCTCTTTGGACCGGCAGCAGTGGCATTGCTTTCGGAAAGTGTTCCCAAAAACAAACAGGGAACCGCGATCGGGATGTACGGGGTCTTTGAAGATAGCGGTATGATCATGGGATCCGCATTAGGGGGATTTTTATGGGAGAGGTGGACCCCCTTGGCAACATTTCTTTCCGGAAGTATCGCCGCAGGCATGGGAGCAATTACCAGTTTTCAATTGATCAAGGAACATCATCCATTAGATGAATAGAAGCGGGGTGAATCACCTCCGGTTGACCGAGCATTCCCTTATCACGGAGGTCCAATGGGAAAATCGATTTTCCTAACGGGTGCACCAGGTTCTGGAAAAACAACAGCCATCCAAAAGGTCGTATCCTGCCTTACTCGAGAAGTGAGCGGATTCATAACTGAAGAGGTCCGTGAAGGGGGAAATCGGGAGGGATTTAAAATGATCACGATGGATGGTCGCGAAGGTATTCTTGCCCATATTAAGCTCCGTGGTGTTCCACGTATCGGTAAGTATGGGGTTGACCTGGATGCACTGGAAGAATTGGGGGTGAATAGCTTGCGATATGCCTTGGAAACAAGGACTCTCGCTATTGTGGATGAGATCGGACCGATGGAGATCTTGTCCGAAAGCTTTCGTCAGGTTTTGATGGATTTATTGGATGGGGATGTCGATGTTCTTGGGACCATCGTAAAAAGAAGTCTGCCGTTCACGGATAGGATCAAAGCATTACCCAATGTGGTGCTTCTCGAAATTCAACCTGGAAACCATGATAGGATGGTTGCTACTATCCTAAAATTGCTCCAAAACTAGTCTGGATTGAAATGGGATCATCACCCTGAAGAGATGAGTAATACCTGCATCACCCTTGACATATTTCACCTTTTCCATACAATTTGCGAGATTGAATGATGTCAATAAGTGAACAGTTTGTGACGTTTACATTTGCCTGCCCCGGGGCTAAAGCCCAAAGGCAGGTTTTTTTTCCCTCACAAGCAGAGCCGTCAGGCTCTCTTTTTTTGCCTGTTCCCATTGTGGAAAGCCTTCAGTTTTTTCAAAGGGATGTAGCGATGAGGGAACATGTGCCTTCCACGTTGTTGGTGTTATTGGCCAATTCCCTTCCGGAGGATGTGTATGTTGCTTCGACTACCCGGTTTGATCGATCCCCATGTGCACCTGCGTGAACCTGGTTCCCCACATAAGGAGGATTTCGGGAGTGGAACAGCAGCTGCGTTAGCTGGTGGTTTCACCGCCGTTCTGGCGATGCCCAATACCCAACCCCCGCTCACCGATCAGGCCAGTTTGGCACTTGCCCAAAGGGCAGCGCAATCGAAGGCCTATTGCGACTACGCCCTTTATTTGGGCGCTGGTGTAGAGAATGTGGATTCAGCTATAGAGCAGTCTCATCAGGTATGTGGACTGAAAATGTACCTTGATCAGACCTATGGTTCGCTCCGTTTGGATAGCTTGAATGTGCTTTATGATCATGTTTCAAAATGGCCGCATACGAAACCCATTGCGGCACATGCTGAGGGAATAAGTCTGGCTGCGATTTTGCTTTTGGCAGGTTTACATTCAAAGCCACTTCATATCTGCCATGTGAGTCGTAAGGACGAAATCATCCTTATCCGCGCAGCCAAGGAGAAAGGTTATCCCGTAACATGCGAGGTCACACCCCATCATCTGTTCTTATCCGAGGAGGACATCCCCCACATCGGTGCTAATCGAAGTGAAGTTCGACCGCGACTGGCGACCAAGAAGGATCAACAAGCTCTTTGGGACAATCTTGAGTTTATCGATTGTTTTGCGACAGACCACGCCCCTCATACTTTGGAGGAGAAAGACTCAGACAACCCTCCTCCCGGTTTTCCAGGCTTGGAGACCGCCTTGGGGCTTCTCCTGACAGCAGTAAAGGAGAAGAGACTGAGCCTCGAGGATCTTATGGCTCGCATGGTTACCCATCCACGACGGATCTTCCATCTGCCGGAACAGCCTGAGACGGAAGTGCAAGTGGATACGGGGGCCTCATGGGAGGTCCGTGCAGCCAACTTCCATTCACGCTGCGGTTGGACGCCATTTGAAGGCATGAAGTTAAGGGGTAAGGTTCGTCAAGTGACCTTGCGTGGGAATGTGGTTTATAAGGATAGCGAAGTGCGCGCATCGGCTGGCTACGGCATGGATTTGATGTTTGCTAACTAACCATTCCATTTTCAGGAGGCATCTATGGCAACTTTTGTTCCCCCCAATGTAAGGCGCGTTTTGAGCCCTCACCTTCCTTTGGGAGATCATCGGGAGGCACCCTTCTATGGAAGGGATATTCTGTCTGTCTCACAATTCAGCCGAAATGATTTGGAATACATTTTTGGTGTCGCTAAAGAGATGAGGGCAATGGTGGAGAGGGTTGGAACGTTCGACCTGCTCAAAGGCAAGATTTTAGCAAACCTATTCTATGAACCCTCGACCCGTACATCCTCCTCCTTTCTTTCAGCGATGGAACGGTTGGGAGGGAGCGTGATCCCCATCAACGAGGTGACATACTCATCCGTCGCCAAGGGCGAATCCCTTCCAGATACCATCCGGACCCTTGAATGTTATGCGGATGTTATCGTCTTGCGTCACCCGGAAGTTGGCTCGTCGGCGTTGGCAGCTAAGTATGCTCGTAAACCTATCATCAACGCTGGGGATGGAACGGGTGAGCATCCCACCCAGGCTCTGCTCGATCTGTTCACGATCCTGGAAGAATTAGGGCGAGTGGACGGGTTGACAGTGACCATGCTTGGGGATTTGAAATACGGACGAACAGTGCATTCCCTCTCTCGCTTGCTCTCCCTTTTCGTTGTGCGGCTTAATTATGTCTCACCTGAAATCCTGCGGATGCCACCCGCATTAGTTGAAGAATTAGCAGGGAAGGGGGTTTCTCAAAAGGAGTTCATTTCTTTGGAACCAGTCCTGGCTGAGACCGACGTCCTTTATGTCACACGCGTTCAGAAGGAACGTTTTGAGAATCTGGAGGATTATGAAAAGGTGAAGGGTGTATTTGTCATTACGCCGGAGACGCTGGAGAAGGCCAAAGACGAGATGGTCGTCATGCATCCCCTCCCACGTGTGGGCGAGATTAGCATGGAGGTCGATGAGGACCCGCGTGCGGCCTATTTCCGCCAGATGGAGTGTGGGCTGTATGTACGAATGGCCTTGCTGGCGATGGTACTTGGTAAAGCATGAAATGCGTCGATGAGTTAGCAAATCAACGGATCAATAAGTCAAAAAGTGAATAAGTCAATAAGTCAAAAAGCCGACAAGATAACCAGTGATGCAGTCACATCCTTCATCGGTTCGAGTTCATTCTCAAGTCGCTGCTTGTTGACTTTTCAACTTATCAACCTATCAACTCATGGATCGAAAGGTTTGTGATGTCCGTTCCATTTTTTCTCCGATTGGAAGAAAGAGCCAGGGAATCGAATTCTCTTCTCTGTGTAGGTCTGGATCCACATACAGAATTCCTCTCTGAGAACAGTCCACAAGCTGCTTTCTCTTTTTGTAGTCAGATCATTGAAGCGACGGCTGATTATGCCTGTGCTTTCAAACCCAATAGCGCCTTTTTTGAGGCGCTGGGTCCAGGTGGAATGGAAGTCCTTGGCAAGGTTATCCAGGTTATCCCAAAGGGAATCCCGGTCATCCTGGATGCGAAAAGAGGAGACATTGCTTCCACGGCTCGTGCCTATGCCAAAGCCGTCTTTGATGTGCTCCAAGCGGATGCGGTTACGGTGAGCCCTTATTTGGGGTGGGATTCTCTCGAGCCGATGCTGGCAGATCCACAGCATGGGGTCTTCATGTTATGTAAAACATCCAATCCTAGTGCGTATGAGATTCAGGGTCTAAGGGTCGCGGGTGGGGAGCCGCTCTATGTCCATCTTGCCCGTCGAGCGATAGCCTGGAACCGCCTCAATAACCTTGGGCTTGTGGTAGGGGCTACCGACCCGGTTGCTCTGGCTGCAGTTCGATCATCCGCACCTGATCTGTGGATCCTGGCACCAGGGGTTGGTACACAAGGCGGAGATTTGGAGATTGCCCTCCAGGCTGGGTTGCGATCGGATGGTTATGGGTTGCTCATCCCGGTTTCACGCGGGATTGCAAAAGCTGCCGATCGGCGCAGTAAAGCTCTCAAGCTGAGGGATGAGATCAACGAAGGTCGTTCAGGATGGGCAACAAACCCAGCCACTGGATTGTCTCCGCATCTGGCAGCAGTAGCGGATGGTCT
>MGNI01000111.1:25479-25781 GCA_001795115.1 Chloroflexi bacterium RBG_16_48_8 | reverse complement strand
TTGCCACACAGATTGAACAAGCGTTACAGGCAGAAGCACATGGTCTCAAACGCTTTCAACCCCGGAATTTCGATCAAGCGGTGGATAACCTTGTAAATTTCTTCCTGGGACTAGGTGAGAGCTTACGAGAGATCACAGCCAATCTTGGTTTTTCTAGGACTCAGGATTTGGTTGGAAGAGCTGATCTTTTAGAACAGGTTTCCCATCATGCCCAACTGGATTTAACCGAAATGCTGACCCCAGTGAAAATAGACAAGCTGGAGGAAATCGTTTCACAATCACCGGATACAGGACAACGATCA
>MGNI01000111.1:11082-25434 GCA_001795115.1 Chloroflexi bacterium RBG_16_48_8 | reverse complement strand
AACCGCCCTGAATGGGGAAGAAAAAATCATTTTTGAAGATGACAAAGTGACCCCGGTTGATCGGGCCTTGGGGACTCACCTGGCAGGTGCTTTGACTCGCTACCGTCAGGATTGGCTATGGAAACCCGGCCACGGAGGTGTGGGTGGCATGAGCGAATCCTGGAGGCAGCCGGTTAATGGTGTCAACGGGGATGGGAATCACGTTCGGGAAGCCAATTTACGATTCTATTCAAGTTCGGTACCAGGCAATGGTCTTGGAGCTTACAACACTCATCCGATCTACATCACGGTAGAGGGTGGAGCACAGGATGGTGTCGCAAAATGCATGAGCGGCGGAAAAGTGGTCATCCTTAATGGGTATAACAATGATGGTGAGCTTGTCGATGGCTCCGTTGGGAAGAGTCTTGCTTATGGTGCGACCGGGGGATTGGTGATTGTGCAGGGTGACGCTGATTCGCGCGCATGTATTCGTCTATCTGGAGCAGATGTTGTCATTGGTGGGAAGATCAAACAACCACTTAACGATCATTTAGGTTTTATCGGGGTACGATCCAATGTGAAAGGTTTTTTATGCGAGTACATGACCGCGGGCAGGGTACTTGTCTTAGGGGATCCTGGTCCTTGGATCTGTGCGGGTATGACGGGAGGGGTATTGTACCTTCGTCTTCAACCACAAATGAATTATGATCGAGAAGCCATTCGGAGACGGATCGCATGTGGTGCGAATGTATTACTTAAAGATGTGGATGATCAAGACGAAGAAAACTTGTATGAGCTACTGACGACCTACGCAGATGAACTAGGACGAGGTCATCAACCCTCAGAAGCTCAAGGATGTCTGGATTTGCTTATAGATTGGCGAGGGAATTTCGCCAAGCTCGTACCATTTCCCTTGCAAGTGAATCAGGAAATGAGCCAGGAATAAATTGTGAGGCTTTGAGCAACCGGGAGCTGATCAGGAAAAATAAGGAGAACCATGAGCAGAAGACCGGAAATGAACCATCGAACGCATTTTGACAAGGTTTGGGAAGATCACGTTGTTTTTCAGGAACCGGATTATCCTGCGATTCTCTACATCGACCTGCATCTGATCCATGAAGTCACTTCACCACAAGCTTTCGACGGATTGCGACCAAAGGGATTGCGTGTCCGTCGGCCCGATAAATCGCTGGCTACCATGGATCACTCCACTCCAACCCTTCCGCTTAATCAGGTGGTGATGGATCCTCAAGCGGAATTTCAATTAAAGCAGCTTGAGCTGAATTGCCAGGAATTTGGTATTCCCCTCTTCCAGCTTGGTTCTGAAAATCGGGGGATCGTTCATGTGATTAGCCCTGAGTTGGGGATGACACAACCTGGAATGACGATCGTCTGTGGGGACAGCCATACCTCCACCCATGGAGCATTTGGGGCTCTGGCATTTGGTATAGGAACCAGTGAGGTCGAACATGTGCTCGCCACACAGTGTTTGCTGCAGCATAAACCTCAAAGCATGGAAATTCGGATAGAGGGCAAATTAGATCCAGGTGTCACAGCCAAGGATATTATCCTAGCCTTGATTGCCAGGATTGGTATAAATGGTGGGGTAGGTTACGCTGTAGAATACACCGGTGAAGCGATCCGATCCTTGGACATGGAAGGTCGTATGACGGTATGCAATATGTCCATAGAAGCTGGAGCACGGGCAGGGATGATCGCACCGGATGACACCACCTTCGAGTACCTCGCGGACCGTGAATATACCCCCAAGGGAGAGGATTGGGAAAGGGCTTTGAGCCGATGGAGACAGCTGGGTTCCGAAGAGTGCGCAACCTATGATCGTTCAATCACAATGGATGTTTCCAACCTGGAACCGATGATCACCTTTGGCACCAATCCTGGCATGGGAATTATGATTTCAGAAGCCATCCCGAATCCTGATCATGTCAAGGATCCGGAGCGCAAGGCTGCCTTGATCAAAGCGTTGCGCTATATGGATTTGAAACCTGGAAAACCTCTATTGGGTCATAAAGTCGATGTGGTCTTCCTGGGATCCTGCACCAACTCGCGTATTACTGACTTGCGTATGGCAACTTCCCTCTTGGATGGTCGTAAGGTGTCCGAGAAAGTGAGAGTCCTGGTCGTACCGGGTTCAGAGGAAATTAAGAAGATGGCTGAAGCTGAAGGTCTGCATCAGCGTTTTATCCAGGCAGGGGCAGAGTGGCGTGAGCCAGGGTGTTCTATGTGTATCGGCATGAATGGCGATCAATTGGAACCCGGTCAGTATGCGGTAAGCACCAGCAATCGGAATTTCGAGGGGCGGCAGGGAAAGGGAGGGCGGACATTCTTGGCTTCTCCCCTAACGGCAATAGCATCCGCTATCACGGGTCAAATCATGGATCCGCGCACATTGATGTAGGAGAGGTGAATACGATGGCGCAATTTTCCAGGATAACTTCGCAAGCTGTGCCCCTCCCAATAAATGACATCGATACGGATCAAATCATTCCCGCCCGTTTCATGAAGGGCACGAACAAAGAGGGTCTCGGGGAGAATCTCTTCAACGATTGGCGCTTTCTGAAGGATGGATCTCCCAACCCTGAATTCATCCTTAACCGTAAGGAAGTTCAAGGAGGTCAGATCCTCATTGCAGGAGATAATTTTGGATGCGGATCCTCACGAGAGCACGCACCATGGGCGTTGATGGGTTGGGGTTTCCGAGCTGTGATTTCTACCTCCTTTGCAGATATCTTCCACAACAACGCTTTGAAGAATGGGCTACTCCCGGTGGTTGTGGATGAGGAGATTCTGGTTGACCTTTTTGACATGGTGGAGGAAGTACCCCTGGTCAACTTCACTATTGATCTTGCTCAACAGAGTCTTCTGTTGCCTGATGGTCGGGCTGTGGAATTCCCGATTGATACCTTTTCAAAAAACAGCCTATTGGGAGGTGTGGATCAGTTGCAGTACTTGCTCTCCATGGAAGATCGCATTGTCTCCTATGAGGTAGAACATGATCCATCGTGATCCCTCTCAGCGAACGCAGATTGATATCTATGACACTACCTTGCGGGATGGAACTCAAAGCGAGGGCTTCTCCCTCTCTTGTGAGGATAAGATCCGCATCGCCCGTCGTCTGGATCAATTGGGTGTAACCTTTATTGAGGGGGGATGGCCCGGTTCCAATCCGAAGGACGTTGATTTTTTCGCTCAGATCAGGTCCATCCAATGGCAGCAAGCAAATCTGGCGGCTTTTGGGGCGACCCGTCGCAGTGGTATTCGGGTTGAGGAGGATGAAAATTTACATGCTCTACTAAAGGCAGAAACGCCGGTATGCACTTTGGTGGGCAAAACCTGGACTTTACATGTGTTGGAAGTATTACGCGCCACACTGGACGAAAATTTACGCATGATTGAGGAAAGTTTGAGGTACTTGCACGATCATGGCCGGCGTGTGATTTATGATGCTGAGCACTTTTTTGATGGATACCAGGACGATCCTGAGTATGCATTGGAAACGCTCAAGGCAGCCATTCGCGGCGGTGCAGAGATTGTTGTTTTATGTGATACCAATGGAGGTTCTGTCCCTTGGGAAATCGAAAAAACCTTAGGCCACATCCGTCAAAAGCTGGATTATCCCATCGGTATTCACAGCCATAATGACGGGGAGCTGGCTGTGGCGAACACTATGGTAGCAGTACGTGCGGGTGCTACCCACGTGCAGGGGACCATCAATGGGTATGGCGAACGCTGTGGGAATGCCAACCTTTGCGCGCTTATCCCCGATCTGGAGCTCAAGATGGGATTGCGATGCCTTCCGGAAGGAAAATTGAGGGAGTTATCGGACGTAGCACACTTTGTGAGCGAAGTTGCGAACCTGTCGCTCAACGACCACATGGCGTACGTCGGCCGAAGTGCCTTTGCCCATAAAGGGGGAATCCATGTTGCAGCCATGCGGCGAAATGCACAATCCTATCAGCATATCGACCCGGAGTTTGTGGGTAATAAAAAACGAGTGGTCGTGAGCGAACTTTCAGGTCGGGGCAATTTGCTCAGCTATGCCGAGAAGATGGGCATGAACGTCGATGCTGACGAGGATATTACGAATGTCCTCAGAGCCATTAAAGAACTTGAAGCGCGGGGCTTCTCTTTTGAGGCTGCGGATGCTTCCGTAGCTGTCATGCTCAAACGACAGGCGCCAGACTATATGCCACCCTTCGAGTTGATCGATTACGCTGTAAGCGTAGAACACCGGCAGGGACGGGGGACATTTGCGGAGGCCACGGTGAAAATCGTCGTTGACGACGAAGTGCTGCATACAGTCGCAGAAGGGAATGGTCCTGTCAATGCTCTCGATGCTGCCCTACGAAAGGCTCTTACTCCCGTTTTTCCAAAACTGAAGAATTTCCAACTTGTAGATTACAAGGTCCGCATCCTGGATGGCCAGAATGGCACTGCAGCTACAACACGGGTCTTAATCGACACACGCAATGGGCATCAATCCTGGAGCACTGTAGGCGCTTCTACCAATATCATTGAAGCTTCCTGGTTGGCTTTGGCTGACAGCGTCGAGTATGGAATGATGATCGCTGAATGAACGCTTGGTGTTCTCAAATGATGGATAAACCGCCATATTTTCATACCAAATGTTGAGAACCATCCCAATTTTGATCGTCATTTCCTGAAATTGGATCGAAACCAACAGATTAGAAAGGTATTCCTATATGGACGCGAAAATAGTCCTCTTACCTGGTGATGGGATTGGTCTGGAAGTTGTTTCCCAAGGTCATCGGGTATTGGAAGCAGTTGCTGAGAGAAAGGGTCACAGTTTTGAGTTTGAAGAGCATCTCATTGGGGGATGTGCGATGGATCAGGTGGGAGACCCCTTCCCTCCTGACTCATTGGAAGCCTGCCAGAATTCAGATGCCGTTCTGCTCGGAGCGGTTGGAGGACCACAATGGGATGATCCTCAGGCTCCCGTAAGACCAGAGCAGGGACTCCTAAGGTTGCGACAGGAGCTATGTCTCTATGCCAACCTCAGACCTGTTCATGCTTTTCCGGGTTTGTCAGGATCCAGTCCATTGAAGCCTGAGAAAGTAGAGGACGTTGACATGTTGATTGTGCGCGAGCTAACAGGGGGTCTTTATTTCGGCAAACCGAGATACCGAGAGCAGCACCAGGGTCAGTTGCGTGCGGTTGATACGATGGTTTACACAGAGAGCGAGATACGACGTGTGGTTCGACTGGCTTTTCAGCTTGCACGAGGCAGACGACGCAAGGTGACATCGGTGGATAAAGCCAATATCCTGGAATGCTCGCGGCTTTGGCGCCTCGTGGCTAATGAGGTGGCAAGGGATTTTCCAGATGTGGAATTTGAACACCAATTGGTTGATTCGGCTGCCATGCGCCTTATTGTCTCAGCTTCGAGCATTGATGTCCTTGTCACAAGCAATATGTTTGGTGATATTTTGAGCGATGAAGCTTCTGTCTTATCCGGATCGTTGGGTATGATTCCCAGTGCGTCACTTGGTGAGGGGAAGCTAGGGGTGTACGAGCCCATTCATGGTTCCGCGCCGGATATTGCTGGTAAGGGGATTGCCAATCCCTTGGGGGCGATTCTCAGTGTGGCGATGCTCCTGCGGCACTCACTTGGTTTAGAAGATGGAGCTAAAGCGGTTGAAGAGGCTGTTGCGGCTGTCCTGTCTTCAGGTGGCAGGACGAAGGATCTTGGCGGTGATCTCTCCACGAGTGAAATGGGGGATGCGGTCATTGGGCAACTCGATACTTTGTTGTAATCGCTTATTCAGTTTGTGTGTCATTGGAGGGATGGTTGAATGACGACGGTTGCCTACCAGGGTGAGTCAGGTGCATATAGCGAAGAGGCAGCTTTGGCACTTTGGGGCTCTGGCACACAAATGCGCCCCTGTGTAACTTTTGAGAATGTCTTCACTACTGTGCAGAGTGGGAGTGTTGAATACGGTTTGATCCCCATTGAAAATTCCCTGGCTGGCTCCATACATCGTAATTATGATCTTCTCATGCGATACGACCTTCATATTGTTGCCGAATATCATTTGAGAGTAAGGCACTGTCTGATGGCGTTACCGGGAGTGAAGTTAGCTGAGATCCACCAGGTGATGTCCCATCCACAGGCATTGGCGCAGTGCGAGCAATGGTTGAGTCAACTGTCGGAGGTCGAGATCATACCCTCGCAAGATACGGCCGGGAGTGCGCGCTTGATCGCTGAGCAAGAGCGCCGAGAGGCAGCGGCGATCGCATCACAAAGGGCTGCGGAAGTGTATGGGATGGAGATCCTGGCGGAAGGGATTGAGGATAATCCCGCAAACTACACGCGTTTTCTGGCGCTGGCGAGGGAAGCTGCTGACCCAGATCCCGAAGCCAAGACCTCCATTGTCTTCTCCTTGCGAAATCGACCTGGTTCCTTATATGATGCGCTGCATGTCTTCGCGAGCCGGGAGGTCGATCTAACAAAAATCGAGTCGCGACCCCTTGTCGGCAAGCCGTGGGAATACCTGTTCTATCTGGATTTTGTGGGGGTAACTTCGCAGGAAAAAATCAGTGCCGCGCTGGGTGAGTTTGCACAAATCGCCCTCAACCTGAGAGTGTTAGGGACATATCCTCGACACAATTGGTATGGTAGGGAAAAAAGCGAGGGCTGAAGATGTTTCAATTGCCATAGGGGGGTTTTACAACTACCGGGGGGAGTGTAGAAAGAATGGTCTTTTCCGAATGTATGCCATGCCAGGAGGACAAGGATAGCTCAGAATGGAATGCTCAGTGGCGAAAATCAGGATGTTCCTTCTTCCTGTGTGCTCACCTTGACGGTTTTGTAAGCTCTTGCTTGCTGAATAACCTGTGAGTTAGATAGGCACAAGTGAAAAGGACTGGAACTCATCCCCCGCAGTCAAGGATTATTCCTGTTGATGGGAAATAAGAACTTCCAACAAGGACCCCGCGGCAGGCAGCATAGTTCTTCATGGGAAAAAGCCAGGATACCCCATAGCTTGCTGTAGGGATGAATGGCAAGCGGGGTTCGGGAGCGGCAACCTCTATTATTGCTTTTTTCTGTGGATGTGCATCATCCGGCGGATAAAAAACATCCGGCGGATAAAAAACATCCGCCAAGATGCCCCGCAGCTGCGGGGTTCTTCACTTGCTCGAAGACCTCCCAAGAGCTTGATGGGCAGCAAGGATTTGGGTGGAAAGTGCGCTTTGTGAGGTGCCACCTGAAGCTGTTCTCTTCTCCAACGATGAATGGATATCAAGCACCTGGCTCAGGTCCATTTCAAAGCGTTCGTTAATCAACCGCAGGTCTTCTTGTTGAAGGCTGTTGAGGGGAACACCTCGCTCCTCAGCCACTCGCACAGCCCGACTGACCCATCGATGTGCTTCACGGAATGGCACACCTCTTCGCACCAGTTCATCGGTGATATCCGTTGCCAGCAAGGCCGGCTCCAACTGTGCTGCCATCCGATTTGGATTTAATGTAAGGGTTCTTATCAGTCCACTTAGAACGGGGAGCAGGGAGGAGGCAGTGTCGAATGCGTCGAATACCGGTTCCTTATCTTCCTGGAGATCTTTATCGTAAGCTGAAGGGAGACTTTTCAGTGTGACCAACAGGCTGGTAAGATGGCCAATCAGGCGACCGGTTTTTCCACGAGCCAGCTCCAGTGGATCAGGATTTTTTTTCTGGGGCATCAGGCTCGACCCCGTTGTGTAAGCCTCGTCCAATTCAACGAACCCAAACTCACGGCTGTTGAAGAGAATGAGCATCTCCGAAAATCGGCTGAGATGAACACCCATAAGGGCGAGGGCGAAGAGGAACTCCAAGGCGAAGTCGCGATCCGCGACAGCATCAATGCTATTTTGTGAGATCGCTTTAAATCCCAACTCCTCGGCGATTGCCTGTCGGTTGATGGGAAAAGATGTTCCAGCCAAGGCACCGGATCCCAGTGGGAGGATAGCAGCAGAGTCACGCACTGCTGCGAAACGTCCCTTATCCCGGATCAGAGACCAGAAATGGGAAAGGATCCAATGCGCCCATGTGATCGGTTGGGCATGCTGCAGATGGGTATAGCCAGGTAATACCACCTCGCGACCTGCCTCTGCGCGTTCAAGCAGAGCTTGACATAGATCTATGATGGTGGGAAGAAGCGCATCACATGCGCGCATCACCCAGAGACGAAAATCTGTAGCAACCTGATCGTTACGACTGCGGCCGGTGTGCAGTTTCCCTGCTGTGGGGCCGATGATCTCCATTAGACGGCGCTCGACCGCCGTATGTATATCTTCATCAGAAGGGCTGGGATTAAATCTCTCCTCAAGGAATTCCAGGCGAATTGTTTCGAGACCCTGGCAGATTGTTAACAGTTCTTTTTGGGATAGCACTCCCACCAGTACCAAACCGCGCGCCCAGGCCAGGCTTGAATCAATATCTTCCTGATACAAGCGCACATCGAATGCAAAGCTGGCATTGAGTTTCATCACAAGGGGATCTATTGATTTGGATGTCCGCTCTCCCCAGAGGTTGAAATGTTGAAAGCCATCATTCATAAGGTCTCCTCTATCTAGAATTACCTCCTTTAACTTTTCGGATCTGATTGGTAGGATCGGTCGATAATAAACAGATGGATTGGAAGCCGAAGGGATTTATTACTTGCTATAAGAACAGCCTAATGTTTCATTTTCAACCTGCTTCCTTACGATTTGTGAAACGCTGTTACCCTCCTATCACCCCTTGAAGGTTTCGAGGTTTTCTAAGTTCGATAATCGGCATTAATGGACACATATTCATGCGTCAAGTCACAGGTCCAATAAGTTATTGAGGTATTTCCCATTCCAAGAGAAAGTCGCACGGTGAATTCGGGTGCGCAGAAGATAGCTTCCGCTTGGGCTTGATCATAGGTGAGGGGAGATCCGTTGTCAACCAACTGTAATTCTTTTCCGTCCCTTGAGCCAATCCAAAGTTTTATCCGCGCTGGATCTAATTCAACACCTGCTCGTCCAGCCGCGGCTAAGATCCTGCCCCAATTTGGGTTTCCACCAGCAAAGGCGGTTTTGACGAGAGGTGAGGTAGCGATGGTTTGAGCCACGGATCTAGCCTCTGCCTCCCTACCAGCCTCGGCAACCTCGATGGTGATAAACTTTGAGGCGCCTTCACCATCCCGGATAATAGCGTGTGCTAATGTGCGGCACAGCTCTTTTAAGGCATGTGCAAAAATCCTCAACCTCTCCTCGGTTTGGACGGACACACCGCTCGCACCATTAGCCAGAAGCAAGACTGTGTCATTGGTGCTCGTGTCACCGTCGACAGAGATGCAGTTGAAGGTTTCATCCACTGCTTCCTGAAGCAACTCTTGCAGCTTATCCGATTGTAGGAGGGCATCGGTGGTGAGCACAGCTAACATCGTGGCCATATTGGGATGGATCATCCCAGCACCTTTTGCGATGCCCCCAATGGTCACCGTTCCTTCTGAGAAGGGAAGGCAATATGCAGCGTGTTTTGGTTGGGTGTCGGTGGTCATGATGGCTCGAGCTGCATCCAGGCCATTCTCAGGGGAGAGGTTCTTTGCAGCGGATTGGATACCGGAAGAGATTTTTCTCATGTCTAATGGTACGCCGATAACCCCAGTGGAAAGCACCAGGATGGCTTCGGGAGCGCAGTGTAGAGCTATCGCGGCAAGCTGTTGGCTGGCTCGGGCGGCTTCAAGGCCGGCCGAGCCGGTGCAGGCGTTAGCGATGCCTGCATTGGCCACGATTCCCCGTAATCGCGTTGGATTGGCTTCCAGGGTTTCTTTATCAAGGATCACTGGGGCAGCCGGGAGTCTATTACAGGTAAATACACCAGCTCCACAGCAATCATTTTCAGAAAGTAAAAGGGTCAGGTCGAGATCGCGGCTGTTCTTCAGCCCACAAGCTATCGCGGAAGCCAAAAAACCCGATGGTGAGGTAATGTGTCCATTTCGAAGCTCGTTCATCTAATCCCTCTTGAAGATGCTATAGTCCGGGCTTTGATAACGTGTCTTCCCCCCATTGCTGACTTCCATCATGGCTTGTACTTTCATATGCAGGCTGAACAGTTCGATGAAACCTTTGGCATCCGCCTGATCGTAAACATCATCCTGCCCGAAAGTGGCAAAATCCTCCCGGTAAAGGCTGTTCGGGCTTTGGCGGCCAAATACGATGACATTCCCTTTATAGAGTCTGAGACGTACCCAACCGGTGATGGATTCTTGCGTCTTACTGATGAAGAGCTGCAAGTCCTCACGCAAGGTGGTGAACCATTTGCCAAAATAAACCAACTCAGCATATCGTAAGGCCACATGTTGTTTGAAATGCAAGGTGTCTCGATCCAGACATAGAGATTCCAACTCCCTGTGGGCGATATGGAGGATCGTACCTCCGGGTGTCTCGTACACACCTCGAGATTTCATTCCCACCAAACGGTTTTCGACCAAATCGACGCGTCCGACGCCATGACGTGCGCCTATGAGGTTGAGCTTTTCAATCAATGTCGCGGGGGAGAGCTTGTCGCCATTCACCGAGACGGGTTTGCCGGCTTCGAAATCGATCAATATTTCTTCTGGCAGATCGGGGGCGTTCTCTGGTGAAGATGTCCATTGCCACATGGACTCCTCCGGTGACTGAGATGGATCCTCCAATAACCCGCCTTCATGGGAGAGATGCCAGAGATTGCGATCACGGCTGTAAATGGATTTGGAGTTGGAGGATGTGGGAATATGGCGAGCTCTGGCATACTCTAATGCATCCTCCCGAGATCGGATATCCCATTCTCGCCATGGGGCAATCACTTGTAAAGTAGGATTGAGCGCTTTATAAGATAATTCAAAACGGACTTGATCATTGCCTTTTCCGGTACAGCCGTGGGCCAATGCTTCTGCGCCTTCCTCCTCGGCGATCGCAATCTGATATTTGGCGATCAAGGGTCGTGCGATTGCGGTTCCAAGAAGATATTGCTGTTCGTAAATCGCACTGGATTGAAGCATGGGGAAAAGGAAATCCCTGGCGAATTCCTCCCGCAGATCTCTCAATACAAACTTGCTGGCACCCGAAGACAGGCTTTTTGCCTCTAAATCTTCCAGTTCCT
The DNA here is from genome assembly GCA_001795115.1 of Chloroflexi bacterium RBG_16_48_8. GTDB lineage: Bacteria > Chloroflexota > Anaerolineae > Anaerolineales > E44-bin32 > MGNI01. Next base: position 14,327 of record MGNI01000111.1, on the reverse strand, counting down.
CGCCCTGACCAACATCGGCGCAGAAGCAGATCACTTCACAGCCGTAGTTTTCACGCAGCCACGGAACGATGACGGTTGTATCCAAACCGCCCGAGTACGCAAGTACCACTTTATTTATTTTGGATTGATTCATATCGATCTCCTTGTATTTGAAAAGCAGGCTGACAAGGGATTGAATTGAGTTTGCTCAGTTGTAAGGCGACAGCCTGTTCATCACAGTTCTTTTGAATCGGGCACTGACAGCAATCCCGCCATATTTTCTGTGGGAAAGTAGCCTTATCTATCCGGGTAAAACCAAGTTGCTCAAAGAAAGGGACGATCCGCGTCAGAGCGAAAAGCGATTCAAATCCATTTTGACGAGCCATCGTAATGAGCGCCCGGACGACCATGGTCCCAAGCCCTTTTCTTTTGACTGAGTCGTCAACCACTAGTGAACGAATCTCAGCCAATTTCGATGTATAGGGCAACAAGGAACCGCAGGCCACGATCCTTACACCGTCAGTGACCACGATCCAATTCATAATGCTTTCGCGAATGGCTCCTTCCGGACGAGGCAGGATTTCTCCATCACGAGCATAGACCTCGACCAGTCTGGCGATGACGATGACATCGGAGGCAATGGCTGGACGCAGGCTGAATACTCTATCGATCATTGTGTTTCCAAACCGGGGAGACACTCCCTAAGGATTTCCACCCCATTGGCGAGTTGTACTGGGCTGATGATGAGAGGCGGACAAATACGCAGCACGTTCTCCCCCGCGCTGATCACAATCAAACCCCGCTCCATTGCAGACTGGAGGAGGGGTTGAACGGGCACGTCGAATTCGATCCCCACAAGGAGGCCCGCACTACGTACCTCACCAATGTGATGGGTGGGTAAAGATTGCAGTGCTTGAATCAAGCTTTCTGCATTTGAACGGACAGCCTCCAAAAAGGATGGCTGGGAGACTCGGTCGAAAACGACCTGAGCTGCCCGGCATACCAAGGGGCCCGCCCCGAAAGTGCAGCCGTGATCGCCAACCTCAATAAGGTTAGAGACCCCCTCTGTAACCAGAGTTGCTCCAATGGGTAAACCTCCAGCCAGAGGTTTAGCCAGAGTCATGATGTCGGGGGTGATCCCATAAGCTTCATGTGCCCACAGGTAGCCCGTCCGGCCCAATCCGCATTGGATCTCATCCAGGATAAGAAGAACTTCCTGTTCATTGCATAGGGACCGTAATCCCTGCAGGAAAGTTGTCGAAGCAGGATGTACACCCCCTTCACCTTGTATAGGTTCCACAATGACTGCACAGGTTCGACTTGTTACGGCTCGATGTACAGCATCCAGATCATTGAAGGGTACGAAAGTCACTCCCGCTACAAGCGGCAGGAATGGCTCACGATACTTGGATTTATGGGTGAGAGAGAGCGCTCCATAGGTGCGACCGTGAAAACCATTCGTGAAGGCAATAATATCCGTCTTCTCCGCACCATGTTTCATGCGGCCCCATTTCCTTGCGAACTTGAACGCCGCTTCATTCGCCTCTGTCCCTGAGTTGGAGAAGAAAACACGGTCTGCGAAGGATGACGCCACCAATCGTTGAGCCAATTCAACATGGGGTATTGTGTGGAATAAATTGCTGACGTGTGTCAACTTCTGGGCTTGATCGACGACAGCGGAGATCCATTCCGAATCACTGTGACCTAAGGCTGTCACTGCAATTCCGCTAGCGAAATCAAGATACTTTTTTCCTGTGCTATCAAAAAGAAAGACGCCTTCGCCATGCACAAACACGGGTGATGGACGCTTGTAAGTAGGGACGAGTAAATCGTTTTCCGCTTCTTGAACTTCCTCAGGGTTCATTGCTTCCTCCAGGATATATTCGCATCGCTTCAGATGGATGTATTGTTTCCTTGCAGAGGATGTGTGTACCACCTTCCTGAGCTAGGTTGTTGAGGTCAACAATCCGGACATTCGGGACTCCCCCTTTTGCTGCCTTAAATGCCGCTCGAACTTTCGGGACCATTCCGCTGTTGATAGCGCCCTTGAGGATGAGATGCTCGGATTCTTGTTCAGTGAGAAGGGGAATAAGCTCATCATCCTTCACAACACCAGGGACATTGGAAATGAAATCGATTGCGTGAGCGTGAATGGATATTGCAATACAGCTGGCAGCTTCATCCGCATTTACATTGTAGATTTGACCATCATCACCAAGAGAGATGGGTGAGATGACAGGCATCATTCCACGGCTTGATAAATAAAAAAGCAGGTCGCTGCGAACATCGACAATTTCACCCACGAACCCCAAGTCCAAATTAGGATGTTTATGTTTTTTGGCACGAAGCATCCCACCGTCCACACCACTCAATCCAACGGCGTCCACACCGGCGTTGATTAACCCCGCTACAAGCTTTTTGCTAACCAAGCCGCATAGGATCATCATCGCGGCATTGAGGGCATTCGTGTCGGTTCGCCTCATCCCCTGGATTTTGATGGGTTGTTGTCCGAGTTGGAACTGAAGTTCATCAATTTCCTTTCCACCGCCGTGGACAACAATTGCAGGTTCTGCCAGCTTCTCCAGTACTTTGGCAAAGTCTTCAATGAAACCGGATATAGTTAATTCGTTCCCGCCGATCTTGATCACACGCATGATGAGCCTTCCTTCCCGGCCTAGACTAGTCCATTGGTTTCCTCGAGCTCAAACATCACATTCAGGTTTTGCAAAGCCTGTCCCGAAGCACCCTTGAGTAAGTTGTCGATTGCAGAAGTGAGTATGAGGGTGTCCGCAGCGACGGTTATGCCAATAACACAACGGTTAGTGTAATTTACATGAGCATAGGTCGCCGCTTCCCCCTCTGGCAGCACTTCTATGAAAACTTCGTCAGCGTAGGTCTCTTGATAGAGTTCGCGCACCCTGCCCTCATTCCAACCTGATCGAAGGTGGACATAAATCGTAGAGAGCAGACCGCGTGGTGCTGGGATCAGATGAGGGCAGAAGATCAGGGAGGGTGGTGTGGAGGACCACCAGGCAAAGGCTTGTTCTATTTCTGGAAGATGGCGGTGCATCCGACCGATATTGTAGGGGCTGAGATTGCCAGCAACTTCGACAAAGTGAGTTGTGAGCTTCGGTTTTCTTCCGGCACCTGAAACCCCAGATTTGGCATCCATGATTACCGGCCCAGTGAAAAGTTCATTTATCAGGACTGGTTGCAGAGCTAGCAGTGCGCTGGTGGGATAGCATCCCGGATTAGCAACAAGTCGT
>MGNI01000111.1:7999-11063 GCA_001795115.1 Chloroflexi bacterium RBG_16_48_8 | reverse complement strand
CTGTCAAACCATAGATAGCTTCCTTCAGCAGTTGCGGTGCAGGGTGTGGAACTTCATACCGTTGCTGATACATTTGCTTGTCTTGGAGGCGAAAGTCGGCACTTAAATCAATGACTCGCACATCTGCCTCTAAAACCGTCTGTGCGATAGATGCAGAAGTGGCATGAGGCAGGCAGAGGAAGACGACATCTACTTCATCTAAGGGTGCCTGGTCTGAGGGGATGAGCATTACTGCAGGAGCCGAAGGGAAGACTCTCTTAAGGTTCTCGCCGGGTTGTGAATCAGAGGTAGCGAAGACTAATTGAACCCCAGGGTGGTGTGTAATCAGGCGAACCAATTCCAACCCGGTATACCCAGTCGCACCATAAATGCCTGCTCGGATCACCTTGCCTCCAAAAAAAAACGCCAGACCTTTTTGGTCTGGCGGGGAAAAGTAATAAATGGAGAAGAACTGCTCAGAAAACCCCGAATTCCAGACCGGGAGTCTGGCAACAACGTCGAGCACGAGGGGTATGAGCAGGGACAAAGATCATGATTGCGGGAGAATAGTCGATATTTTTCATTCTGTCAAGCCTTTCCATGAAAATAAAAAACCGCCCGACCATAAATGATCGGGCTTATAGTAAAACACCTTCGAGTTATCATGGCAGGGTGCTATAGAACCCTCAAGCTCTAAACCAGGAAGTTTAGGTCTGGGCGTAAATCTGGTGAAGCACAACGGAGCAAACCTGCCATTTTTTTAAAATTGCCTTCTAATAAAAGAAACAGAATTCATATGTTTTCATCGACTGGCGAAGATTAGAAGGGATGGATTTCACCCGCCTCATCAACATCGAATTTCAGAAGCCTCACGACCCTGGCATCCTTTCGAACTATGGATGGAACGATCATCCTAGCCTGCTCCTCACTTTCGGCTTCGACAATAGCCCATCCACAATGGACACCGTCTGCACAACCCCACTCAAAGTTGTAAAGGTAACCCTGACTGTGGAGCTGATTGATGATCAAGCGGCAGTCAACAGCTGCGTGGGGCGTTTCTATCATGTACTTACCCATAGTTTTCCTCTCTAAAAAAGGAATTACTGATTCCAAGCCATGTAGATATCTTTTACGCACACTCGAGTTATGGTCAAAATATTCATTTTGTTGGAATGTCATTGACATTGTCCATAGAGAGACACGTTAGAATTAGAAAATGGACAATACTTGTCATAATTATATCATGAGCAAGGAATCCGGGAAGGGATGATGAAGGTTCATGCTATAACTTCGCAATCAACTTCTATATCCATTAGAAATCAACTTTTGGCCATTAAATCCTGCCGTCGGAATAGGAGGGTGGAAAGGAAAGTGATTCCTACACCATACAACGTTAGAACAATTGCAGCTTGTGTTGGGCTGGCAAATCCTTGCTCAGCCCATGCACGGGGCAGGGACGTGATTGGGTCAGAAGGGAAGAGTTTCTCCATGATGCTGATGGCGTGGTAAGTGATTGTGTAACGAAAGGCATCCTCCATACCAAAAACGTTTCCCGATTCCACTCCTCCAATGAAGAAATCCAGGAAGAAGGATCCGATCCCCCCCAGCATTCCAATCCAGGAGCTGCGACCCAGGACCAAGGTCAACATTACGATCGCCGATAAGACGAAGTTCACCAAACCAATCACACCTGCAGCTCCCAAGGCTCGCCAGAGGATATCCCCGCCAGCTGCTTCGAATAAAGGCACATTGCTGATTGTGAGGTGGGCAATAAATGTGGATGCAATGGCAGATGCGATGAAGGCCGAACCGTACATGAAAGCCGCAACCATTGTCGCGATTATTTTGGAAAGGATGAATTCAAACCGGTCAACACCCCGGCTTAGGATGACTCGCACGGTTCCCAAATCATAATCATTGCCCAGAGCCAGGACTGATAGGACGACCGTTGCCAAGGCGATAAACATGAATATATCGACCGAGAACCAAAAGGAAGGAACTCGTGGGTATGTCGCGTCTCTAGGAGAAAGTTGAGCCAAGAGGATTTTCCCCAAAACAGGGCTGACAATCATGAGTACCAGGACCGCTCGAGCAACACCCCTCCGCCAGAACTTAAAGATCTCAATCCGAGATAACCGAGTGATTTTTTTTAGAGCATCCATGATCGCTTTACATTCTCAGGATCCATAGGACACATCACGACGATGTAGGATCCGCATCATCCATAGCATGAATAATCCTGTAAAAATCATTAGAATGATCGCTGATTTTAATGGAGTGGAGGGCAGGAGACTGGCATTACTCAGCCCAAGTGCTTTTGCGACAAATATCGCATCCCGCGAAAAGGGGGCATCCCAGTTCAGGAAGACATCCGCGTTGTAACCCAGTGTCACACTCAAAAGTCTCACTTGAACACGGTAGATCCAAGGGATTTCTGATCCAGGCACATTTCCGAAGACGACAGCCACAAAGGGAATCACGAAGCCGTTCAGAAGCTCAAAGGTGTGTAAACCGATCGCTACTCCCATCGCTGGTCCAGCGTTGCGAGCTAGTACAGCCCAGAAAAGGGTTACGATAATGAAGGGCAGGTAGGTCAGCCAGGTTCGAATAACCTGCAGGAGCGCGCCTCCTAAACCGTCTAACGAGATGGGATCGCCGGTCACCTGTTTATGCAGGAGGGGCCCTGTGGCAGCTGCCAGCATTACAATGATGAAAATACCCACACCCGCCGCGAACCATAATGAAAGGCTGCGAGCAACCAGGTATTGTACTCGTCCAATTCCACGGGAAAGGATGTTTGATAATATTCGTCTCGTGAAATCCTCACTGCCTGAAACAGCTATGACCAGGATGATGAGGAACCAACCAGCACCGGTGGAGATCCGAGCGACAGTGCCTATGAAGGTTGGATAGAGTAGATCCTGTTCGAGTTTTTCAAGTATAAGCAGGTTTACTTCTAATGGAATTAATCCTAGCTCTTCGCTATCGGGTTCAGAGGTGGCTAATTGGATTTGAGTTTCCAGATCTGTCAATTCATTTATCTTTCCATTGATTTGAAGAAGTAGAAGAATGATCCATACAGCCA
>MGNI01000111.1:5310-7975 GCA_001795115.1 Chloroflexi bacterium RBG_16_48_8 | reverse complement strand
CAACAGATCGGCGGAGACAAACCTAAGCATCGGTCTCCTCCGCCGATCTGTTGGTTAATTCAAGGAAGATGCTCTCCAGGCTGGAAACCACTGGTCTCACCTCAAAGGGGAAAAGATTGTGGGAGGCGAGCGCGGCTAATAGGTCTGGGGCTTGCTCGGGAGAGGCTTGCACTCGAAGGGTATCTTTATCATGATCAACCCCTTCTACCCAATCCAAGCTTAAGAGAACTTTGGCAGCCTCATGCGCCGATGCGATGCGCATCTCAACAATGTGAGCTTGACTCAAAAGCTTGGAGACTTGTCCTTGAGCAATAACTTTACCTTTATTGAGGATCAAAACCCTATCAAAAACCTGCTCGACCTCATGTAAGAGGTGGCTGGATAGAAAGACGGTTTTCCCTTCCTCGTCGGCCAGTGTCCGTAAGAAGACCCGCATTTCCTGCATCCCGGCTGGGTCGAGTCCGTTGGTGGGCTCATCCAGGATAAGCAGTTCCGGATCACCTAAAAGTGCTGCGGCCAAGCCCAGACGTTGGCGCATACCTAAGGAGTACGTTCCCACTTTATCTTTTCCACGGCTCTTTAATCCGACTCGCTCCAGGATTTTCGGGATCTGCTTTTCAGTATCGCCACCATCGATACGAGCAAAAAAACGCAGGTTGTCATTCCCGCTTAGATAGGGGTAAAAGGATGGCGATTCCACAATAGCGCCAACTCGGGAAAGCGCTTTGTTTAAATCACAGCGGATGTCATAGCCCAGTATCTCTGCAGAACCTGTGGTAGGCCGTACGAGACCGAGGAGCATCGCAATGGTCGTGGTCTTCCCTGCTCCGTTGGGACCCAAGAAGCCAACCACTTCCCCTTTTTCCACTGTGAAACTGATCTCATCCACAGCGATTAGGTTTTTAAACCGTTTGGTGAGATCAAAGGTCCGAATAACGGGATTTTCGTTGTTCAAGTTCAATCCTCCCAAAAGGAGGTGAGCAAGGACTGGGGCTGGGAATCGTCAAAGTGCTGGAAGGGATACAAGAATCGCTGCTCCCAAGATCTCCACAGTCAGTGCACCCTATTTTCGCTCAGACGATATGAAGGAGCAAATATCGTGGAAGTGAGCGTATATTACGCCTTGCATTTCAAAAGATTACCTTCTTTTCTGGAACTGAGCAATAAGAGGTAGTTGGTTGCCAGATGGAGTGTATCAGCTTATTGATGCAAGAGATGCCGCAAGATTCGCTTCCACCCCAAAGCAAACTTTTGGTCTCCATTTTCTCTTCTCAGGGGAGATCTTTAAATAAACTGCGTCAGCTTGCTGATGCAAGAGATCTGCAAGCTACGCATGCACCCGAGGGATATTTCGATACTCCAGAGGCAGAACTTGGAGATGAGGATAATCGAAATAAGCATTATTTAATTATTTTAAAACGACGGAGGAGCTAATCGGCAAACATTCGAAACCGTAGACGCTCAACAAATCTTCCAGGATCTCGACGCTGCGTTCAGCAGCCTGGTTGGATCATCTGCAATGTGAAACCAATCCATTCCAGATTATCCTGGATTTCCTCGACAAACTTCAAGATGCAAAAAATCCTCATAGTTCTCAACCGGACGGGAGTGCCCGGCTATTGAGTGGATCTTTTAGGTATGAATAGCGTTGGATGGGTGATTTTCTAGGATGCGTTCGCTTTGGGGTAAAGGTGTGGACCAAGCTCATTTCGTCAAGTTGAAAATTCTAGGATGCAACCCAAAAGCAAGGATTCATAGAGCTCTGAATCTAGCTCTCCGGCCCCTTGTTCATATCCTTCCATTCCGTATGGAAGGTTCCGTCCTTATCGATCCTTCGATAGGTATGGGCTCCAAAATAATCCCTTTGTGCTTGCGTCAGATTTGTGGGAAGTCTAGCGCTTCGGTACCCATCATAGTAAGCCAGCGCAGACGAGAATCCGGGGGTAGGAATGCCGTGTTCAATCGCCAGTTTCACTATTTGACGCAGTGCTCCATGGCGTTGTCCGACAGCTTCTCCCAATTTGGGATCCAACAATAAATTTGGCAGATCTCTGCTACGGTTGAAAGCCGCACGAATCCCTTCCAGAAAACGGGCTTGAATGATACAGCCCCCACGCCAGATACGAGCTATTTCACTTAAATCCATTTCATAACGATATTCCATACTGGCAAGCTTTAACAATACAAAACCCTGAGCATAGGAACAGATTTTGGAGGCATAAAGAGCATCTTGTAGGTTCTGAATGGTAGATTTACGGTCACCTTTGAAATGGGGTTTGGGGCCTGGAAGGATTTTTGAGGCTGTCACTCGTTCCTCTTTATAGTCGGATAGGATTCTTGCTTCCACAGCCGCATTGATCGTTGGAATGGGGGCACCCAAATCTAAAGCGTTTTGTGAAGTCCATTTGCCGGTGCCCTTCTGTTTGGCCTCATCCAGGATCACATCCACCAGGGATCGACCGCTATCCTCATCTATTTTTACGAGTATTTCTCCTGTGATTTTGATAAGGAAGGATTCGAGTTCCCCCCGGTTCCACTCTGTGAAGATCTCGTGGATTTCTTGGCTGGGTAACCCCATAGCCCTGTTAAAAAGGTCATAGGTTTCTGCAATTAACTGCATATCTCCATATTCAATTCCGTTATGGACCATCTTCACGTAATGACC
>MGNI01000111.1:0-5226 GCA_001795115.1 Chloroflexi bacterium RBG_16_48_8 | reverse complement strand
CCCCAGGCCTCCTGAGGTCCACCCGGCATGATGGAAGGACCCCACAATGCGCCGTACTCGCCGCCACTCACCCCAGCTCCCATAAAAATGATTCCCATCTTCATCAGATCTTGACCACGCCGTTCCGTGTCAGCAAAGTGAGTATTTCCCCCATCAATGAGTAAATCACCTTCATCAAGCATTGGTTTGAGGAGATCAATGACCGAATCGACCGCTCCTCCAGCGGAAACCATTATCAGGATACGGCGCGGAGGTTCTAAGGAAGCCACAAAGGCTTCTATGGTTTCCAAGCCGATCAGGTTCTTATCTGGATTGTTGTCGATCAAGGATCGCACCTTCTCAACATTACGGTTGTAAATGGCTACCCGATAACCGTTGCGTTCCATATTGAGCGCCAGCATTTGCCCCATCACGCCCATTCCAATAACCCCGATATTTGCATTCATTCGTGTCTCTTCCTTCTTTTTGACATTGAGCGGTTTGTATTTGCACTTCTAGGGTATCGATGCGATCCTATTAATCTTGACCGAATCCCCAAGCCTAAGAATCCTTTCACCTAAGTTCATAATGTAACACAAATCAAAGCTGGCTTCGAGGACAATCCTTACGATAAACCTTACTGATCAAGAAAATCGGTCTGGTTTAAAGACCGGGATATCATTGTGAGAACTACTGTCCTTCAAGTTCTTTAAACTACCTGTATTGGAATGGATCATTGAATAAGATGACTCATCTGAAAAAAGGCCACTCAACTGAGAGGAACCAGCAGATATGGGGGGTACGGGCGCAGCCCACACCCCACATATGCCTCTCTCTTCTATCTTGAAGGGCTTTTTTCAGTGGACTCTTATTATCTTTTCAGAACTTGGCGGCAGTCGAAAGCAGGATATTACTACCGCCAAAGGCGGTGGTAATTTCCTGGAATGATAAGCTGTTAGGGGATATATGGGATGGGTGGAAGTTCCCGCGATACGATCGAGATGAAATTTCAGATGAATAAGTTCATTCGCACTTTACAAATTGTTTGTCCCACCACTCAGCGAACTTGATCACATATGGATCTACAATTCTGACAACTGCCCAAGCAGCTAATAGGCAGTAGAGAAATTGCGCACCCCACACTACGACAGACCAATAAACCATTTCACACCTTCTACTTTCCCAAAGACTTGGATGACCAACCCTGTCTTTATCTTTGGAACATTCTAAGTTGATTAGGTTTGTTCAGCGCTCCCAGCACTTTCTAGCTCTCAAAAAGTTAGCATGAAAAAGACTCAATAAACCTTACAATCAACCTAGAGTTCACACTTTTACAACCACAAACCTGATGCTGGTTCCCGTTTTGTTAGGTGACGTCAAGGTGGTCGGTCGAATTTCTACTTTCTCTGAGTCCATTGAGAAAAGCCTTTCAAGATAGAAGAGAGGCCAACATCTGCCGATACCTATCGGCACATTAACCTTTTTTCAGGTGGGTCAGCTTATAGAATTCAGAACATTCGAGAGACCGGTGCTCAGCAAGCTGTCGAGGAAAGGCGCAGGTTCCTACAGCGCTTGGATCATGAATTAATGAACCCTCTAACTGCAATTCTTGCTGGTCTAGCAAATATCTCGGAGCCGGTGAAAGAAGAATCCCAAAAGGCCTCCTTATTAAGCGTTGAAGCCCAAGAAAAATGGTTGAGAGATTTGATTGCAGATCTTAGAAAAATTTCTGATCTTGAAACGCGTGAATTCGAATGGGTACCGGTTGATATCACCGCCCTTCTAAAGGGTTTGGTGATAGTGACAGAGGAAGAATGGTTCAAAGATCGTAGGATCAACCTTTCTATCCCTCAAGCACCCTGGCCTCTTCCCAAAATTATAGGGATTGGGATTTATTGTACTTAGCTATAGTTAATCTCTTTCAGAACGCGATAAAATTTACTTCTCCTGGTGATACGATTACGATTCGTGGATTCGAGGATGGTTCTGAAGTCGTTATTGAGGTTGCAGACACCGGACCAGGAATTCCTGAGGAGGAAGTCCCGCATGTTTGGCAGGAACTTTATCGGGGAAAGAACGCATGAGGGGTAGCAGGCAGCGGATTAGGTTTAGCTCTTGTACATTCGATCGTGAACAGACATGGGAGCCAAGTGAATTTGCGAAGTCGATCTGGTCAAGGTACGGTTTTTATCATACGATTACCTGTAGGGGAGGGCAAAAGGCGATAGGTTGTCATAGTCATCACCCATCTTGACCAGAAAATTCAAGTAGCAAGATCCTGGGAATGCATTCATTTTCCTTCGCGGTATCAAATGCGAGAGATGCTTTCAGGTGGTGAGCATTTATTGATTTTTCCATTTTCTCGATATTGTGAAGCGCTAATCTCGAGTCTTATGAACCTTCTTCTTTAGGCAACCGGTCATCTTCGATGGGTTCTACATCGATACAGGAGGAATTTCCATGGAGTATGTTCATCTCGGTCGTTCGGGTGTAATGGTCAGTAAAATATGTTTGGGGACGATGAATTTTGGTCCACATACATCAGAGGAAGATAGCTTCAAGATCATGGATCGATCTCTGGAATTAGGGTTCAACTTCTTCGATACCGCCAATGTGTATGGGTGGAAAATTGGTGAGGGAGTCACAGAGCAAATCATGGGTCACTGGTTGGCTCAGGGAGGTGGGAGGCGAGAACAAATCGTCTTGGCAACAAAAGTGTTCGGACGCATGGGTGAGGGACCGAATGAGCGGCGATTATCGGCCTATCATATCAAACATGCCTGTGAACAGAGCCTGCTTCGTCTTCAGACGGATCATATCGATCTATACCAGATGCATCATATCGATCGCGAGTCGCCCTGGGAGGAAGTCTGGCAAGCGATGGAACAACTCGTTCGAGAGGGGAAGGTGATCTATGTTGGATCGAGCAACTTCGCAGGCTGGCACATTGCTCAGGCACAGGCAGAAGCAAAGGCGCGGAATTTCATGGGTTTAATCTCAGAGCAGAGCTTATACAACCTCAGTGCTCGGATGATTGAACTGGAAGTCGCTCCTGCCTGTGAGTATTATGGTCTGGGGATCATCCCCTGGAGTCCTCTGGCAGGGGGCATGTTGGGCGGGGCGTTTGAAAAAACGAAAGAGGGTCGTCGTGCCTCGGAGCATGTACAAAAACAGATTGAGGAACACCTGGATCAATTGGAAAAGTATGGGATATTATGCAAGGAGATGGGGGAGAAACCAGCCGATGTGGCTTTGGCTTGGTTGATGAATCATCCTTTTGTTACTTCACCGATCATCGGGCCGAGGAATGTGGAGCAGTTAGAAGGAAGTCTGAGAGCTCTGGAAATTCGATTATCTGAGGAAGAGCTGGAACGGTTGGATCAGATCTGGCCAGGTCCGGGTGGTTCTGCACCAGAAGCCTATGCCTGGTAATTTGAGGGATGCTGGAGAACTTTGAAAAGATGATTTGGAGTCGACATTGTAAGATTAAGCTGTAGGGGCTGTTTAAAAAGATCATTGAGACAGCCACGGCGTATGGCATCCGAAGAGGTCGGGCTCATTTTCTTCCCCCAATCGCCGGCGACTGAAGTCGCGTCTACATCTCCGAAGTCCATGTGCGTGGACTTCTACTTCTTCCCCATCATCAAACCAGTCGCCGTAGGGCGACTTCGCTAATTATAGCCGCGGTTTTAACCGCCGGCATCTACGGCTACAAAGTCTACCTTCGTGGACTCTACTACCTACGAAAGTGGAATCGACGAAGGCCAATTTGGTAATTGCAGGGGCTGCTCTTTTGGGACAGCCCCTACAAATTCAAATCAGCATCATCCCACGGTTTTGCAGAGGAATTTATTGCCCTCCCAGAGATCCAAGAACCTGCAGGAGCGTATTGGCAACCACTGCACCTGATTGAGCTCGGTGTGGGGATTGGCCCATCGCACTGGAAGACACGAAAGCATCCACAAGAGCTTCTACGTCGCTATCGCCTTCTTGTTTGGACTGAAGGAAGGACATCCCGGCCGAGAGTAAATCGGCTGCGACCAGTCCTCCTCCCTCAGTAGTAGCCCCTCTACCTACAAGCCCGGATAGTAACGAGCCGAGGATATTACCGGAGGCTGAGGATTGTTGGGGTGCTGATGCCTGGCCTCCAGCTCCTAAGAGGGTTTGCAACAAACCCATCGCGTTGTCGGTGGTGATTGGTTGCCCTTTAAATTGTTGAGAGGCCTGAAATAAATTTTGAGAGTATATCTGTGCTGAACCGCTCTCCTTTTACTTTAAGAGCTGGCTGGCATATGCGAGCTGATCAGATGGTGCAGCATCTTTCTTTTGCTCCATGGCCTGCGTGATAACTCTGAAGATTTCAACCATGTTGTCGCCATGGTTGTTATTGTATGTGTCAGCTTGGTTGAGGACTTCCTTCTTTCCCATGAGATTCTGCGTTACAGTTTGAAATAAACTTGCAAGATCCAATTGATTTCCCATCTTGACTCCTTGAAATGTTTTTTCCGTTGAGTAAATAAAATGGTAACTTCTCAGGCATAGGTGTTAAAAGGAACAGGCTGTTGATACCATTTGATTCTTTTAATGAGTCGATAAAGCTGTCACAATACGAAACATGACACCTATTCAAATTCCTACTGAAGACGAAGTACATGCCGCAACCCGCCAGGGCGAAGAAGCTGTTGTGGCGCTGTTTCATGGGATCATTCCAAATACCCATATTTTAGCTGAACGGATGCAGAAACTAGAAGATCGGCTGGCCAAGAACAGCCGCAACAGCGGAAAGCCTCCTTCCAGCGATGGTCTGAACAAGCCGGCGCTCAAGAGCCTGCGCAAGCGCCACAGGAAGAAGAGCGGTGGGCAACCAGGGCATAAAGGGCACACTTGAATGCGGTCGAACACCCAGATCGGGTTGTAGAGCATGGCGTGAAGGAGTGCAGTCATTGTCATGCCTCCCTGGAAGGGGTGGGAGCGAGCAGGCACGAGAAGCGACAGGTGTTTGACTTACCGGTTGTAAAGGTGGAAGTGACCGAGCACCGGGCAAAGATCAAGCGCTGTCTGCATTGTAGTTAAGAATGCAAAGCTGCATTTCCGGAAGGTGTCACCCAACCCGTACAGTATGGACCGAGAATCAAGGCACAAGCGGTGTACTTCAACCAATATCATCACATCCCATTGGAGCGGACCAGTATGATCTTCGAAGATCTATATGGGCATGCGATAGGTGAAGGAACGATTGTAGAAGCC
>MGNI01000110.1:37789-44526 GCA_001795115.1 Chloroflexi bacterium RBG_16_48_8 | reverse complement strand
ATAAGATCTTGGGGCCTGCGCTTGGGGGTTTGCTCATCGCCTGGCTGGGTGCCAGCGGGAATTTTTTCGCTCAGGCTGCCGCCTACCTCGGTGTGTTTGTGATGATTTACATCATGCGGGTTCCCGAAAATAGTACTGTCGGGAAGCAGTCCTCGATCTTTGAAGAAATCAGGGAAGGTATCAAGTATGTCTTGGCCAACCCCGTCCTGCTGACAGTCATCGTGATTGCCCTCATCCCCCCTCTCTTTGCGACACCCTACATGTCCCTCATGCCGATCTTCCAAAAGGATATTTATGGGGTAGGGCCAGAGGAATTGGGCCTTTTGATGGGAGCGCCCGGCCTTGGAGCGATACTCTCCCTCTCTCTGTTAGCTTCAATCGGGGACAGAATTCGACGCAAGGGGATTCTACTTCTAGGAGGGTTAGCCATATTTGGCATCATCCTCATCTTATTCTCAAGAACAACCTCCTTCCCCTTGGCATTGATCCCACTTGCCGCAGCCGGCTTCTTCCAACTTACCTATATCACCGGCGCCTATACCATAATCCAATTGATCACACCGGACGAATTACGAGGTCGTGTTCTGAGCATCTATTTCTTGGATCGTGGTCTTTCTCCTCTTGGGGCTTTTGCAGCAGTTTTCGCTGCCGACCAATTGGGAGCTCCCCTTACGATTACCATTATGGGTTCATTGGTGGTTTTCTTGGTTTTAATAGTTGCCTGGAAATCACCACAACTTCGCCAGTTAGAACTTTGAGAGAGGTTAATTCGAGAAAAGAGAAAATCCACCCAGATCCTAGAATATGAATAAAAACTTATGAGAGGTGAACATTATGGTCATCGACACACATGCACACATCATCCTTCCAGAAATGACCCGGGAAGCTGCCCCTAACGAAGAATGGAGGCCACGCGTCTTCTGGGAGGGTGGCCAGCAGATCATCGAGTTCGGCGGACGACAGATCGGCTCAACCCTATGGTATTTCGTCCACATCGAATCTATCCTCAATGCCCAGGATGAAGCTGGTGTGGACATGATCCTACTTGCCCCTTGGGTCACACTCCTCCGATATGACGCTGAACCCAAAGAAGGCCTTCGTATCAGCCGGATCCAGAACGAGGGCTTGGCAAAGTTGGCTCAGCAATACCCAGATCGGGTGAGTGTTTTGGGGACTGTTCCCATGCAGGACCCGGAACTGGCTGCAAACGAGCTCAAGCAGGTGATGGCTTCTCGTGACATGAAAGGCGTCGAGATCGCCTCCAGCATTAATGGAACGTTTTTAGGTGACGAACAATTCAGGCCTTTCTGGGCTGCGGCCGAGGAAACGGGCGCCTTGGTCTTTATCCATCCAACCACGCGAGGTTTCAGCGCACCCGTCTTCAACGAGTTCTACCTGTGGAACACCGTTGGCAACCCCTTGGAGACAACAATCACCGCCGCCCACATGATCAATGCCGGCGTGATGGAAAGCTTCCCTAGATTGAAGGTTTTACTTGCGCATGGAGGAGGCGCCATTCTTTCTCTTTGGGGCAGGCTCAATCATGCCCACAGCTTCCAACCTCAAGCCAAGTCCGTTTTAAAGGAGACCCCACAGGAGTCGCTTAATCGCTTTTACTTCGACACAGTGGTTCACGATCCAGCCTTGCTGCGAACCCTGGTTGATTTCGCCGGTGCCGACCATGTCATGGTGGGATCGGACTACCCCTTTGATATGGGTGTTGCCCGGCCTGCAGACATTGTGCGCCAATTGAAACTCCCATCATCAGACGAAGAACTGATTCTCAGCGGCAATGCTCTTCGTCTGATGCAGTAAGACCTTGAGAGATCTCTCAAGGTCCGTTTGAACCTGCTGAGGATCATCCCCGCCAGGGTTATCATGGCGGGCATCATGTCAATCATTGCATAGGAGGTGTATCATGAGTGGACCCCTCTGGGCTATTCTTTCGGGTGTAACTTACGGAGTCTTCCAGATCATCAACCGTCGCGGTGTGGCCAGGATGGATATTTACCGCGCTACCTTCATCCTGCTTTTCGTAAGTGCGGTGGTTATGATTGGCGCATCCGTTTTCATGGAAGACCTGAATGACCTGTTTAACGCTCCCCTTCATGCCATTCTTTACTTTGCGCTGGCTGGATTTCTGCACTTCTTTCTGGGTTGGACCTTTTTTAGCGAAAGTCAGAAGCGCGCCGGGGCAGCTCGCACAGGGGCTCTTGTAGGGGCAACCCCTCTTTTCGCCGCCGCCATCGCCTGGCTGTTTCTAAACGAAGCCCTCAGTGAGATCACTCTTCTAGGGATCGGTCTTGTCCTGGCGGGTGTTTACCTGGTAGCCCGAGGATAAGACAATGACCACAGAAAATTCGACTCAAGACTCATCGCCCCAACTTCAGACTGGCCTGTCGGGGTCTATTTACGGATTGATCACAGCCCTAACCTGGGCTCTCAGCCCCATCTTCATCAAAAAGGGATTAGAGGATCTCGACTCACCCATTTTAGGAGTAACGATAGGCATGGTGGTTTCAACCGTTGCCTATGGGATATTGATACTCCTGCGCAGAAATCACATTTCTAAAGAGCCCATCACACTCGAACTGTGGCTGAACCAGAGTATCGCTGGAGTCTTAACTGGATTTGGTACATTGTTCCGTTGGATCGCCCTTGATCTGGCACATATCGCAGTTGTCGTCACATTGGGTCGATTCAACATGGTCGTGGTTATCGTGATCTCCGCTTTCATGACGGGGAAATATGCCGAAAAAATGACCTGGAAAGTCTGGCTCGGTGCAGCGCTCGTCATCGCTGGCGCTGTGATCCTGGGTCTGGATAATGATTAGACCACAAAGGAGGTAAGCTCAATGGTTATTGACACACACATCCATATCATCGTCCCGGAAATCACCCTTGAGGCAGCACCCCATGAGACATGGAGGCCAAGTGTGACTTGGGAAAACGATGAACAAGTCGTCATCGCCGGCGGGAGAAGGATGCGTTCTGTCCTGCGCCCTTATTCCGATATCGAGAAAATCTTGGAGGAGCAGGATAAGGCTGGTGTGGACCACATCTTACTTTCCCCCTGGTCTGCCCTATTTAAGTATGATTCCGAGCCCGAAGAAGGGTTGCGGATTAGTCGCATTCAAAATGAGGCTCTGGCTGGCTTAGCTCAGAAATACGATCGAGTCAGCGCCCTTGGAACTGTGCCGCTCCAAGACATACCGCTTGCCATCCAAGAATTGAGGAACTTGATGCAGGAACCTGGGTTATGCGGCATTGAAATCGCCGCCTCTGTGCGGGATGTTTTCGTCGGCGATGACAGCTTCCGTCCCTTCTGGGCAGCTGTGGAGGAGATGGGAGCTTTGGTCTTCATTCATCCAACCACGGGGGGGCTGGGCATTTCGGCCTTGGAAGATTACTACATGAATAATTCCGTAGGCAATCCCTTAGAAACAGCCGTTGTTGCCGCCCAAATGGTCATGGCTGGTGTGATGGAGGAGCACCCGAGCCTTAAAGTGCTCCTTGCGCATGGCGGTGGGGCGGTTCTCGGCATCCGAGGTCGAATACGCCACGCACATTCCTTCCAACCCTCGGCTCAAAAACGGCTCAAAGAATCGCCTATCGATTCCCTCAAACGTTTCTATTACGACACCGTTGTCCACGATGAGACCTTGCTCAAACAGCTCATCGAGTTTGCAGGAGAGGATCATGTCGTGGTTGGCTCAGATTACCCCTACGACATGGGTTACATGCAACCTGCCGAGCTGGTCCGATCGTTAGGCTTACCGCCGGAGAGCGAGGAGAAGATCCTGGGAGGGAATGCTGCCCGATTGATCGGGATGGACAGCTAGGCTTCTACAAAAGCGGACCCTTGAATAAAGCGGTTTGGCGGTTTTTATGCCCATCTTAAACGGCATTCCGCTGAACGACGAAGAATCTCGCTAACAGTCGGGCATGGGAGCCCGACCTGCTAATTAGAAGCAGAGGCGGCTCAAGAGCCGCCCTTATGTTTCATCTCAAATGGTTATAAAGCTATCCCCGCCAGATTCTTCGCCAATTCCTTTTTGGCTTCAAAATCTACCGTCCTGGCGATCATGATGCGCTGCGCCTGAGGCGACCCGGCGCCATGCATAGATTCCGCTCGATAGCCAATAGCCGCTCGCCCAAAAGTCATATTTTCAATGAGACGCAGCAGACGAAAACGATTCTCTGTTGGGACGCCAGCCTTGCCCTTGAGATACTTGTCGATCTTGGGTCCAATCTCGGGGTGGCGGAAGTCCTTCTCGGAGGGCAACGTTACCAAAAGACCCCCGGCTATGTCTTCCAATAGCCTCAGGATCTCATAGGGAAAGCGCGTCGTATTGTGCTTGGTCACATTGGCCAAGATAATATCCACCAGGTAGGTTCCCGTCCCAGTCGCCTTTCCCTCCGACGAGCATGCCAATCCGCAGGAATACAATGTCTCGTTCAAATGCACCATTTCAACGATCTTATCTCGGATATGCGAGGCGCGATCCGTGCCATTGTACTCCGCGATCAATGCCGCCGCGCCGATCGCCACATCCCCCAGGCCGACCTTACACCCCCCATAACTCTGCCGGTGATAAGCCGCGAACCTTTCCACAAGCATCCCGGCAAATGCATATTCCCGACACATGAAGACGCGCTCCCAAGGGACAAAAACATCCTCAAAGATCACCAAACCCTCATGACCTCCAAACCGAATATTGCCTGGATCAATCACTCCACCTTCCATCAATCGCAAATCGCACGACTGTCTTCCAAGGATCACTGTAATGCCGGGTGTATCCGTTGGAACGGCAAAGGAAATGGCGTAATCAGCATCTTCTTCGCGGATGGAGGCTGTAGGCATGACAATGATCTCATGCGAATTGACAATGCCGGTTTGATGGACCTTAGCACCCCGCACCACCATGCCATCCTTCCTCTCATCGACGATGTGCAGATACAAGTCCGGGTCGGCTTGCTGGCTGGGTGACAAGGATCGATCTCCCTTAACATCCGTCATGGCACCATCACAAACCAAGTCCTTCTCTTGGACAGTTCCCAGAAAGCTCCGAAACCGCTTATGGTACTCCGTCCCATAAGCCTCATCCAACTCATACGTTACGCTATCCAGTGCGTTCATTGCGTCCCAACCTACACACCTTTGGAAGCAAACCGCCGTCTTCTGCCCCAACACACGTTGGAGCTTGATCTTTTCAACCAATTCAGCTGCACTCTGGTGTAGATGCGTGAAGCGGTTGATGGGTATTCCAGTGAGGGAGGAAGGGACCGTCGCCAGGTTGCGGAATTGGGAGTCATGCGCCAATTCATAGGTCATAGCGATTGCGTTCGTGGAAGGTTTGATTATCGGATGGTCCAGTGGATCTTCAAGTTTTTCGCCAAACAGGTAAACATCTCTCTTTAGGTTACGAAGGCTGTTGACATACTCTTCCGAGGTCTTCATCTGCACTCCTTTTCAACGGCAACATTCTTATCAAAGTTTACCTCATGGATCTGTCAAGTTGCCCCAGGATAGGATCCATCAGGTATTCCATGAATAAACACTTTGTATTTGAAATCCTAAGTTGACATCCCTCCGTCCACAACCAGCGTATGACCTGTTACGTAAGAGGCCGCCTCCGAACAAAGCCAGACCACTGCCTCTGCCACCTCTTGCGGAGTTCCCACCCGTCCCAGTGCGGTTTGGTCGATGATGGCAGTTTCGAGATCAGGATGACGTTGGAAGGCTCCTTCTACCATGGAGGTTTGGATCCATCCCGGACACACGGCATTCACCCGGATCCCCTTTCTTGCATATTCCAAAGCCACAGACCGGGTCAATCCAACAACAGCATGCTTACTGGTCACATAGGAAGCGGAGATCTCCTTCGAACCACGCAGACCCGCGATGGAAGCATCGTTCACGATCACTCCCTTACCCTGCTTGACCATTTGCTGGAGTTCATATTTCACGCAGAAGAAAGTTCCTGTTAAGTTCACATCCATCACCTGTTGCCAGATGTCCTCCGGATACTCATGGGTGGGCGCACCCGCGTCACCTGGACGCCCAGCATTGTTGAAGGCACAATCCAAGCCTCCGAAGTTCTCCACCGTTTTCTCCACCATGGCCTTAACCTGAGAAGCCTGGGTGACATCCACTTTAATAAAGATCGCCTCTCCACCCCTTTGCTTGATTAAGTCTACGGTCTCTTCCCCTTCCTTTTCCCTTCGTGCGGTAACCACCACTTTGGCTCCCTCACGTGCAAAGAGAAGGGCTGTGGCTTTTCCAATACCAGAGTTGCCCCCTGTTATTAGGGCCACTTTCGCCTCCAAGAGCCCTGTCATCCACAAACCTCCTCTCGAACTACAACCAAAAACCTATCAGGTTCGGATTCTCCCACGCCACCGTATTGCGCTAGCTAGAGAGAACAAATCCTTCATGATCCTCGAAGGGGTGGCCCGCGAGCAGCCCCTACAGATTGAGATGATGGCCTGTGATTGGATAGGCCGGATAGATCTACAAGTTTATTACTCCGGACTTTCAGTCACCCGGAGCGTAGTTCTCCATAAGCTCCAAGCCTTCGTCTCCGGCCTCAAACCAGTAGGTATCCCCTTCCTCGAGCCACAGCATCCCTTCTGCTGCCAGCGAGAAGCTTTCCGAGTCGACGAAAGCCGTCCCATTTCCACTGATAACGATAAAAATCCTCTCAACAGAATCTTGTGTGCGTTCAGGCAATCTC
>MGNI01000110.1:34367-37779 GCA_001795115.1 Chloroflexi bacterium RBG_16_48_8 | reverse complement strand
AGTTTCCACAGTATGGCGGAGAGGACTGGCGCACCCATGACCTGAGCATCTGCGACATTGTATTGAACCCACCCCTCACCTTGATCAGCGAGTTCCATTTCTTCACGCCCTCTTACGAGCCCCATTCCGTTCACCTCCAATCCTTTGCTATGATCGATGAACAAAGATCCTTTTAACCTGCACCCTCTACCTCTCCTCTACAAGGTCTTCTCACACCAATCGTTCACCAGCGACAACTGCCTCCAAGGAAGTCCCCAGGTCATCCAAAATCACCCAGGCTGCGTTCCTTCCGGGACCGGCGGATGCAGACCCCCCTGGATGCGTTGTTGACCCCGTTTGATACAGCCCAGGAATAGGCATCCGATGAGAAGCCCACCCATAGACAGGGCGCATAGCTCCAGATTGTGCGGGTGAAAGTTCCCCGCCATGCCCACTCCCACGCCAGTTATGCAGATTACGCCTCTCGAGATCTAGCGGGCTATCAATGTGTTTCCCAAGGATCACATCATCCGTCAGATTGGGGGCGAACTTTCTAAGGTGCTCCAACTTTTCTTGGGAAATTTCCTCCTTGATCTCATCCCATTTCCCTGGTCCACCGTCTGCCAGGTCGTAAGGCAAAAAGGAAATACACTTGAGGGTATGACCGCCAGGCGGTGTTCGACTCTCATCCGCCAGGGAAGAGCAAATGGCCAGAATCTCCGGGGCATCATGGTGGATTACTCCACGTCGCATGGCACTTGTGAAACGAAGCAAATTATCCACCGATTCTACGATGATAGAAGCTACACAAGGTCTGCGCTCATTACCAATGGGATAGAGCGGTGGCTCGCTGAGCGCGTAATGCGTCTCAAAAAATGTAAATCCGGGCTGCCAATTCTCAACGACCTTGACAAAGGTATCTCCCCACTTTTCCCTAGATGCCATCTCAACCAACTGGCGGATATGAATGGAGGATACGACCGCCTTTTCAGCACGGTAAGTCCCGCCGTCAGCTGTCGCAAAACCGACACAGCGATCACCTTCAATGAGCAAATCCACGACCTGCTTATTCGTGATTATGGTCCCTCCCTCATCTTCAATCAGTCTCGCCAAGGCATTCGGAAAGCCTCCTGAGCCACCGACAAGCGTGATCCACGAGTTATATTGACGTCCGTTTACAAGCGAGTATGCCAATCGCCCTGTATAAGGCTGATCGACGGCTTGTGTTGTGAGGCTTGCCAATCCAAGCATAAATGTCTGCGTGTGTTCATCCTGGAAGTATTCGCGAACGACCTCCAAGGCGCTTTGCTTATAGCGGCGTAGCCACAAAGCTCCATCAGAACGCTGAATCAACTCATCATCCAACGATGGGCCGTATCCAATTGGGGTATAGGTGTTGCGACCGAAAATACTCTTTACTGAGTCATACTCTGCGATAATACGCCGATAAGCTTCACCGTCACGCTTAGAGAATTTGTTGAACTCCTCCACAGTGCGATCGATGTCCAGCCACATCGTCAGGCTGGTCCCATCCTTAAAAGGCATGGTGATTATCGGATCAGGTTTTACAAACTTAAGCCCATATTTACGAATGAGCCCTAACTCATCATTGCGGATTGCTGGGCTGGCCTGAAGGAGTACATAAGCACTGCACGCCACATCATGTTTATAACCTGGCAAAGTGAGCTCCTCTGTAGCCGTATTTCCCCCTATATTGGGTCGTGCTTCGAGCACAAGCACCCGCAGGCCCGCTTTGGTCAGATAGGCAGCACAAACCAAACTGTTATGCCCCGCGCCAGCCACAACCACATCATATCTTTCAGCCATGCAGCCTCCTTTTTATGCTATGAAGTTAAATTCTTGCGTTGTTTAGCCTGAACCTCAGGCTGCTTCACACCACGTTCATATATCATCCGGGACGATATTGACCGCACCTGTCGGTTTCGGGGCCCAGTATTCGAGGAATGCGAAGTTCTCCTCCGTGTCATTCTTGAATTGGTGTACCTCCTGCGGAGCGATCACAATCGTTGAACCTGGCTTCATTCGATATCTTTCATAATCGATTTCGACCCAACCCTCTCCATGGAGCATGTAGAAAAGATGGTAGGCACCCTCATGGTAATGCAAAGAACAGTCGTCGCCGGGATGGTAGATGACGCGGTCGGCCATGAAGTTTTCACCAAGATTCATGGAAGCCTTGACGATATCCAGCCGATCGCGCGTATCTCGTGTCGAAACGTAATGGGGTAAGTTCTCTTTTGCGTAGTATTTCGCCATGGTTAACCTCCATTTCCACAATGTTATAGAAGAACGTTGTAACCTTACATGTGTTTTCCCGAAAATAATACAAGCATCACAGATCCGGCAACGATCATAATTGCACCCAGGATGGCTTGCGTAGTAGGCTTCTCCTGTTTTCCACCGACAACAATCGGCGACAGAATCATAACAACAATCACTGAAAAGAGGCTAAGTGTAGTCACAATTGCGACTGAGGTTAAGTCGATCGCTGCCCACCTAGCCCAAATAGCAGCTCCCGAGATGACCCCTCCGATGGTAAGCAGGATGATCGCTTCTCGAGATGGTGCCCCGTCGGTGAAACGCTTTCGCTGGACCCAAAGCAGGATGCCATAACCCAAGGTACAGGCGATCATGCCGAGTTCCACACCTAACAAAGGCGAAGGAAGTCCTTTTAGTGCTTGCCTAATAAATACTGGGCTAACAGCCCAGCAGAGTGCGGTAGCCAGCCCAAACAGTGCAGATCGCAAACCCTTTGGAGTTAAAAGCTCTTCAGAAGATGGATTCGCACTCACTATAGATTTGTTTTCCTTCGGTGTTGTGAAGTACACACCTATCACTACTACCATAACCCCTACAACCGCCATTGGTTTGAGCCATTCGCCCAGCATGATCGCTGCGATCATGGTTGCGAAGAGGGGTGCAGTACCTACCAGTGCTCCCGTCCGCGCGGCTCCGATCCGCCTCTGGCTGATATTCAATAACGTCCACCCCAATAAAAAGTGAATGAGCCCTGCTACAATGAAAAGCACCCAGGAGGATAGAGGCGCGTTCCAAAGGAGATCCAAATCCTCGAAAAGAAGGGATACAAAGCCCAGGAAGAGGGCACTAACGAGGAGGACGATGAAGGTTGCCCGAAGGACATCGATACCAAAGGCAGCCCTGCGATTCATCGACTGGAACACACCAAACCCGACACCTGCCAATGACGCTAAAATTTCTCCTAACATCATGAGATCCTCAATATAAAATTTTTAATACTCAGCCATGGTTAATTTCAATAATCCTGACTCTACCTGCAAAAAAAGACGATTCACCCCCTAAGGCTAATCCCAATCAAGTATGCTGGGCAGTTTCCCATGCTCTCTTAGAGTTCCCACAATCCCCTGGGGAAAGAAGAGCAGTACAAGGAGGA
>MGNI01000110.1:29856-34337 GCA_001795115.1 Chloroflexi bacterium RBG_16_48_8 | reverse complement strand
TGAACCCAATTGACTGATGGCTAATTCATTCACAATATTTAAAAGGATCGCTCCCAAAACCGGTCCTGCAACCGTGGCTTTCCCTCCCAAAACTGTCATAAATACCAAATCCGCTGCAATAATAAGCTCAAGAAAGATGCTTGGCCGGAGGTAGGTTAACAAATATGCCCATAATGCACCTGCTGCACCCACAAAGGATGCACTAATCGCAAACGCCAAGATCTTATACAAGCGTGTGTTGATCCCAGCTACCTCTGCCTTTGTTTCGTCTTGAGAGATGGCCCTTAAACCGAGCCCAAACTTCGAATGTTGGATTTTATAGGAAACGAATACTGCTGCCATTGCAACAAGTAACATCCCATAGTAAAAAGGAAATTTAATATATGTCTGAGATAACCCCAATAATGGCATACTTAAACCATTTGACCCACCAATGAGATCCCAATTATCGAGTAATATCCGAACCAAGAGAGCTAAAGCGAGGGTTGATATGATGAAAGCTGGCCCCTTGGTTCGTAATGAGATTAATCCAAAGATCAGCCCAATAACCATCGCCGCTATGCCAGCCAGAGGTGCGGTGAGGAAGGGCGAGAGACCGAAGAACACAAACAAAGCTCCAGAAAAGTATCCCCCTAAGGCGAAAAAAACGTTATGTCCAAGAGAAGCATATCCCGCATATCCCCCTATGATATTCCAGCCTGAAGCCATTGCGATATACATAAAGTTGAAAAGTAGGAAATGGAGATGATAGTTCAACCCTCCAAAAATAATTTGAAGGAGTGGGAAGAGAAATAATAGTAAAACCAGAATTCCAAGAATGATCTTCTTACGTTCAACGGGGGCTTTCTTCTGTTTATTTTCACTTTCCAGCTTTTTCCCCGAAACGAGCCCCGGTTGTCCTGTCATTTATCCCTCCTCCATCTTCTTACCAAATAAACCCTCTGGTTTGATCAGGAGGACAAGAAAAAGCGCCAGGAAAAATGTAATCGGTTGCCATGTGGGACCCAGGTAATGACTTACTAGCGCAGCCGCAACCGCTAGTAAAAGGGCACCGGTAAAAGCTCCCATCAGACTTCCCAAACCTCCAAGCACAATAAGCGACATGAGGATTGCAATCCATTGCCAATGCTTGGCGGGGAAGAAAGTAAATAATACGCTTAGTAACGATCCGGCCGCTCCAGCTAACGCCATTCCTAACCCAAATGCTATCGTTGATACACGTTCAACATTCACACCGACAATCTGAGCTGCTGCCCGATTCTGCATGGTTGCTCGAACTGCATAACCTATTCTCGTGTAATTTAATAAAGCCCAAAGCAGCCCTAGCAACAGGATGCTAACAAGTGTGCCAAATAATTGAGCTTTAGGAATATAGAAAGTGCCAAATTGGAAGATTTCAATTGCGTAGGAAGGATTTACGGATCGGTAGATGCCCGTGAAGAAAAAACCCAGTCCCCCCTCTACAATCATTGCCAGTCCAAAAGCCAGCAGGATAGTCATTTCCATATAACGTGGACTATCAATGATACGCGGGAAAAGGGTTTTATAAATGCCTACTCCTAAAAAGAACATCAAAGGCATCGTAATTAGGATCGATAGGATTGGGTCAATCTGGAAATTATTAAAGAGTAAAAGAGTAATGTAAGCCGCAAATAGCATGAATACACCATGGGCCAGATTTATGATCCTCATCACGCCGAAAATGAGCGTTAACCCCGTGGCCATTAAGGCATAAATTCCTCCAAGCGATAAACCTAAAATGACTACTTGAAAAAATTGGGTCATTATCGTTATCCCTGGTGACCTTGCTATTTCTTTCCCAAATAAAGCTCTTGGATGCGCTCGTCAGCCAGGATTTCCGAGGCTTTACCTTCAAAGCGTTCTCTTCCGAGATCAAGGACATAACCCCAATCCGAAACCGCAAGACCTTTTCGGGCATTCTGCTCAACTATAAGGACGGTCATACCTAATTCTTTAAAACTTCGAATGGTATCAAAAATTTCTCGGGCGAGCTTAGGCGCTAAACCAAGGGAGGGCTCATCAATCATCAATAATTCGGGTTTCAACATTAATGCTCGAGCCATGGCCAACATCTGTTGCTCACCACCGGACAGCGTTTTTGCACGCTGTGAACCGCGCTCCTTTAAGATGGGAAAAATATTAAATACTTGATTAATTCCGTGTTCAAGGATTTCCCTATCCTTGATGATATATCCCCCCATCACCAGGTTCTCCCGCACTGTCATATCCGGGAAAAGACCTCTCTCCTGAGGCACAAGGCAAATCCCCCGCATCAGAATCTGATCCGGTCGTAAATGGGAGATATCCTCCCCCATGTATACGACTTTACCGTCTCTCGGCCTGAGAAGACCACAAATGGTTTTTAACAGGGTAGATTTACCTGCCCCATTTGGACCAATAATGCAGTAGGTTTTTCCTACCTCAACAGTAAAGGAGATACCGGCCAAGATATCCGGCCCTACCCCATAACCCGCAGTGACATTTTCAACCCTCAGCAGTGACATCATGCTTCTCCTAGATAAGCATCTAAAACCACAGGGTCGCACTGAACCGCTTCGGCGGTATCTTGGGTTAAGACTTGACCATGGGCCATAACGATGACGTAATGACTAAGGTTCATTACAACTTCCATGTTATGTTCAACAATAAGGAATGTAATTCCTTTCCTATTAAGCTCCTGAATGCGCTCTATGATGGATTCAAGCAGGTTTGGATTAATCCCTCCAGCTGGTTCATCTAGCATGACAAGCCTAGGCTCTGGCATCAAGACGGATGCGAATTCCATGAGCTTCTTCTGCCCATAAGAAAGTTTCTTGGCTTGTTCATTGGCTAAGTGGGTAATACCCACGAAATCCAAAAGCTCCATCGCCCGCGTGTGCTCTCGATCGAGGAACCTATTCCTAAAAATGTCAAAAATAGTTTTGGTTTGCGACTGTACAATTAAGTTCTCAAGCACAGTCATCTCCATAAGTTCACGCGTAATCTGGAATGTACGGCTTATACCTCGACGAGTAATCTGATGAGGCCGAAGCCCAGTTATCACTTCGCCATTGAACGATACATTTCCAGTAGTCGGCTTAAGAAGACCTGTGATGATATTAAACACCGTCGTTTTTCCAGCTCCATTAGGCCCAATGAGGGCCACAATGCTGCCTTCTTCTACTTTAAATGAGCAATTATCTACTGCCTTAAGCCCACCGAAATATTTTGATAAAGCACTTACCTGTAATAAAGACATCCTAGCCTCAATAATCTGCTTAATGGGTACATATAGAAAAAAAGTGCTACTCATAAACAGTCGCATTACCCATGATAAATCGAATGATGCTGCATGTGCTGTATGAAACCCTAAGCACATACCCCATTTCCTTCTTCGTACCAACAACCCGATTGCTTCGTACAGCTAGGCTTACCCGGGGCTTTATCTAAAGCCCCGGGTATATTTATTGTCCTTAGGATTTACCATTCCGGCTTTGGCCAGATGATCTCCTTCGTACCTGGAAATTCACCTACAGGATAGATAAATTCCAATACGCCATTCTGCCATTGCGTCATCAGCAAGGATCGTCCTATAGGTACACCGCGCTCATCCCAATAGAAGTCGCCGAGAATGGTTTTCACAGGATCATCCGCAGTCCTGGATGCAAGCCAGTCACGAAGCACCTTGTTATCCGTCGTTCCAGTAGCTCGAACTGCTTGCTCCATGCCCTGACAAACAGCGAACGGGATGGCCTCATCCTCATCAGGATCTTCACCGTATTCGGCTTTATATGCCTCTGCAAAATCGGGATTGTTGAATGTTTCTCCAGCCAGCAGACCCTCCCATTCAACGACTGGGTCCCAGGAGGAGAAGATCATGACACCATCGGATCCAGATCCTAGATTCTCATAGAATTCGGCCTGCGTTCCTTCCGATGAAAAGAGTCCTTTCGGCTGATATCCAACGGTCTGTAATGCTTTAACCAACTGGATTTCTTCCTCGGTGGAAGCAGTTAGCGTAAGTAGATAATCCGCTTCGCTAGCTTTGATCGAATTGGCTAAAGTAAGCCAGTCAGTGTATCCTTCCGGCCACTGTTGACTAAAGACAATCTCAATCCCCGCTTCAACTAACCAGCCGGGTGCCAGGTCGATTTCTTTTTCAGTCCCAGCAACAACCACCTTTTCGCCCAACAAGCCTGTAGTAATGGCATTGGCGAAAAAGTCATCTGCGTGAACCACTGCTGCTGTTTTCGGGAAATCTTCTGGAGAAATAACCCCCAAATCCCTATAGCCAACAAGGGTTTCCACTGCTGCCTGCCCAATATACTCAGCCGGCTTCATCTGGAAGTAGAAGATGTACTTGAAACCTCGCTCCCAGATTTGAAGAGCGCCACCCGACGGGATTGGAAGGACCATTTCCGCTTGCTCTGTAACGGTTGAACCCGGAAAAGTTAGCTTGCTTGAGAACGGCCCAAAAAGAA
>MGNI01000110.1:21250-29821 GCA_001795115.1 Chloroflexi bacterium RBG_16_48_8 | reverse complement strand
TGACTAACCGTGACCTCCGTGTCTGACCTGTTATCCTCTACCAATAGCTCAACAGGTCTTCCCAAAAGACCTCCCTTTTCGTTGATGAGCTTTACACATAGCTCATATCCTGCCTTGTGTTTCTGACCCTCAATTGAGAACATTCCCGTTAGAGGGAGTGAAGCTCCGATGACGATGGGTTCCTCCTCAACTGCAGGTACTTCAGTCGGTACTACTACTTCAGGGGTTTCAGTACCTGATGGTGCACAAGCAGCCAAGGGAATGGCCAAAATCATTACCATCGACATGAAGAAATATAGCCGTTTCATTTCGTCTCTCTCCTTATGGTTATTCAAGCAACATGGTATTGCATCTGAGAAAGGTTAGCCTATTTATAAATCACTCCTTTCTTTTCTGTTTACTGCTCCGGTTCTTTCACTCTTCTAAATCTTGGGGTATCCGGTGCAAACATAGTCATAAAGATCCGTTCAACACTTCTGCCCATCAAACTTATGACTTCATCATCGAATAACACTGCTCAGTAATTTAAATTCTAAACAACGTGCAGTTCAAGCCCGTATTGGTTAATCGGCTTTGTATCTTCTTCGGTAACATATAAGGTGTTTTCTAGAGAAGAGGAACCTACACCAGGAATAAAAATCCCTGGTTCGATATTTACAAAGCTACCTGCTTTGATCTCTTTGGTTTCTCCTTTAGCAATTACAGGTCTAACCGAGGTAGTAATCCCTGTCGTATGACCAAGATAGACCAGATTGATATTACCCTCCCATCCAAATTCCTCCGCGACTTGGTTACCCACTTCCCATACTTCCCCACCTGTCACGCCCGGCCTCACTGCTTCCTCCATAGCCTTGTACATCATTGCACATACTTCATAAATTTTCTGCTGTTCCTTCTTGGGTTCTCCAATGGAGATTGTACGGCAGCAATCCGTATAGTACCCAGCATACGAGGCTGTCAAATCAAACCAGAACATATGCCCTTTCTCAATGGGTTTCGCGGTGAACATATAAGGGCGAACGTTGCCGACACAATCGCTAAATGAACCTGTATTGACATGTGTGGAAACACCACCTCCATGAAGGAACTCTGCTCCCATCGCTGCCATGGCACCTAATGAGTCAAAACAAACCTCATATTCCGTCTTACCTTCAGAAAATGACTTTGCTGCTGTTTCCTGCCCTTTATCAGCCACCAAGGCGTTTTTTCTAATCATGGCAATATCATAATCACTGGGCGATGCAACCAGATCTTGCCAAACCGGTCCGGCATCGAGGATTTTTATATGAGGACCTGCGGCCTTCAATATATCCATGTATCCAGAAGGCATATCCGTATCGAACACGCCAAGCTTCCCTCGCTTGAGACCTGAGCCTACCAAGATATCCGAAAATAGCTTTTTAAGTTCACCCGCTAACCATCTTCGAGCAACGTTCGGAAAATAACGCACATCCTCCACCCAGGACATCTTTTTTGCCTCACCAATATGCCATTCCTGGTCAAGCATTAAGATTGGATGGCTTTCCGTGGGGAGATATAAAAAGGAACTTGCGGAGGGATATACATGAATATAATTTGCTAAGTATCGAACAGGTTCCGGATTCGTGGCAGCCGATCCGAAAAGTAGTATCCCATCCAAATCATGGGATTCCATGATCTTCCGGGTTCTTTCTAATCGATGCTTTTGCTCTTCACTGGGTGGTTTCGGAGCTAATCCTTTCGACTTAATGATCTCTTCTTGGATATTCAAGAACTGCTCAGCCATTTGACTTCTCCTAATATTGGATGGATTATGAAAGCTCCCTCTTTCAAGATATGTTTTAAATGAGAATTTTGAAGTTGCCATTCGATTGTTTTGAATTCGGAACAACACAATTATTTACAAACGATGACATGAAGTACGTCAACATGTAGGCGATATTATGTTGAGATGATAAGACAAGTTTCGATTAGTGTAGATGAAGATTGGATCAATGTCAAATTACAATTTAGATCTATGTGATTTAGATCTATATAGGGTGCATTCCAAGAAATGTTACCTCACGTACCCTGGGGTGAGAATCGGGTGGTGTCACGAACCCAACACCAAAGGGAGATTGCAACATCAAATGGAACACCCCTAATGATTATTAATCAATGCCCATTGCTTTTTCATCCACAGGGCGAGGGTCTTATGGAGCAGATTTTTTTCTGGAGATGGAAAGGATTGGGTATCAAAGCCAATCCTTTTTTCTGAATAGAATCACAAGACTAAGGGAGAGAGCAAGTGAAATGCCCATCGCGATCCAAAAGGCCAGGCTGTGACCTTCAAACGGGAGTCTGACATTCATTCCAAAAAAGCTGGCTACGATGGTTGGAAGGGATAAGACGATGGTTACAGAAGCCAGGAATTTCATCACCACGTTCAAGTTATTGGAGATGATCGAAGCGAAGGCATCCATCATCTGGCTGAGGATTCCGCTGGAGATATCGGTCATCTCGATCGCCTGTCCGATCTCGGTCAGGACATCATCGAGCAAATCCTCATCTTCCGGATAGCGGTCGAAAAGGCGGCTGTTCTGTAATCTCGCCATCATACGCGCGTTGGACTTAAGAGCGGTGGTGAAATAGGTCAGACACTTTTGATACTTCAACAATCCCAATACTTCTCGATTTCGAAGTGACATCTGAAGTTGATCTTCCAAAACATCCACGGATTTGTTAATCTCACGCAAGTAATTGAGGTATTTATTGGCGGTAGCATGAAAGAGGTGCAATAAGAAACGGTTCCTCTTCCCTGTACTCAGTTTACGAGTGGTGCCGTTGGCCAGGCCATTGAGAAGATCATTGTCGGAGCGACAAATGGTGACAATACTACTGTGGGCGAGAATGACCCCCAGGGGAAGGGTGATATAGGGGATATCGGCGGATTCCCCCTGATATTGGGGAATACGCAATACGATAAGCAAGGTCCCATCTTCCTTTTCAATCCGGGCGCGTTCGTCGAGGTCCAAGGGATAGGTGATGAGGTCCATGGGGATTCCCATTTCCTTATGAACCTGTTCGATTTCCTCCGGACGTGGATCAATCAGATTGACCCAACATCCTTCAGTCAGGCTGGTCAGTTTCTCAAGTCCCGAATCCGTGCTCTTTAAAATTGTGATCATCCTCCCACCTCCAAAAACCAAATCAGCTTATGAATCCAATGACGGCAATCATCCTGGCATTACGATCCGTTTAATCATATTGGAATCATTGATAGGTTCGAGGATGGCAGCGGATATCAAGCCTGAGAATCAAAGTGAGAAAATAAGCTCGTATGAGATGGACTATCTGCCGTTTTCCAACCTTTTCTTGGAGCGAAGCTTGATCACTGTGTTTCATGAGGCCAGCGCTCCTTTCTGATGTTTTAGCCCTGCGTCTAATCAGGGGCATTAACACCGGATCGCTGGTCTAATTGCGAGGGCTTATCCGAGGAATGCCCCTGCAAAAAGGCAGGGGATTTGGCATGCACTCAGGCATGCCGTGTTATGTTTATGACTGGGGTAATCGTCCATTGCCTCTATTACTATAGTCGAATCGATTTTGCATCTTACTACTTGTTGATCATACCACGCATGCCATCTAATGGCCATAATCCTGTTCAATTTTCACCTTGTATTTACGGTTAATACTCAACACTTCATAATGAATATGAAACAAATCTCACAAGGTTTATCCAAACTTGACTGTACCCACGTCCTAAGCTATATTGCTCGGAACCACCAGGAAGTGTACAAATACCAAACCAACCTCCAGGAGAACGCATGTCGAAGCTAGAGGACTTTCGAAATCGAAGATATTCCTTTTTCCGTTCGCACCCTCGCAGCCCGCTCTCAGCGGAGCAGAAAAAAGATTTCCAGGGAATGAACTATTTCCCCGAAAATCCGGATCTCAACCTTGTCGTCCAGGTGGAACGCTTTGAAGAACCGCAAGAGGTGCAAATCGAAACGACGACCGGTATCACTCAAACCTTCAATCGTTTCGGACGCTTCAAGTTCGCTGTGGATGGCCAAGAAGCTGAATTGACGATCTACTCAGGTGGGAAGGGTTATTTCCTTCCCTTCAAGGACTTCTTGGCCGGGGAAGAAACCTACAAGATCGGTCGTTATGTTGAGATCAAGGCATTGGGCGAAGACCGTTTTGAGGTGGACTTCAATATGGCTTACAATCCTTTCTGCGCCTATGCCGATGGTTTCTCCTGCCTTATCACTCCTGAGGAAAATCACATCGACGTCCCCATCCGGGCGGGAGAGAAGGTCTTCAATCCCTGATTCGTGCATTCGGCTCCGGATAATTCGGGATTTGGACATTCCATCACTGCATGGTAGATTTAGACGATTCATCCAGCACTTCACATCTGCTGTGCTGGATGAATTGCAAAACAGAGCGTAAACGCAATAGGCCATTTCGTTCCCTATAATGGAGGAGGAGTTCAGCATGGCAATGAGCATTGAAAACATCGGCTTCATCGGTCTTGGTCGAATTGGCGCACCCATCGCACAGAATATTCTCAAAGCTGGTTTCAGCCTGACGGTCTACAACCGATCCCAAGAAAAAGCGACTCCCCTTATCGAAGCAGGCGCAAAGGGTGCCAGGTCACCCAAAGAGGCTGCGATGGGTGCAGACGTGGTCCTTACTTCCCTGATGGATGATCAGTCCATGTTCGATTGCGTCCTGGAAACAGAGGGCATCTTGGAAGGGCTCAAGCCCGGCGGGATTCATATCGGCATGGCCACCATCTCCCCAAGCTGTGCAGAAAAGTTGGCGCAACTACACAAGGAACACGGCAGCCACTACATCGCCTGCCCCGTCGTAGGTCGCCCTCCCTCTGCAGTGACAGGGACCATGACCCTCTACGTCGCGGGAGATAAGGAACTGGTGGATCAATGCCAACCGGTCTTTGATGCTTTTGCCGAGAAAGTCATCTGGGTGAGTGAAGATCATAAGGTGGCCAACAGCGTTAAACTTGCCAACAATTTCGTGGTGGTTGCCCTCATCGAGCTCTTCGGAGAGGTTTATGCCTTTGCAGAGAAAAGTGGAATCGACTTCGATCTCATGCAGCGCCTCCTTAGGATCATCCTGGATCACCCCGCCATTCACGGATATGTTGAGAACATCCCCAAACGCAACTTCCTACCGGCTGGATTCGATCTCGCCTCGGGATTTAAAGACGTCCAGCTGATGCTGCAGGCTTCAACCGATGTGCGTGCACCCATTCCCTTCGCCAGCATCGCCCGGGAAAAATTCCTGGCGGCTATGGCTCATGGCATGCAGGAGCATGATTGGAGCGCCATCTATGAGATCAGCCGGATGAACGCTGGCCTGGACTAGACACATAGTTGCCAGAGAATGGGGCGGAGGTCGTTAATGAAGCTGGAGGGTAAGGTAGCGTTGGTTACAGGAGCTTCGAGGGGGATCGATAAAGCTATTGCCCTGGCTTTCGCTCGAGAAGGTGCACATCTTGTAGTCAACAGCAGTGGCTCCAGTGAGGCATTAGACCTGGCCGTCAAAGAGATCTCCAACATGGGAGGCCAATGCCTCCCATCCATTGCGGATGTCGGTCAAATGGACCAGGTGGAAGCGATGATGGCTGTCGTAGAAAAGACCTTCCAGGGTTTGGACATCCTGGTCAACAACGCCGGGATCATCCGAAGGGGCAACATCCAAACCGTCAC
The DNA here is from genome assembly GCA_001795115.1 of Chloroflexi bacterium RBG_16_48_8. Taxonomy (GTDB): domain Bacteria; phylum Chloroflexota; class Anaerolineae; order Anaerolineales; family E44-bin32; genus MGNI01. The sequence continues at coordinate 24,125 of MGNI01000110.1, read as the reverse complement.
TGAAGAGGAATGGGATCAAGTGATGCAAGTCAATCTGAAGGGGACCTTTAATTGCTGCAAAGCTGCCAGCGAAATCATGATCCGACAGAGGCTCGGCAAGATCATCAACATCACCTCCGTAGCAGGCAAGGTGGGCGACATCACCTCTGCCCCAGGATATGGTCCTTCCAAAGCTGCCATCGACAACCTGACCAAATCCCTGGCCCTTCAACTTGCCCCTTACAACATCAACGTGAATGCCGTCGCTCCCCACGCCATTGAGACCGAGATGAGTGCCCAGTGGTCAAAGAAAAAGCGAAAATCCGTACTTGAAGCCATTCCCCTGAAAAGATTAGGCAAACCAGAAGAGGTTGCAGCAGCCGTCTTGTTCCTGGCCTCGGAGGATTCAGATTTCATCACAGGCGAAATCCTGGATGTCAACGGCGGATATTTGATGGATTAGGTTGTTCGGGATGACGTTAATGATGAGACCTGGGAGGGCAGGTTTCCATACCTGCCCGACAGATCTCTGAGCGAATCCGGGCGAGAATGGAATCTCGCCCCACTTGAATCTAGCTGAAGCGGTTACAAATCTCTGAAATACGAGCTTTCAGTGATTCCCCAGCAATCATTTTGACACGATGTCACAATCCCTTTATACTACTTCTGTCCAACCATCATATCATCATACCCATACGAAGATGCGTGGAAGAACCAACAAATGCATTCCAGTTGTAACACGCGAAAGGAATGCGTTGTTTGAAGGAGTTCTATCTTCACCCATCCAAAGGAACCTATTTTTATAGGAGGAAAAGCAATGACACTCCAGAGCAAGAGCGGTTCTTCCGAGAAAAATAACAGTGATCCTTCCTCGATGATCATCCATTCCAAAGATATGGAGTGGAAGGGACACGAACGCTTCCCCGGCATGTTGATGAAAACACTAATCACATCCAAGGAGAACCCTTTTCTCAGCCTCAACATTGTGAGAATCCCACCCGGAGTGGCTCTTGCCTTTCACGAGCACACCCATGAAGTGGAGACGGTTTACATGATCTCCGGAAAAGGGGTGCTGACTCTGGAGGATACTGACGTTCCCTTTGAGGCTGGCCAAGTCGTCGCCCTGCCAGCCGGTTTCAAACATTGTCTGAAAAACACGGGGAAAGAAGAAATCCAGATGATCACCATCTTTACCCCCCCGTTGGTTTAACCCCAATCAAGCTTTCTTTATCCAGCAAATAGGAGAAGCCTATGTCAGATGAAATTCTAAGCGTCGGCGTGATCGGCCTGGGAAACATCGGCTCGGGTATTGCCAAAAATATCATCGAAGCGGGTTACCAGGGGACCGTCTATAACCGCACCCCAGCCAAAATGGAGCCCTTCCTGGAGATGGGGGCCAAACCCGCATCCTCTCCTCGCCAGGTCGCATCGACAGTGGAAGTCATCTTGACCAGCTTGATGGATGATGCCTCCGTAGAGTCTGTGACAACAGGTGAGGACGGTCTGCTTGCTGGATTAAAAGCCGGCGGGATCCATATCGGCGCGACGACCATTTCGCCGCGTTTAACGGCCCGATTGGCAGAAATGCATCAAGAAAGAGGCAGTCACTATATCGCCGCGCCCATCTCGGGTCGAGGTGACTATGCGCAGCTCGGTAAGTTGATCACGCAGGTCGCAGGGCAGAAGGATATCGTCGATAAATGCATGGGTATTTTGCAGTGCTACACTCAAACGGTCACCTACATGGGAGAAGATCACAAAGCGGCCGCCAATGCCAAGCTTGCCATCAACTACATGACGGTATCTTTCATCGAGCTGTACTCCCAATGCTACGCTTTCGGCTTGAAATGTGGGATCAGCACGGAGCTCATGCATGAGTTCATCGAAACCATGATGGACTGGTATTCCCCCAGGCAATACGCCCGAACCATCAAGGATCGGATTTACGAGCCGGCCAATTTCAAGGTCACTTCCGGTTTCAAAGATGTTCAATTGATGCTCGAATCAGCCAAGGAGGTGGGCGCACCCCTCCATTACGCCAGCCTGATCAGCGATAAGTACATCTCTTTGATAGCCCGCGGCATGGCCCATCTGGATTGGAGCGCCATCCATGAGGTCAATCTCTGGAACGCAGGTCTGGACTAGCTTGATGAAGGAAGATACCCAAGAGCATGAAATGAGGGCACAAATATGACACTGGGAATGATGGCTACCGACGTCGAACAGCGTATCGATTTCAAGGCCATGCGGGAATACCGCTTGACCAGAGCGCGGGAGCAGATGGAGAAGTACGACCTTGGTGCTCTCCTGTGCTTCGACATGGACAACATCCGTTACATCACCCATACCAACCTGGCGGAGTGGGCGCGAGGCAAGTATATGCGTTGGTGCGTCCTACCCCGAGCCGGGGAACCCGTGCTCTTCGAGATGGGAACGGCTGCGGTTGCCAAACGAGAGCTCTGTCCCTGGCTCAGGCCTGAGAACATCCGGGTGGCAACACCCTGGTTCCGCGGAGGTTATCCTCGGGATGTCAATATTGCGCTGTCAAGATCTGCCATGGAGGAGGTCAAAGCCATCCTTAAAGAAAATGGCGTGAAGAAGTTAACCATCGGTGTAGATGAGTCCGAAGGCTATATCACACAAGCCCTCCAGGCCACTGGCTTTGAGGTACGCAATGGCTACGATGCCATGTTCGACGCCCGGCTCATCAAATCTCCCGAGGAGCTGCAGCTAATCGAATTATCTGCCGCCATGGTGGACGCTGTTTTTGCGGAATCGGTGGATTTCATACGTCCCGGTGTGCGAGAATCGGAAATCGTGGCTAAGATCCATGGTTGGCTGATCGAACATGGCGTGGACCGCATCAGCGGCATCGTATGTGTCTCCGGGCCGCGCA
>MGNI01000110.1:15827-21213 GCA_001795115.1 Chloroflexi bacterium RBG_16_48_8 | reverse complement strand
TTTTTATCGATGTCGCCAGCCACTTCTTGGGCTATGCTACCTGCTACTACCGCACTTTCGCCGTGACCCGAGCCGCGCAAAAACACAAAGATGTATATCGCAGAGCCATGGATTGGCTCCAGGCCTCCATCGACGTTGTCCGACCCGGGATCACAACCGCCGATATCGCCAAGCAATGGCCTTCGGCCAAGGATATGGGTTATACGGATGAGCGAGAGGCCTTTGCCCTGGCCATCGGCCATGGAGTCGGACTCAGCCACCATGAAAAACCCTGGATCACACGAGCTTATTCCCTGGATCATCCCGTGCCCATCGAGGAAGGGATGCATATCGCCCTGGAAACCTTCTACGGTGAAGAGGGCTATGGAGCTCGGATTGAACAACAAGTCATCGTCACCAAGGATGGCCATAAAGTGATCACCAAGTGGCCATGCGAGGAGCTCATCGTTTGTAATCCTTTATGAAACACAGCCACCCTGCTGCCTTAAAGCCATAAACCATCCCTGGTCCCAACCACCCAACCTATTGTTGCTACCCTGTAAAAGAAAGCAGGAAACAGATATAAGATAGGGAGTGGCAGGTGGGTACCTTCCCAGATTTTTTTCAATTTGGAGGAACAAAAGCAATGGCTACTTCTGAAGAGATTTCAAGAACCATCGCCCGACACACTTATGGCACCTGGAGGCGGCAGGAATTATGGAAGGAGCCCCTTCTCATCGAGGATGCAGAGGGTGTGTATTTCTTCGATTCGGCGGGAAAGCGCTATCTCGACTTCTCCTCCCAGATGATGTGTTCCAACCTCGGGCATAAGAATCCCGTGATCATCGAAGCCATTCAAAAACAAGCCGAGAAACTTGCCTACATCGGTCCCGGTATGATCTCACAAGCCACTCTGGAGGCGGTTGAAGCTCTCCGTTCCATTCTCCCGAAAAGTTTAGAAAAATTCTTCTTTTCCACATCGGGCACCGAAGCCAATGAGGCTGCCCTTAAAATCGTACGCCAGTGCAAGTCCCCAAAATACAAAATCCTTTCGCGCTACCGGTCCTACCATGGCGCAACTCCGGGCAGCATCACGTTTACGGGAGATCCACGACGAATCCTGGCAGAGACCGCACGCTGCACCATTGATGGGGTTCGCTTCGCACCAGACGCCTATTGCTACCGCTGCCCCTTCGGTCTAACGTATTCAAAATGCGACATCCAATGCGCTCGCTATGTAGATTACATGATCAAGGAAGAGGGTAATGTCGCTGCCATCATCGTGGAGCCTGTTGTGGGCACCAATGGTAGGATCGTGCCCCCGCCTGAGTATTTCCCTCTTTTACGGTCGATATGTGATGAAAACGAGGTGCTCCTGATCGCGGACGAGGTCATGTCGGGTTGGTTCCGCACTGGAACAGCTCTTGCTATGGAGCATTGGAAGGTCGAGCCCGATATTTTAACCACTGCCAAAGGATGTTCAGGGGCGTACACCCCCGTGGGTGTCACCGTCACCACAAAGGAAATCGCGGATTTCTTCGAAACCGAAACACTGGATCACGGCCACACCTACGCCTACCACCCCCTGACGCTCTCCGCCATCCCGGCGGCGGTATCCGAATACAAACGCATTATGGCCTCTGGACTGCCTCAAAAAGTGAGTCAGCATTTAAAAAACCGCCTTTACAACCTGGGCGATCGCCACCCCAGTATCGGTGATATCCGCGGCATGGGTCACTTCTACGCTTTGGAACTTGTGAAGAATCGCGCCACGAAGGAACCTTTCAACGTCAAGGGAGACCGTTTCAGCAGGAAATCCCTGATGACCAGCCAGATTTCTGCACAAGCCCTGAAGAAAGGCCTGCATGTACTAGCCTGGTATGACACACTCATTATCGCCCCGCCCCTGATCATCACGGAAGCGGAGGTGGATGAGGCGATAGAGATCATCGATCAGTCACTTGAGATCTCAGACAAGGAAGCCGTGCTGACGGATGCGCCTGTCTCAAAGAGCGCCGAATTCTCAAAAAGGACAAAACCATCCTAGGAGTATCTTCAATGGAGCCCAAGGTATTGAAAAATTACATCGATGGAGAATGGATCGAATCCCAATCCGATGAACTGTTGAATGTTCGCAATCCTGCCACAAACGAAGTCATCGCTCAAGTGCCCATGTCCACAACGGATGAGGTCGATGAGGCGGTCCAGGCAGCATGTGTTGCCTATCAGGATTGGCGCGAAACCACACCATTCGCCCGTGCCAGATATATGTTCAGGTTGAAGAATTTCATGGAGGAACGATTTGAGGAGCTCTCTCAGATCATTGTCCAGGAGCATGGAAAGATCATCGATGAGGCCCGCGGCGAGGTCCGCCGGGGGATCGAGAATATTGAAGTGGCGGCTGGCGTCCCCTCCTTGATGCTGGGCTACAACATGGAGGACGTTTCACAGGGCATCGATGAAGATTGTGTCTATCAACCCGCTGGCGTATTCTGCTGTGTAGCCCCCTTCAACTTCCCCAACATGGTCCCCCTCTGGTTTCTGCCCTATGCCGTGGCATGCGGCAACACCTACATCGTGAAGCCCTCCGAGCAATGCCCCATGAGCCAGAATATGCTCTTCGAAATCCTGGATGAGATCGATTTTCCTCCTGGCGTTGTCAACCTGGTTAACGGGGATAAGCGAGCCGTGGATGCTTTGCTCGAACACCCAGATATGGTCGGTGTTTCCTTCGTCGGCTCCACCCCAGTGGGGAAGTACCTTTATGCCAAAGCGGCACAGCACGGAAAGCGCGCCCAGGTTCAGGCTGGCGCCAAGAACTGTCTCGTGGTGATGCCAGATTCAGTATTGAACCAGACAATCCCTTCCATTATGACCTCATCTTTCGGAACTTCAGGTCAACGCTGCCTCTCCGGTTCTCTGGTGGTCGCAGTGGGAGAAGTCTATGAACCCCTGAAAGAGAAGATCCTGGAAGCGGCTTCTCAGATCAAGGTGGGTTATGGTTTGGATGAAACCGTGCAAATGGGACCTGTCGTCTCAAAGAAGTCACTCGATAGGATCCTGGGTTACATCGAGAAAGGCCTGGAAGAAGGAGCTACGCTCTCCCTGGATGGGCGGGGTGTCACAGTGGAAAACTATCCCGATGGCAACTTCCTTGGTCCAACCATTTTCTCGGATGTCACGCCCGAAATGACCATCGCCCAAGATGAGATTTTTGGTCCGGTTTTGGGCATCATCCCTGTTGACTCTTTCGATGAGGCGATGGATGTGATCCATCGTTCACCCTTCGGCAACGCCGCTTCCCTTTTCACAACCTCAGGGAAATGGGCACGAGAATTCAAGTATCGCGTTCAGGTCGGGAACATCGGCATCAATATCGGTATTGCCGCGCCCATTGCCTCCTTCCCCTTCAGTGGGATGAAGGATTCTTTCTTCGGAGATCTGCATGGGCAGGGGAGAGATGCCATCCAATTCTTTACGGAACGCAAGGTTGTCATCTCGCGTTGGTTTTAGCTTGTCAAGGAGGGATGAAGTGGATTTAGCGACCTTTGGTGCAATTTTAAGCTATGCGATGGACCTTGAGCAACGGGCTGCTGATTTCTATGCCGCTGGAGCCAAAGTTTTACTGGAAGATCTTTTTGGTGATTTAGAAAGAGGCTCTAAAAAACGGTTCGCTCGTATGGAGCGCACTCGCAGGGAGGGCGTGGCGGAGATGATCCTGGAGCCCATTACGGGTTTAAACGGGGAAGATTACCGTATCGCGCTTTCTGCAGATGTAGATATACCTGTGCTCCTAGAACAAGCTATCGCCTTAGAGGAGACAGCGCAACGTTTCTACCAGGACGCCGCTGAAAAAATCCCCATTCGAGAGGTCGTACGCATCTTCCAACGAATGGCCGAGGAGAATACGAAGCGTAAAGACCGTCTCGAGACTTTGGCATTGGGTGATTGATTTTACGGTTTTCTTAGCATAAAAGACAATTACCTGTCAAGATCAACTCTAATAGTTAGAACAAAACATGACACATCCCGCATCTCATCTTTTGAGAATGGGAGGTGGGTGAGAAAGCCAGAAACGGCTGATCTCCATTCGTAAACGGTAAAGCGGAGTCGATGTATTGCAGCTCTTCTTTACTGTTCCTATGGCACTAGTTTCTTAGAAGCCAATCTCGCGATTCTCTCCGATCAGGATCTAATTGCGAAACTAGGAAAGCATAAGCTATAGGGGCGATCAATAGCCACTTCCGCCTTGTCTCCCATGCTCGCACATAAGGGCTTTCAAAAGCCAGTTCACATTTAGCATGGCGTAGTGTTTCTTCGATTTGCCATCGACGAGTATATGACAGGACAATCCCCCAGGCATCATCAGGGGTAAGGATCGGCTCCATAGTCCATAAGTACCAAGGTTAGCGACCCTTTCCCGGAAAAGAGATCACCAACCACAGCGGCTGTTGATGAACGGGATCCTGAACCCTAAGAACCAGGACGCCGGTTTTACGTTGACAACGGCGCTGGGCATCCCACAGGAGATGATGCTCCCAGGCTTACACTGCCTTCGTGTTGACTAACATCCCCATTAAACTTATACTATAAAAGTCTAACCATCATATCATCATACCTGACATTCAACACAGATTTTTTATGCTGGCGTGCTTCCTGATCCATTCACAAAAACCGGCAACTCCCCGTGTGGAGATCGATCGTACTTAGGATGTTGCTTTGCATTTCCCATCGATTGCTAGGATCTGTCTGCTGACAGCTTCAAGGAAGCGCCGTGATCTAGGCAAACCGCCGAAAGTATTTTGACAAAATGAGGTGCTTGAATGGCGGTTTGCTTAAATGATTGGCTAGGTTTTACGTTCGCTGTTTGTCAAATTACTTCCGGCCAATCATCTAGGATATTTTGGCCAATTGAAACATCTTGCTTCTTATTCTGAAATGTATAATCCAATTGCTATCTTCCATAGGAGAAAAAGTCATGAAAGTAAAAGTCGGAGCTGTACAAACTCGAGCTGTTTGGGGCGCGGAGGAGTGGCGCAATGCCGCTGATGCTGTTCGCTTCGCCAACGAAGCCGCCGACAACGGGGCTGTGCTGATCACCTTCCCCGAAGGTTATCCCGGACCCAGCCATGGTCCCATGGATAGCGCCGGCAAGTTGGATCAAACACCCATCGAGATGCTGGAAGATGTAGCCGCCGAACGCGAAGTGTACATTGTCGCCAGCAACCTCGAAAATCACGAAACCGTCTCCGATGGCTTCTACCTGACCCAAAAGCTCATCGGTCCCGATGGGAGCATCCTAGGGAACTATCGCCGCTGCCAGCCGGATACACCCTACCTCAACGAATATCTCCATGGCGGACGCAAGCATATCCTGCCCGGCGAGGGGCCCATGGTGATCGACACG
>MGNI01000110.1:11245-15798 GCA_001795115.1 Chloroflexi bacterium RBG_16_48_8 | reverse complement strand
GAATTGTTCGTACCCGAATTAGCCCGCATCGAGATGCTGATGGGGGCCGAGATCATCATCGCACCCATGAATGGACAGCATAGCCCTACGAGACCCAGGCTGACGGATACTTGGCGCTGTCTTGCCCGAGCACGAGCCGCTGAAAACCAGTGCTATGTCATCGTGGTCCAGAATCTCTTCCGAGAGGGCATCCAGGGCGTTGGAATCATCGCTGGCCCAGAGGACACGGTGGCGGAGAGCCGCGATCCAGGCATCCTCTACGGCGAACTGGACATGGAACGCCTGCGTTGGTGGCGCTCGACCTACTACAACCCCGAGTTCTTCGTGCCTCCGGATGAGGAACATTTCGTCACCCGCTGCCGGCCTGGCCAGATCTGGGAACGCAAACCCGATCTTTATCATAAGCTGGTCGAGCCCGATCCGGGAGCCTTCAACTATAACTATTGGAAGACCGATCTGAACTCCTGGCATGAAACGCCACCCACTGCCAATCGAGATGCAGTAATCGAAAAATGATGGTTTTTAAATGACTGCATACAGAGCCAAAGGAGGATCAGGATGAGTAAGAAGGCAATCGTGAATGAAACTGCCTCCCTTTGCGGACATCGAACCCAGTTCGTAGACGTGAATGGGTTGCGCACGCGCTACTACGATGTTGGCCATGGCGACCCCCTGCTGCTCATCCATGGCGGCAACCCATCCGGTACCAGCAGTGCTAACACATGGACACTCAACCTGGAGGGCTTGGGGAAGAAATTCCGGGTCCTGGCCGCCGATCGATTGGCTTGCGGTATGACGGATAATCCCCCTGATAAAAAAGACTATACCATGGCAGCTACTGTGGAGCACATGAGCAACTTTATAGTAACTTTGCAGTTGGAAGGCATCCATTTGGTCGGTCAATCCACGGGTGGATACGTGGCGGCTCGCTTAGCCATGGAGCATCCCGAGAACATCAAGACATTGACCATTGTCGACAGTGCCACTTTAGGTCCACCCGTTGGGGATTTCCTCCAGCGCAGACGGATCCTCTTCTCAGCCGTACCCAAAGACAAGTCCTCCCCGACCTACTTCGCTGATCAATACCGCTACCGTATGTCGGTCCTGTCCTACACCACCGACCATATCAGCGACGATTGGATTGAGGCCGCAGCGTACATGCGCAGCCTCCCCAAGGCTATGAAAACAGCGGAGGAACTGGATGAAGGCGATACGAACCCCTTCCGCCAGAGCCTCAAAACACACAAGGAAGAGACCTTCGCCTGGATTCAAGAAGGTCGCCTGAACATGCCCACCCTGCTTTACTGGGGGAGAAACGATCTTTCTGCCCTCTTTGAGATCGGTGTGACTCTCTTCGAAATGATCTCCCAGACCAATCCCAATGTGCGTATGCTCGTCGTCAACCGGGCTGGTCACTTCCACTATCGGGAATATCCACAAGAGTTCAACCACAACCTGATCAGCTTTATTGAGTTCTGGTCCTCCCATATCTAAGCTTGACCCTTGATGCGTTGGTAAGAAGCAATCGCTGTTTTTTGCAATCTTGAAGGACAGTAGATAATTCAAAAGAAAGTTAGCTCTATTCCAAAAGACCTATTCTATGGCCCAACCGATAATTATCATGACGCATGTGCCCGTGAAAAGTAAGAGCCGTCGTCTCAAAAGCGGGTCAATCTTCGCAGTTGCTGAACCAGAAGTTTAATGGAAAAGATTCGATCCCAAACGCCTTCCCAAAAGACAGAGCGCTTCTCACCGCGGGAACAATTAATGCTGACCGGGTTGATGATGCAGAGCGTCATGACTCTGATCGATGTAAGCATGTTCAATGTGGCTGTGCCAACCATTCAGGATGAATTCGGGCTTCCTGTGGATACTGTTTCCCTGGTGGTAGCTATTCGCTATCTACCCAGATTGGGCTTAATGCCCATCTATGGCGTTATCGGTGACAGACTGGGGAAGAAGAGGACCTACCTGGTAGGCCTGATCATCTTCCTGATCGGTTCCCTCATAGGCTTGTTCTCTCCCACTCTCACATGGCTGGTTGTTGGTCGATTTTTTCAAGGGATGGGCGATGCCAGTTTACCTCTTTCGATGGCCCTGATCACTGATGCTTTCGCCAAAGAACGTCGAGGGCGAGCATTGGGAGTGTGGAACTCGGCCGCGCCCGCTGGCTCGATGATTGGACCAGTTTTAGGAGGCTTTTTAATCGAAGCCTTCGGTTGGAAATCCATTTTCATAGTGGTGATCGCTGGTTCCACTATCGCCTGGTTTTCGATCCATCGTCTCGTTCCCACACCTCCTAGAAATGCCTCCGAGCAATCAAACTTCGACTGGACTGGCGCCACGGGTCTTATGATCCTGGCAACCTCCTTCCTCATGGCTACCACAACCAGCAGCGTGGTCCCCTTCGGCTCGCTGCTGAACTATGTATTCTGGGCTTTTACCGCATTCGGCCTGCTGATCCTGATTGTGAACGCCAAAAGAAATCCAACTCCTCTCATCAGCTTCGATGAAGCCAAGAACCCAAGATTGATCCTGCCGGCCATTGCCGTGAACTTCCGGATGATCGCCCACACCGGAACAGGCTTCCTGTTGGTGCTCTACCTCACCAACGTCTTTGGCAAATCTCCCAGCGCAGTGGGCACCTTCATCCTCTTCTACAGTCTATCTGTCATGATTGGTGTTCCCTTGGGAGGCATGTTGGCTGATCGTTGGATCAGTAGGAAAGCAGGTTCTTTCGGATTGTCCATCCTAGCCGCTGGGATGCTGTGGTTATGGCTACTCCAACCACAATCCCGCTACTTGAATCTGCTTCCAGGCATGATCCTGGGAGGTCTGGGTGCAGGGCTTTGTTTGGTCTCCTTCACCAAGGAAGCCGTTGCATCGCTCGGCGAAGAAAAAGTTGGATTGGCTTCCGGAATATACAACATGCTCCGCTTCACAGGAGCCTCTATCTCTACACCCATCCTGGGCTTGATCCTGGCTGATGCCTATGAAAACCATGCTGGCGCTGAGTTCGTGCCCGAACCTTATCGTTTTGGATTTCAGATTTTAACCATCACCACCGTTGTTGGTATCCTCATTGCAGCTCTGATCCCATCTCCACCTTCTGTGGCGAAAAGTGATGCGAAGGAAAGCCCATAGATAATACAAGGAGAAGACCTTAAAAAAAGAGTAGCCATCCAAATGCGGAAGTAGAACATATGCAATCCTCAAAACCCAAAAAAATGGTTTCTCATGAAAAGCTTATGCTCGTGGGTCTTATGGTCCAGAGCACCATCGACCTGATGGACGAGGGCATGTTTAACGTTGCCATGCCCGCCATGCAAGAGCAATTCGGTCTGAGCATTGAAGTCCTTTCGCTGGTGGTAGCTGTGCGATACCTTGCCCGTATTGGCTTGATGCCGATTTATGGTTTCGTAGGAGATCGATTCGGAAAGAAACGCACTTTTACAGCTGGCTTGACCATTTTCGTCTTGGGTTCTTTTATCAGCCTGTTCTCACCTTCCATCTTGTGGTTGGTGATCGGCCGAACGCTTCAAGGGATGGGTGGGGGGATCCTGCCGTTGGCTATGGCCATCATCTCGGATCATTTCTCCCAGGAGCGAAGAGGTCAGATCCTGGGAACATGGAACGCATCTGCCCCTGCCGGTGTGATCCTTGGCCCACCGATCGGCGGCCTGATCATCGAGTCCTTTGGCTGGAAGGCGATCTTCCTTCTTTCGGGGCTGGGATCGCTGATCGCCCTGGTTTTGGTGGTCCGCCTGGTGCCTTCGACAGGAAGGATACACGAGCCTCAAACCCCTGTAGACTGGCTTGGTGCAGCCAGCCTCTTTACATTGGCGACAGGGTTACTGATGGCAACCACGACCAGCAGCATCTTTCCCTTTGGCTCAGCCGCCAATCTCTTTTTTGGAGCCATGGTTGGGCTCTCGGTGGTCATGCTCCTTTGGAATGCTGCCAGGAATCCAAATCCCCTTATCAGCTTCGATCTCGTGAAGAATCGTCAGTTGATGATACCCTCCATCGCCGTGATTTTTCGCATGTTCGTCCTGACCGGTACCGTTTTCCTGATGGTGCTCTACCTGACTAATGTCTTTAGCAGATCCCCTCGTGCTGTGGGATTATTAATCATCGCCCAAAGCCTGCCTATCTTTCTTTTCGTACCTGTGGGAGGATTGCTTTCTGATCGCTGGACTAGCAGAAATGCAGCTGTGCTAGGAGCCCTCATCCACTCCATGGGGATGCTCTGGTTGGGATTTATCGATCCCAAAACCAATGACCTGAACTTACTGCCTGGTATGATCTTGGGTGGCTTGGGCGCGGGGATATCCCTGACTCCCTTTACCAAAGGTGCGGTTACATCCCTCGGTGACGAAAATGTAGGGCTTGCTGCAGGTTTATTCAACATGATCCGTTTCGCTGGCTCAGCTGCCTCAACACCCCTCATGGGCCTTCTGCTTGCGGCCGGATTTGAAAAATCTGGTGGGGTGGATTCCGTCCCTGATCCCTACCAGCTCGCATTCCGGATCCTGACCCTCTGCGCTTTGCTA
>MGNI01000110.1:2873-11220 GCA_001795115.1 Chloroflexi bacterium RBG_16_48_8 | reverse complement strand
CGATTTCGAGAGAATTGGATAGAGACCAGGTTGAAATGAAGGAAGATGATCGCGTAAGGACCTAAAAGGGTTGATCCATCGTGGCTACTTTGTCAAAATCACCTCATCAGTTGAAAGGACAACTCTAATGAGTAAAGCGCTCCATTTTGATGAAAGCACTTCTCTCTGTGGCCATCGAGCCCAATTTGTGGATGTGGAGGGGATCCGCACACGCTATTACGATGTGGGAAGGGGTCATGCCATGCTGCTGAAGAGTTGGGTGATTTAGACAAGGGTGATATGAGCTACTTCCGTAAAACTCTGCCTCCGCAGAAGGTGGAGATCCACCGCTGGATCAGGGAGGGTCGTCTGAGCATGCCAACCCTCCTCTATTGAGCTAGGAATGACCATTCTGCTGTTTCTGAGATTGGTTTAGCCTTATATTCCGCTGGAGTTTAACAGCAACGTGATTAACTTTGTAGAATATTGGTCTAAGTGACTCAATATGGAAAAGAATTCTGATGGTATACAAGACCTCACAGGTCTCCAAGACCTGTGAGGTCTGAAGCTCTTTATCTACCAGCATAGGATGAAAGCACGTAATGCAAGTCAACAGCGAAGCGATACGGTCTAAACCCAAAAACTCCCCCATAAGCCAGCATTGGATGCTGTCTGGGCTCATGCTCCAGGGCACGATTGATCTTTTGGATGTTGGCATGTTCAATGTAGCCTTGCCCTCCATCCAACAAGAATTCACACTGCAGGTCAAAGTTCTCTCCGTGGCGTTGGTCGTACGCTATCTCGCACATATCGGTATGATGCCCACTTGCGGCCTTATCGGGGATCGATTGGAGAAAAAGCTCACCTTACTTGCTGGTATGGCAACTTTTTTCCTGGGCGCGGTAACCTGTCTGTTTTCCCCCTCTCTCACTTGGCTTATGGCTGGGCGGATTTTATTGGGAATGGGTGGAGGGATCTTACCTCTTTCGATGGCGATCATTTCAGACCATTTCTCAACAGGACAACGAGGTCGGAGCTTTGGCATTACGACTTCACCAGCAGAGACTATCGTTGGACCTCCACGAGGAGGTCTGGTCATCAAACACTTCATGAGATTTAAGTTTAACTTGATGTTAACATCAAGGAAAATCGACGATTCAAAAGGAAGACTCCTCACAGCTTCCATGCTGTTAGTTAGGATCGGATCTTTAGCAATCATCCATTACTCAATAACACTCTCACAGGAGGAATAAAAATGCCAGACGTACGTGTTCAAGCAGCCATCACCAATTGGGCACCACGGTTCATAGCCCAAGGCGTGGATTATAATGACTTCGTGAGAACGTCCGGTGCAATCGAACGCTGGGATGAATGGTTGGATGCCTGGGTCGAAACCGGAGACATGCATACGGAGATAGCAAAAGAGGCGGAATCGAATGGAAACCTGCTAACAGCCGGAGAAGCCTTTGTGCGTGCTGCGCTTTGCTATCATTTCTCCAAATTCGTGTGGATGGTCGATATGGGGAAATATCGAGCGGCTACGGACAAAGCAGTGAAAACCTTATATGAGGCTCATCGCCTGCTTGACCCAACTGCGCAACGGCTCGAGGTCCCCTTTGAAGACTACCAATTGGTCGCAAACCTGCGCCGACCCACTGGCCTGAAGAGACCACCCCTGGTGATCCTCTTGCCCGGTCTGGATTCAACCAAGGAGGAATTCTTCTATTGGGAGAACGTCTTCCTGCAGCGAGGGCTGGCCACGCTCTCCATGGATGGCCCTGGGCAAGGGGAGACCGGCTACAACTCCACTATTCGTCCCGATTACAACGTGGCTGTATCTGCCATGCTGGACGCTCTCGAAGGTAGGAGAGATGTCGACCTCAATCGAATCGGGATCGTGGGGGTTAGCCTGGGTGGATATTTTGCCCCACGAGCGGCTGCTTTCGAACCGCGATTGAAGGCGGTATCCGCCATCGGCGGCCCTTACGAATTTGCTGAGCGTTGGTCCGATCTTCCACCCATCACGCGTGAAACCTTCGCCCATCACACCCATTCCAAGGACGAAGCCGAAGCCGAGAAGAAGGCCAAGCAGATCTCTTTGAAAGGTGTACTGCACCTGCTTACACAACCTTTCCTGGTCGTCTTCGGTAAATTGGATCGATTGATCCCCTGGCAGCAGGCGGTGCGAGTGGCAGAAGAAGCGCCTAATGCAGAGCTGGTGATGTACGAGCAGGGCAACCATGTCTGCAATAACATGCCCTACCGCTACCGGCCCTTGGTGGGCGATTGGATGCGAGAGCAGTTGCTGGCAGTGGATTAACTTGAGAACCCAAGGCGAAAACCGATGTACAATCCAATCCCAAAAAGAGGAGCTATAAGGGCAGATCTTGAACATTCCCAAACCTGTCCCAGTGTAAAGACGCCCCGGCGGGGCGTCTCTACAAACCAAAAATTGATGGCTCATAGGACCAGGCCTTGTGCCTGCCCGATTCCGATCCAATCGCAGAACGGGCGACCAGCCGGTCGCCCCTACGATCAATCACTTATTCGGTCGGGTCCTGTGCCTGGTTACCCCCTTCAAAGGTCATAAACACTGGAAATGATCCTTCAAACTTTACCTGAGAGTGATGAACCCTTTTTTGAATACAAAAAGGAGGGTTACAGATGAGTGAACCCGTAGGCGTTGCCATGATCGGCACAGGTCGATGGGCCGGGCGGCTGGCCCAAGCTATTCACAGATCAAATCTCCTGGAGCTTGTCACATGTTACAGCCGTAACCCTGAAAAACGAGCGGCCTTCGCCGAGAAATTTGAGTGTGGAGCCGCACCATCCTTGGACGCGGCCATCGGCCATCCCGAGGTGGAAGGAGTACTGTTGGTGACCCCCAACAACGTTCACGCCCAGCTAACCCTGGTGTGCGCTGAAGCAGGAAAACACGTCTACTCAGAAAAGCCCATCGCAGACACGATGGAGGATGGCATCACGATGAGAGATGCATGTGACGCCGTGGTGGTTACACTCTTCGTGGGTCACTGTTTCCGACGCCTGGGTGCCGCTCGCAAGACAAAGGAATTAATAGAGGAAGGCAAGTTGGGGGAAGTTGTTCTGGCGGAAGCTAATTTCTCTCTCAAGAGTAGCGGATTGACGCCTGAATCCTGGCGATACTACCGCGAGACCTGTCCCGGTGGACCGCTTATGCAGCTTGGGATCCATCATGCCGACACGCTGCAATATCTCCTGGGGTCCGTGGAATCTGTGTATGGATCCTTCGCCCGTTTGATCACCGAGGCTGAGATCGACGATGTGAGCATGGCCATGTTGGAATTTGAGAGTGGTGCGCGGGGGGTCCTCTCCAGCAGCTATGTCTCCCCCAAGACATTCTATATCCGTCTTTATGGTACAGAAGCGACCCTGGATTACACCACAGACATGTCTGTCTGGCCCAATGCGGACAAGGTGGATGAAGCAACTGCGCTTACCCTTGTAACTGATGCTGGTAAGGAAATCATCCCCTTCCAGCCAAGTGATATGGTATTGGAGGAGTTGGAGGAATTTGCCCAATGCGTTCGGGGTGAGGCCATCCCTGAGACGGGGGCTCCCGAAGCCCTGGCCGCGCTGCAGGTCATCCGTGGAGCCATTGAATCTTATGATAGGGGAAAACCCGTTTGGTTGGAGGCGATTTAGTCTATCTCAAGTTTAGCAATGGCAGGAAAGCCATTGATTTATTGATCTAACTTGGACGAATCGTTGGGCTTAATATGGCTAATTCAAACATGCAGGATGATGACGTGGAGCCATCCATCGATGCTGGCATCCTATTTCCAATGGCACAGCCAAACGGTGCGACCTGCCAGATCCGGAGAAGGGGCAGGCCTATGAGAAAGAACCTCCACTTGGAGCAACACGAGCTTTCTGTTATCGCCAGGCTCCTGCCCATGGTTGGATCCTGGAGGAATTTTTACCCCTCCCTGGAAACCACGATCCGCCCTTCGCGCGCTTTCGAATGCGCAAAGGGAAAAGCCTTCTTGGCTTGGGATTGATTCCGTATTCCTTTCCACAATCCCATTTAGAGCCTTTTACCCGCATTGTCATGACTGTTCGTAGCATTCCTTGGTGGCAGAGGGGGTGAACCGTGGATCCGTATCTGTCTTCTGTGGCGTCCCGAGTTTTTGCCCCACGCGTGTGGGGAAAACTCATTTTCAGAAGGAGGGATTGTATAACCCACTTTCTCAAGCTTCTTGATCCAACGATCCTATTTACTCAACCTCATCTGGATCCTACACTATCGGATCACCTGTAGGACATTGTCCATATAGCAGCCTAATTTTAGGCTACTTATTTTCATCTTTGAGTTTAGCGATCTTTGCTTCGAGCTCAGTGATGCGCTGTTGCAATACATCAACCACATCGGGTAAATCTGTACAAGCCATCACTCACTCCTTCAGGGCATCAATGATTTCTCTGTATTCTTCTTGGGTTATCTCTTTTCGTTGCAGGCGCTCATTCAGCACCTGAAGATAAGGTTCTGGCTTTTGCTGTGTTCGCTGCGCCCGCTTACCGAAATGCCACGCAACCACAATAACAGTTACGTCTAATAGGAAGAACACGACTGCGAATGCAGCGGCAGTATCAGGATCTAAAATAAAGAACATCCCAACTACGATACCAATCTGCATCGCAAGGTTTACAAGTACCAACACTAGACTTACAGTTATACTTATGGCTAACTTCATGATAACCCCTCCATTTGCGCCTTGATCCTATCGTACTCTTCCCTTGTAATCTCGCCGTTGACCAATCGCATCTTCAGCGCATGGATATATGGGTCTACTGCTGTCGGTTGTTGAACCACAGGTGAAGCTGCCGATTGTCGAACGACAGGTGGAGATGACGGCTCATTTGCCATCGCCTGTCTGTCCGTCATTGAAGGTTGAGGAGCGGGCGCGTAATAGGTTCGACTTGCAGGATCGTCACCGTAGTTGTTTGGTCCGCGAGTGCCCGGAACAAATAGCAGGATAAAGGTAACCACGATAGCCACTGGAAGCTGGATGATAGGAACAAGCATGAGCAGTCTTGTCAGTATCACCAATCCGCCAAAGATGTTCATGTCATGCCAGCGCTTTACTTCAATGGCCAGGCCAATCCATATGGTCATAAGGCTGTTTAAAGCAAGGATAAACATCATCCCGCCATACCACGTAAACAGATCGCCAATTATGTCCGGTATGATTTCCATTCCATATTGGTTCACATTCCAAGCTAACTCGTTTATTAAACCAACTACATCAACACCAATAATGGCAAATCCTACCAGTGGAATGACAGTCATGAGCAGGACTTGCAGTAGAAATCCACCGAAATACTGAGGTCGGGTGATCCGACCTTTGAATGAAAATAGAAGATATAGCAACTTGTTCATCTTATCTCTCCTCGTCAATTTCGTGGAGCATTAGCCTGGAATCAATACGCTCCGTCCCAAGCATTGATCACATTGCTCAACAATGACCAGTCCACCCCCACGCGTGTGGGGAATACATAATCATCCGATCTTCCTCAATAGGAGTTCCATCATGGTCAACACGGCAAGGCGGAGCGTATTAGTATTATTGTGATCGAAGGAATCGGGTGTCCCTTTGTGAGCGGATCCCTTGGGGATTGAGAGGAAGGTCCCATGCAGGCATCCTGCCTATACCGGTCCTGTTAAGGCATGGGGTGGAGGAAGCACGTTGCGCCCCCGAGTGGAGAAGCAGCGTGGATGGTTGTAGAGGGGATCCACCTGGCGAGAGTATATAAGGAAAGAGCGCTGCGCGCCACAGGCAGTCGGGCGAGGGCGCATTCCAAGAAAATGGTATTGGTGGCGAAATTCATCTGGAAGTTTATGGCTTGTGATGGGTTGATGCGTCACAGAGCAGGGATCCCAACTACGCCAAGTATTAAACCCCCACACAGATAGTTCATCCATAATAGGTTGAAAAACCAAGAAAACTCACCAGGTATTTAAGATAAGTCAAATGGAAATGCGAAGGAATGATAGGTCTGTCTAGAGTTCATCCACCACATTCCATTTAGCCTAGTAAGATCTACATCGTACTACGCTCCACTGCAATTAAGCACAGGATCAACTGCGACTCTCCATGGGTGTCCAATGATCTCGGTTTGAAGAACGTCTCCTGGAATACGCTTATCTTTCTGATGAAGGAGCTTATTTTCCAAACAAGTCGTGACGCAATATGGTACTTCCCTTAATTACAAGAGTTGTGGAAAGATGAAGATACAGAAGAACTGTAGGCGAATTGTTCAAAATTGTGGCTTTGCGCAATTGGTATTTCAACCTCTCGGTTCAATATCGGTAGAAGAGAAAAAATTGTTCGCGATCTGGATCTTCATTAAGTTCTTGGAAAGGGGCTGTAAGTATACTTCTGTGTAAGATCCTGCTGACACCATTTGTTTTGTATGGGCATAGACCTAAGTTATATGCGCATTCCCAAATATTCTCACGATGAGATCGATATGGCCTTTTCTAAGTGTGATCGAGATGTCTTAATTTTCGCTGGTATTTCATTGGCAACGTACGATAAAGATTGGAAGTATGCTCAAGATGTTTGCATAAAGCTCTTTGATTATCCCAATAAGACGGTCAGAGGTAATGCAATTCTGGGGTTAGAGACCATCGCCCACCGTCATCAAACTCTCGATAAATCCCTCGTGGTGCCGATCTTATTGCGGGGTCTGAGAGACCGAGAGGAGGAAGTACGAACCCGAGCAAAAGATACCATCAACAGAATTGCTCCCATCTTGGACTGGGATATCGAGGACGACTTGTTAAAAACTGAACCGTTTCCATAGTGCGCATTTCTCAGAGCGTTCCAAAGATCCGGGCTCTCGATTATCTTTGGTGTCAAAAGCACACATGAACTTCCTACAAATCAATGAGCACAATCCACTTTCATTTCATGCAAGATACCCACTTAAAAGAGTTACATTCCATACAATCCTCAGGGGTAACCAGTAAGGAGCATTGTCCTTGAATCGAATCATTCGTCTCTCGATTCCTTCCCCACCACCTTCACCGCCTCTAAAATGTTCAAATAGCTCCCACAGCGGCAGATGTTACCAGCCAGGTATTCGCGGATGGTGTCCTCATCCGGGTTGGGATCCTCGGTCAACAAAGCGATGGCGGAGAGGATGAAACCGGGGGTGCAGTAGGCACACTGGAAGGCAGAATGCTTGATGAAGGCCTCCTGGACAGGATGCAGCCTCCCATTCTTCGATAAGCCCTCAACGGTTGTGATCTCTTTTCCTCTTGCCTGGCTGGCCAGCATCAAGCAACTGCTGATGGCCTTTCCATCCACAAGGATCGTGCAGGTTCCACACAGTCCAATCCCGCAACCCTCCCGCACACTGTGCAGCCTCAGATCCTCCCGGAGGACGTCCAAAAGCCGCCGATCCGGAGCGACCTCCAGGAGATATTCTTCACCATTGACATTCAGCTTGATCTCATGAGTCGTCATTGTTCAACGCTCGCAATATTTTTTCGGCCGTGATGGGTAAATCTCGAATACGCACGCCCACGGCATCGTAGATCGCATTGGCAATGGCTGGCGCCACCGAGGGCAAAGTCATTTCGCCGATCCCGTGAAATTCGCCCTTCTCCGACTCCACCGAGAAGGTGTGCAACTCATCCGGTATATCCAGGAAGGAGGGCACCATATAATCCGATAAGTTGGGGTTGATCAATTGGCCATGATCGAAGACCATCTCCTCCATCAAAGCAGGTCCCAGCCCATAGATCACATTGCCATCGTTCTGCAGCTTGGCCAGAGTCGGATTGACGATCCGCCCGGCGAAGGAAGAGCCAACATAGCGAAGCACTCTCACTCTCCCTGTCTCCGTGTCCACCTCTACTTCACAGGCTCCAGCTCCTTGATGGTAATGGCTGGAGGCTTTGCCCTGGCCAGTCTCGGGATCGATCTTCCCAGATACCTTAAACTCCCCCATCGCCTCCAATCTTTCTAAATGATTCCGCTGTAAAACCTCAGCATAGGTCATGCGTCTATCCGGTTCATCCCGGACAAAGACCACCCCATTCTCGACCGCGAGTTGATCCACCGACATCTCAAAATAAGGCTCAGCCGCTTCAGCCAATTTCTCCTTCAAACCCGCCGCACTCCTCAGGATGGCGTTGCCCATCATGTAGGTCGATCGGCTGGAGGAAGTGGATGATTCAAAGGGGGTCACCTTGGTGTCCGTCCCCACCACGATCATCCTCTCAAAGGGAACCCCCAAAGCTTCGGCTGCGATCTGGGCTAAGGCGGTATGGGCTCCCTGCCCCATCTCGACCACACTCGTGTAAAGAGTGGCCCTCCCA
>MGNI01000110.1:1846-2772 GCA_001795115.1 Chloroflexi bacterium RBG_16_48_8 | reverse complement strand
CTCTCGAGGTCGATCCTCCCACCCCAACCTCTTGGCTGTCTCCTCCAAGCATTCTAAAAAGTAAGCTTCCTGCATGGTTTCACCGGTGGCATAGGTGTCTCCCTCCCGGAGCATGTTCTTACGTCGAATCTCGAGAGGATCCATCCCTATCCTTTGAGCGATGCTATCCATGTGGGACTCATAGGCCCAGGTGGCTTGCGAGCTCATGGCACCACGGAAGGCCGCGGCTGAAGGAAGGTTGGTGTAAACGCCATAGGAGTCCACGTGCACCGCCGGGATCACATAAGGTCCAACGGCGCGCACCATCCCGCTGCGCACGAGTGCTGGGCTGCTATCGGCGTAGGCTCCAGCGCTCCAATAAATTGTGATCTGTCTGGCGGTCAAGACCCCATCCCTCTTGACACCCGTCTTCAACGTGATGGTGGCAGCATGTTTTGTGACGGTGACAAATTCCTCCGCCCGGCTCAACACAAGCTTGACCGGACGCCCACCTACCTTCCATGCCAAGGCTGCAACCTGTGGTTCAACACGCAAGTGCGCCTTCCCGCCATAACCTCCCCCCAACTGAGGGACAATGACGCGAACCATCTCTGGGTCAAGTTCGAAGATTTCGGCAATCGTCTTCCTCACAGAATAAGGAGATTGAGAGCCAGACCAGATGGTCAAACCATCCCCATCCCATTGGGCAGCGACCACATGAGGTTCCAGGGAGACATGCTGGGCGACTGGGCTGGTGAAGGTCTCTTCAATGATCTCATCCGCTTCGGCGAAACCCTTTTCAATATCCCCGTGTCGCAGCTTGGCGTGCCGGAAAATGTTGTTTGGAGCCGACTCATGCAGAAGAGGTGCCCCGGGTTTCACGGCATCTAACTCGTTGTACACACCAGGGAGTTCCTCGTATTCAACTTCAATCAAGTTCAAGGCTT
>MGNI01000110.1:1556-1813 GCA_001795115.1 Chloroflexi bacterium RBG_16_48_8 | reverse complement strand
GGGCAACGGGCTGACCGATGAAACGAACCTTATCCCTTGCAACAATTTGTTGATCGGGGAGATGGCTTCCATATTGAAGTTTCGGTCCACCGGTTTGATCCAAATCCTCCGCTTTAAGAACAGCAACCACGCCCGGCAAGTCTTCCGCAGCACTGGCATCCAAGCTCAAGACCCTGACATGGGGCAGAGGGCTGCGAAGTACTCTCGCCACAAGCATGTCGGGCAACTGCAAATTGATGGCATAGGGAGTCGTGCCT
>MGNI01000110.1:0-1530 GCA_001795115.1 Chloroflexi bacterium RBG_16_48_8 | reverse complement strand
TACCGACGGCCATTGCACACCTCCGCCAAGGCTCGCTTGACATGAACACGGGTCATCTGCCTTCGATACCAAGCTGACCCGCGCAAATCTTCCAGCGGCTCGATCTCTTTCGCATAGCGGTCCGCGATTTCCTCAATCAGCGCATCGGTCAGCGTCTGACCCTTTGCCATTGTTTCCACACTTTGCAGACGAGTGGGGATTTCACAAGCTGCGCCCACTGCTACCCGGAGATCACGACAGATCCCCTCCTCCAAGACCCCCAGCACAGCTACCCCCACACAAGGTCGGTCCTCTGAGGATCGGCTCTTGTACTTGAGATATACAGTGCGGCTGTCCTTTGGCAGAGCTGGTAGGGAGATTTGGGTGATGATCTCCTGCGGTTGAAGGTCGGTGGTCAAGAAACCGTGGAAGAATTCCGAGATGGGGATGAGGCGGGCGCCCTGTTTGCTTTTTGCAGTTACTTCAGCATCCAAAACCATCAGGACCGTGGGAGGATCGGAAGCGTAATCCGCCTCCCCCAGGTTTCCGCCCAGCGTGGCCTGATTGCGCACCCTGACGTTGCCCACAGAACCGCAAGCAGTGGATAAAGCCGGGAAGTTGGATTTCACATGGACGGATCTCTCCAACTCACGAAGCGAAACCATTGGCCCTAACTCCATGCCCTTTTCACGCGGCTTTAAATCATTCAATCCCGGCACCTGCCCAATGCTTAAAAGTATCTCTGGCGCGATCAAATCATGCTCAAGCATCAGTGTCACGGCCGTGCCCCCAGCCACAACTTTGGCTTCATCACCGTAATTTTCCAATGCGTCCAAGACCTCATCCAGCGACTCGGCTTGGATATATTTTCCATTCATACTCATCTTGTCAACATCCTCATAGCCATCCGCATTCCTGGTATTTTCTGTCGAAATGCAACATTAACCATTTGGCCCTCTCCATGTGGAGAAGCCAAGGTCTACCCCAAAACGTATGACAGTCCTGGAGAATCATCCCCCTCCAATGGGTGGGACAATGAGGACCTCATCCTCTGGAGAAAGCAGGTCGGATAATTCAGCCTTTTCACCGTTGATAACAAACACCACAAAAGGCTTGCCATCGCTTTCTCGGACCAGGCGTTTCCGAAGGGGGTCGCCAAAGGTGAGCAAAAGATATGAGAGCAGATCTCCCATCGTGCTTTCAGGAGGGAGATCTACCTCTAAAGGACTGTTGTCAGGACCCAATTTGGCTGCAGATACAATATCCACTAAAACCCGCATCTTTCATCAGCCTCCACAAGGTTCGTAGATCGACAATCATTCAAGTTCTAACGCCTTCACCGTTTCTGGCAGGACCTTACCAGCCCTATCCCAACCTCTCGCCTCGTAGTACTCGACCAACATATGGGCTAAACCTTCTGGATCAACCTTTTGCCCTGCGGCAGGACCACGTGGCAGTACCTCTTTGAGGAACCGCTTGGGAAGGACGTCGTCCTCAACATCCACACCACAGCGATTGTTGAATAAGCGCGCAACACTGATGGCTCGGGCA
>MGNI01000109.1:32588-34842 GCA_001795115.1 Chloroflexi bacterium RBG_16_48_8 | reverse complement strand
TTCAGCATCACCCTTGCATGGTAGGGGGGACGCCCTGTCTCCTTCAGTACTGCATGGGTGAAGCCCAATCTACCTAGATCCAGACTTTCCACATAAGCGTCGATAAAACGCACCGGGTTCTCTGCAAGGATGTATTCATCCAGGGATTGGGGAAACAGGAGAAGTTGGTTGCGGCTTATGCCCTCAATGTAGTCCATCATCCCTCCCGACTCGACAAGATGTCTGCTTGGCGCTATGATCACATCAGAGAGGACTTTTTGCGCAGTCTCTCGCTGAAGCTGGCCCGCCGGGCAGTTGAGCACGAGGCCCTTGTGCGCCAAGGAGCTTGGCGTTTCTTGCAGGGTAGAAGTCCCTGCTGGGTAAGGGCTAACCACCCACGGGCGTAAAGAACACGCCTTGACCGAGTGTTGCAGTTGTGGAGGAGGTTACATAGCCGAACGAGACAGCTGAAGCGTACACAGGGCACCACGCAGGCCGCAAGGAAGACCGCAATCCCTGAAGTCTTGATACAGCCCCGTTAGCGAGGATGATGCAGGCGGAGATGGTAAAACGGCCCCGGAAACCAACACAGAGAGAGCGTATTGGTGAGCTCTCCGAGGGCATGTCGGGGTCTACTAAGAGCGTGGCATGTGTGGAGAGAAACGTCAGGAACCCTTCGACTTCGCTTAGGCCAGGCTTGGGAGACCCGATGGGTTCCTGTTATGGGTAGGTGCATTGGGTATTTGTCCACCACCAACCCAAAGACAGGTAGGTGGACTCGAAAGGCCAAGGTAGGGAAGACGATGATCCTTGGGGAGTCGGATCAACCCATAGTACTCTGAGATGGTTGCGCCGTTCACATGGGGAAGGGGCTGACAGGCAGTCGCAGCTCGTAAAGGAAACCTTGCCCGGACTGCAGGGCCGGATTAACAAGGCAAACCTCCCTGCGGGGAACATTATAAGTGCCACATCTTGTGGCGTGTTGCGGAAGCGAGTATTCCTGAAGAGCCCGGTGCGATAGTATCGCACGCCGGGATGTGTGTCCAGATAAGGCTGGTGTGTTCAGCAGGAGTCAGTCCTGCAGGGGCAAAAGCCAGGAGCCCCGTAGTTTGGATAGCAGGAGGGAGGGAAACCGAGATTCTGAAACCTATCGACAAAGCCATCCTGGGGATGGCAGCGAGTCACCAGGCCATAGCGTAAGCGAACGCACAGGTGGCCCCGAAAGTGCGAAACCCCGGAGGCCGAGCCCGCATCCTAGGGGCGAAGGCAGCACGGGCAGTCGAAAAACTGGCTGAAACGACTGTTTCACTCCGGCGGGGTGGTAGCGATAGCATGGTGACAAGGGCACGCCAAGCAACTGGAGAAGCCCTCCTCGCCCCAGGGAGAAATCCCTGGAGAAAGGTAGGCCCTATAACCAGAAACACTGGGAAATGGGTTGAAAGGTGAGAGGGTGGCGGATGGGTCCGTATTAGCAATGAACTGGGGTAATGCCCAGGGAGCGAAGGGGCCCTGCTGTTGGCAATCCTTCAACAAAACGGAAGGCAGGGACGGGATGATAAAGACGTCCATCAAGCTGCAGGACCTGAGGCGGAGGATTTACATCAAGGCGAAGGCCGATAAGGCCTGGCGCTTCTGGGGGCTGTATGTCCACGTATGCAAAATGGAGACGCTTCGAGCAGCCTATCGCATGGCTAAGGAAAACAATGGAGCTCCTGGGATTGATGGGGTGACATTTGAGGCCATTGAGGCGACAGGCGTAGAAGAATTCCTCCAGGAGATACGGGACGGTCTGGCCTCCGGCACGTACTGGCCCAGCCGGAACCGTAGGAAGGAGATCCCCAAGGGGAACGAAAAAGTACGCATCCTTGGGATACCGACCATTAGGGACCGGGTGGTGCAGGGGGCGTTGAAACTCATTCTGGAGCCGGTCTTCGAGGCGGACTTCCAAGATGGTTCGTACGGATACCGGCCGAAACGCGCAGCCCACCAGGCGGTGAACCGAGTGGCGAGGGCAGCTGTGGAAAACAAGACACGCGTCATTGATGTCGACCTGAAGGCATACTTCGATACGGTAAGGCATGACCTACTGCTGAAGAAGGTGGCCGAGCGGGTGAACGATGACCAGGTGATGCGACTGCTCAAGCTGATCCTCAAAGCCAGTGGGAAGCGAGGCGTACCGCAAGGGGGTGTCATCTCGCCACTCCTGGCCAACATCTACCTCAATGAAGTGGATAAGATGCTGGAGAGGGCGAAAGAGGTGGCGCGACAAGGGCGA
>MGNI01000109.1:30805-32563 GCA_001795115.1 Chloroflexi bacterium RBG_16_48_8 | reverse complement strand
ATGCGGATGACCGTGCGCCACGAATGCAAACAGGAGGGTTCAGGGAAGGAATCTGAAAGAGAGCAATGCTACACAAGAGATGAGGGAGGGCCCCTCGGAGCCGACTTGCAGGAGTAGGCTCCAAACCACCTCAAGCTGCATTGGTAAAGAGCCAATGTAGTGAGCGTTGAGGAAAAGGCACGGCGAAGGACCGTGTCAGGTGGGGATCAGGGAGACGAGCGCGAGCGAACCACCGTTGAGGTGTCGAAAGCGTAGGAACGACGTCAAAACTGGGGCCAGTCGTTAACCCAGGATAAGCCCAGGGGGAGCCTGCATATTGCCTGGGCGGCGTCCGGCATAAAGGTGGCGTGACCTTGATCCAGGCTCTTGTGTGGAACGTGGGAACCTGTCGCTCCGATGCTAAGGGAGAAACTCAAGTGGAGGACCCACAAGAGTCAGAGTACCGATGCGGAGCACAGGGGCGGAATAACCCGTAGTAGCGATGAAGTCCCGTAATGGCGACGGAGCGAAGGGGTTATATCATCCAGCTTTATTGAGTGGTCAACCAGAAATGGGAGGAGCCAGTGAGTAAAGCAAAGCCGTTTTGTATTTCTAAAAGAACTGTATGGGAGGCATATAAACGTGTAAAGGCAAATCAGGGTGCGGCTGGTGTAGACGAAATATCGATAACGGAGTTTGAAAGGAAACTGGAGAATAATCTCTACAAGCTCTGGAATCGGATGTCTTCGGGGAGCTACTTCCCACCGCCAGTGCGCACGGTAGAGATACTGAAGAGCAGTGGAGGAAAACGGATCCTGGGAATACCGACTGTGGCGGATCGAATAGCCCAGACGGTGGTCAAGATGAATCTGGAACCGGAGCTAGAGCCCCACTTCCACCAGGATTCCTACGGCTATCGACCGGGGAAGTCTGCGATAGAGGCTGTGGGAGTGGCACGTGAGAGGTGTTGGCGTAATGACTGGGTTCTAGACCTTGATATCAAGGGGTGCTTTGACAACCTGGATCATGAGCTGCTGATGCGTGCTGTGCGGAGACATACAGACTGCCGATGGATGCTTCTTTACATCGAACGGTGGCTGAAAGCTCCGGCACAACAACCGGATGGCATCCTGGTCCAACGGGAAAAAGGTGTACCTCAAGGTGGGGTTATCAGTCCGCTGTTGGCCAATCTTTTCCTGCACTATGCGCTTGATGAGTGGATGAGAAGGAACTTTCCTGGAATCCCCTTCGAACGCTATGCTGATGATGCGATTGTGCATTGTAGAAGTGAGAGACAGGCACAGTGGCTGAAAAGGCAAATAGGAAAGCGATTGGCCGAATGCAAACTGGAACTCCACCCTGAGAAGACAAAAATTGTCTATTGCAAAGATGATGATAGGCGTGGCAACTACCCCAACGAGAAATTTGACTTCCTGGGCTATACCTTTCGCCCACGAAGATCGAAGAACCGATGGGGGAAATACTTCGTCAACTTTACCCCGGCAGTGAGTGATAAAGCTGCCAGGGAAATGCGGCGGACTATGAGAAGCTGGCGTCTACATCTGCGCAGTGACAAGACTTTGGATGACCTATCCCGTATGTATAATCCAATCCTGCGAGGATGGATTAACTATTATGGACAATACTACAAATCTGCACTTTACCCGACCTTCCGTGTGCTTGATCGCACCTTGGTGCGATGGGCGACCAGGAAATACAAAAGGGTACGAGGTCATCAACGCCGAGCAACATACTGGCTTGGGCGGGTTGCCCGCCGAG
>MGNI01000109.1:30257-30729 GCA_001795115.1 Chloroflexi bacterium RBG_16_48_8 | reverse complement strand
TCTGTGAGGGCGTAGGGGTGAGATTCCCCTGCGCTACTCGACGCAACATCTATGTCAGAAGTGAGCGTGCCGCGGGGCGAGTGCTGACCAGCACCCAGAAGTTCATCGAGAAGCGGATGCGGCTGAAAGTGAACGAGGAGAAAAGCGCAGCAGACCTGGCGACGAGACGCAGGTTTCTGGGCTTTAGCTTCTATTGAAGAGCAGGCGGAGTGGGCATCCGTCTAGCACCACGAAGCATCGACCGGATAACCCATAAACTCCGCCGCTTGACCCGCCGCAACGTAGGCAGGGCGATCGAGCAAATCCGAGACCGGTTGAACCCAGTCATTATAGGCTGGACGAACTACTATGCCCTGGCGGACGCCAGGGGTCACATGGATCGGCTTGATGAACATCTGCGGAGAAGACTGAGACAGATTCATGTGGAAGCAGTGGAAGACGCCGAAGAAACGCTACCGAATGCTGTGGGCGG
>MGNI01000109.1:16196-30240 GCA_001795115.1 Chloroflexi bacterium RBG_16_48_8 | reverse complement strand
GAACCGCAGGTACAAGTAAAGGGTACTGGCGACTAGCGGCTTCCCCGCCACTCCACCAGGCGCTGAACAATGCGTCCTGGGATCGTCTGGACCTAAAGAGCTTCTCTTTGCAGTATCAACTTCGTCGTACCTGACCGAACCGCCGGATACGGACCCGCATGTACGGTGGTGTGGGAGGAGTGGAGCCGTGAGGCCCCCTCCTATCCCGATTTCGACCCAATCCGTTCCCTGCGGATGGAGACCGAGACGATCAACGAGTTGGCTATGCCGGAACTCAATATTCACACGGAGAAACCATGATTTATTAAGAGTTTCCTGAGAAATTAGACTTCTGAAGCCTTTTGCAGGATAGCCGTTGCTGAGGCCTAAAAAAACGCTATACTTGCCATCATGAAGATGAACGGGGCTGCAAGAGAATGGGTGTGATTGACCTGTTTCCTATATTCCTCTTCTGTGGATTCGGCCTTCTTTTCTTTGCTTTTGTTATCGGTCTTTTCCTCTTGCAGGCCGGAGTGATGATTGGTATCCCACTCACGGTCATTCGACGGAGCCGGCCCATCCTCGAGATGGATTCTGAATCCTACTTCATGGAGACTGTCCCCAAATTATTCCCTTGGAACGCAGACGCTTTCGATGACTTTTCATCACTGCTCATCTCGAAGTTTGGCACAAATATTAAAGAAACGCGCGTTATAGGTACGTTGAAAAGTCTGTACGATCCAGAGGCGACAGGTTGGGTGGCCTTCGATATAACCAGGAAATGGCGCACAAAATCCATACTTCGGCTGCGGACATCCGAGCACGATCTCGAATTCTCCATTCAATATGCCTTTCTAAATATCGAGGCGCAGCTCTCTGCTCACCAGCAGTCGATTGGCCTCCTGCAGAAAAGATCGGGGCTCACCACGATCATCGGCATAGGCAATCGGGAGATTGGCACCTATCAGGTCCCATATCGACTCGTCTTTGGGCTGGAACCCTCCTATGGAGAAATACGCTTGCACGGGCGAAATGTGGGCGCGCTAAACCATAACCTCTACAACATCCGTGGGAATTCCTGGAGGCCCAGTAAGTCATCTTTAAAGCATGCCTTCCAGCTTAAGCCTTTTCTGATCTCAAAGGACGAACAAATTTGGCTTCTAGCACTGCTAGGGGTGGAAATTTACCTTGCTGTCTATCGGTCCCTCATCCCCCATTAGCGCAAAGCTCTATTTCGTTTGACGCTCGAATAATCCTTAGCATCGAGCTTTGAAGCCGAAGGGATTCAACAGCAATAAAAGCAGATCCGTTTTTTCAAATATCAAAGCCTTGCCTCAATATGAAACGTGGATGATTTATTTGTGATAATCGGCACAATCTCTGACGGGATATCATTGCGCATAAGGCAAATTGGTGTTTAATTGGCGAATTTGAACCTGCCGACATGAAAAGCCAAGAGGGAATGATGAGCATTTCTGGCTTTGCTGATCGGGGAAGAGACACAGTCGTCAGGTTCCCCGAACAAAATTTCACGAATGGAAAATTGCAAAATGAGAAATTTGTATTTGATCTTGAGCTTGATTTTGTTGGTGAGTATGTTGAGAGTATGTAGCTCGCCTAAAGAAGCTATCCCTGCGACCACGCTGGCGCCCGCTCCCACGGAAGTTGCGCAATCAGCGCCAACGGAAGAAGTGGTTATCCCGATGGTGGCTCCTACACCTGTTCCACCCACGGAGACCCCGCGGGCTTTACGGGTTGATGTGGTTTCGGATTTGGTCGGCTTTGATGATCATGGCTGGAATGATGCCGCCTGGAGAGGTCTGGTCATGGCGCGAGATCAGTTTGGTGCGGAGATCAATTTCATCGAATCGACCTAGGAATCCGATTATGGCAGCCATATTGCCTCTTTCATCGAAGCGGGATTCGACAAGATCGTCACCGTCGGCACTACAATGGCGGATGCAACTCGATCTGCCGCTGAGCAAAATCCTGAAGTCAACTTCGCGATCGTAGACTTTGTTTATGACCCTCCCCTTCCCAATGTCCTGGGATTGACTTTTTCCACGGACAAGGGCGCTTTCCTGGCTGGCTATTTGGCAGCAGGCATGACGAAGAGCTGTGTAGTGGCCACATTTGGCGGAATTGCATTCCCGACGGTCGAGGCCTATATGTTTGGCTTCCGAAACGGCGTCGACTATTACAACCAGCAGCATGCGACGGCTGTTGAGGTGCTGCAGTTCCTATGCATGGATTGCACGGTTGTTGAAACATAGCGTGGAACACTTTCTTCTCTTGCAGGATTGCCTCAAGGTTTCAATCATCTTCGTTCGTTGAGGTTTCGTATAGATGCTCCTATCATGTTCTGCCTTCTCGTTCTCTTCTTAACATCCTTATCCTTAACCATTTCATCCCTTCGATTTCCTTCTGAACATACGCGGCTGGCCGTCTTCAGGTTAGGTAAGTTCATTGATGTAAGAGGTCCTGGACTGGTCTTTTTGATCCCCCTCATCGAGCGCGCAGTGGTGGTGGATCTACGAGAGCAGGAGCGGAGGTTGTCCTGGCAGGGGACGACACGGGATCAATCGCAGGTTAGTGTTGACCTCCTTTGGCGCTATCAAGTGGTGGATCCGGCTACAAGTATCTTGCAGGTGGGTAATTTGGAAGCAGGCATCGAGGGCATCATTGAGACTGTGCTCAGGAGGTTGATCAGCGATATGGTGCGCATGGATCTCAGAATGAATCGAAGGTGGATCGAGGGCGAGGTGGAGACGGAATTGGGAGAGAAGATACGAAATTTCGGTACAGGGTTAAGGAGAGTGGAGATACAAGAGATACATAAAGGATAGATTGGATGGGGGGACCTTAGAGACAACCATCATGTATCATTACAGGAGAATATACAATCCATCTGAAAGCCATGGGGTGGGATCTCGATAGGCAGCTGCGTTCTGAGTATGGATGGTGAACAGATGATGGTTGGAAGTGTGGAAATCCTTATTGTTGTAGACCAAGTATAGGAATTCCTTTAGCCAGTCCCCGGAAACGAGTGTATCCAAAAGCGATTTCTTGACCGCAAAGGCTATCTGGTTTACATTCCGGAAAAGGCTGTTCGCTTTGTGAGAGTCATTTGTGGGGGCTCATTGAAGATCAGGAAGAGGATTAGGATTTGTCTTTTTATCGTTGTCCTGCTCCTGCAAGGTTGCGCCTTCGATTTTGAGCCAGCCATTCCGACGATTGGCTTCCAATCACCTGGGACGCAGCCGCAGCCCTTCCAGGGTTTTGGACCTACGCCGACAGACACGCCAGAAATGATTGAGCTAATAGAAGCAGTTGATATGCTATTTGATCCATATCAAGGTATTATGCCTGGAGATATCCTTTATGAAAGTTCCGTATACCAGGCAATGAATGATGATATCAGAGAAGCGTACAAGAGATGAGGTTACGATCTGGTGGAGATAGGGGCAACCTTATCGGAGAACCCGATGACGCAGGATGACTTTTACAGATGCTTGCCTGATCCAAATCAAGCGTTCGAGGACCCTGATACTGGAAATGTCATGTACCCGTATGACTGGGTGGCTCAAAGCACACTTATGTCAGGAATGAATCCTGCATATAAACAATTCTTACGGACGGTAAACCTTGATGAGGAAGATAAAATCCCAAAGGATATAAATATTGACGAAATAAGCCACATGAATTTTGAGCGTGTCTACATCAGCGCGCTTATGGAAGCTTATCCGGAACAGGTTGGGTATGCTAGAAACAAGCTTATAGAGAACCTGCTTCTTTTGAATGATGGCGATCCTTCTGGAGCAATAAGAGATTTGGAAGCCTTAGTTGCAGATTTGTTTGAAGAACTTCATGGGGTCATAGAATGAAGATAAGACTAATTACAGTAACCATCGTTGTTATCCTGGTTGGTTTCGTTGCAGCATGCACGAATGGTGAAGAAGAAACTACTTCGACAGAGACGATATCAATCATATCGTTAAAAGAAAATTTACCAACTCTTGAGCAACAGGGAAAATCCTGGCGTAGAGATTCATATTTGGCTTGTGCGGATGTCTCGGTCTGGTTTGAACAACCAGAAAATGCAGTACTCATCACTGCAGCATTCAATTCTCCAAGCAGCGAGTTTGAAAGCCTTCTAGTTAATTTAAAAGCAGATGGTTCGTTATCCGTGAAACCAATTCGGCATGAAATCCCTGTCATTTATCAAGAACCTATCACCTAGGAGGATTGGGAGATCGATACGCAGGAAGCGCTTGATATCACCCTTGATTCAGACGGTCTGGAATTCTTGAGAAGAAGTGGAAAACAAAATTACAGTTTCTTGAGGTTGGAACGAGTTTTGTCTCAGGAAAAACAACCTGTTGTTTGGCGTCTTACCTTATCCGAGTGTCTGGGTGGTTTTAGTGGATCAACCAGTATTGATCCCATCACAGGGAAGATACTCGAAAAACGTTAAGTTTCCTTGCGCCTGGTAAATATTCATGAATTTACTTTATTTTCGTGGAGGTTAATGGCACAATGAATCCAATTCTAGAATGGTTGCGTGGGGGTGATCTACGCTCGGACGGCTTGGCCAACGAGGTGGCGGATATTGTCCTTGAGAACCCATCATTGTTTGATGAGGTCATTGCAGGTTTAGATGAAAATGATGAGGTGATCCGTGGTCGGACAGGAGATGCCCTTGAAAAAATTGCACGGGTCAAACCAGAACTCCTTCATAACCATCTACCAAAGATTATCCGGATCGCAGAGAAAGACACTGTGCCCATGGTCAAGATGCATCTTGCGATGATACTGGGGCATTTAGCTATCTATGAAGAAAGTATTGACGATTTGACAACCTGCCTCTTACGCCTGCTTAAAGATGAAAGTGTGTTTACCAAAAGTTGGGCTATTGTCAGTCTTTGCATCATCGCCCGCAAATATCCTCAGAAGCGCAACCGAATTATAGAACGCATCACAGTTTATGGCATGGACGATAGTATCGCCATACGGACGAAGGTACGAAAAGCCCTGAACCTGCTGACGAATGATGAGGTCCCCTTCCCCAAGGGATGGATCAAGAGCGAGCACATCAAAGGTTTATGAAGGGATGAACTGATCCATAGGGCAGGTAGAGTCAACCCGGTTCTTTTCATTTCGATCATGGTTTGGACAACTCGACTTGAAGGAATTTCACTTGACCCCACAGAAAGATATCACGCTGTTGGGGATGAACACTCTTCATTGACCCCTGTATGATTTCCGCGTGATTGTGGGTGACTCAATTAAACCCGGTATCCTTTTCGGGCGAGTTATTTAATCCATGTAAAAGCAAGATAGATTATAATGAAACAATATGGATGATATTGGCCAGAATTATAGGATAACAACTTGTCCGCGCAATGATCACAGGCGAGATAAGCTAAGGCAAATTATCATTCATGACTTCCATAGCCAACATCGTGCCGTTCAAAGGGAAAAAGAGTGATGGTAAATCGTGATCAGATCTTGCAGATCAAGTTGGAAGATTTGGAGTCTTTGCACCACGAAGCCACGATCTTGAGAGCCATCTTGAACAGTCTTGCCGAGGGTGTGATTGTCGCTGATCAGGAGGGGAGGTTCATGTTCTTCAATCCTGCTGCTGAGAGGATCTTGGGAATAGGTTCGAAGTCGATCTCTCTCGAGGAGTGGACAGGGGTTTATGGTTGTTTTCGCACAGATAGGATAACCCCTTATCCCTCCATGGAATTGCCATTGGCTCGTTCCATCCGAGGAGAGACAGTTCTTGATGAGGTTATTTTCATTCGCAATTCGGAGCAACTTGAGGGAATTTGGATCAGCACCTCCAGCAATCCTTTGTTTGATTCAAAGGGAGAGGTCAATGGGGGAGTGGTGATTTTTCGCGAGGTCACAGGGCGTCCGTTCAGAGAACAATATGAACAGCTTGCCAGAGCTGTGGAGCAAACTGCAGATAGCGTGGTCGTTACAAACACGGAAGGGGTCATTGAATATGTAAATCCGGCTTTCGAAGTGACAACGGGTTACAGCCGTGAAGAAGCTATAGGTGAAAAGCCCAGTATTTTAAAATCAGGTTACCATGATCAGGCCTTTTACCAATCCTTATGGAAAAGACTTCTTGGAGGGGAACCTTTCCGTGGAACGATCCTAAACAAAAAGAAAAGCGGTGAATTGTACTGGGCTGAACAGACCATCTCGCCCATCAAGGACGAAGATGGCAATATCCAGAACTTCGTCTCTGTTCTGAAGGACATCACAGAATTGAGGGAGAAGCATGAACAGGATATCCAGCTTAGTATCGCTCGTAATATCCAGCAGCAGTTTTATCCGTCCGATGTATCTGTGCCAGGATTTGATATTGCAGGAGCAGCATATCCGGCTAATGAGACTGGGGGAGATTATTTCGATTACATCCCTACTCCGGATAGTTCCTTATGGATTGTCGTGGGAGATGTCAGCGGTCATGGCATTGGGGCAGCCTTGGTGATGGCTGAGACCAGGGCTTATCTCCGTTCCTATGCGAAGATCCTCTCTGATCCAGGGGAGATTCTTTCAAGAGTCAACCAGGAACTGACATCGGATGTGGAGGGTGAGCGATTTGTGACGATAATCCTGGTTCATCTGGATCCTCGAAATCTGACGTTGACCTATTCCTGCGCGGGACATGTGCCGGGTTATCTGATGGATAGCGCCGGAGAGATCTGCACCGTGATGGGCTTTACTGGGATCCCTTTGGGTGTCTTGCGAGATTACAACTACTGCTCCAGTGAAAAAATTCTCCTTGGTTCAGGGGACATCATTATCCTTCTAACAGATGGAATCACCGAGGCTTTAGCCCCGGATAATGTGGAATTTGGCGGTCAAAGGGCAATTGAGCTTGTTCATCGTAATCGGAGCCATGCTGCGCGAGGCATTTTGGATCGTCTAGTTCAGGATGTTCAATCCTTTTCCCAGCATCAGTTTCAAGAGGACGACATCACAAGCGTCATATGCAAAGTGAACTAGGCTTGAGCTGTTTTGGAGGATGACAGCTGTTGCACGCTAAGCGCACGTAAACCCCAAGAATTATTTCTTTCAGATAGCTGAGTAGCCTTTTTTCAGGCAAGTCATAGCTACAAGAATGACAACCTTCAAGGAATATCTGATCGAGCTCACTATCGTGTTCTGTGTTCGCTCGAGACGTTCCTTCACACAATACGAACTTATCAATCATCGCTAAGTAGTTGTGTAAATCCCCTTGATGTAGTTTAACTACCTGAGGATCATTTCAGCCAACATCAGGTCGAAACGATTGCCACGTGCAAGGACGAATGGGATGGGGTGGAACTCAGGAGTAAGCAGTCTAAGGGGATAGCGTATGATCACTTTATCGCATATTCTGAGAGCACAAGAACGTATCAAACCTTATGTACGGCGGACAGCCATAATAAGAAATCAAACCTTGAGTGACCTGCTTGGCACCAATCTCTATTTAAAGCTCGAACTGTTTCAGAAGACTGGTTCCTTTAAGCCGAGAGGAGCTTTAAACAAAATGCTTCAAATGGATGCTGAGGAAAAGAAGCGCGGCATCGTTGCGATAAGCGGTGGGAATTTCGCACAAGGCGTAGCATATGCCGGCAGCTTGCTGGACGTTCGATCCCTCATTTTGATGTCTGATTACACACCTACAAACTATATCGAGGCCACGAAATCATATGGTGCGGATGTCGAGCTCTTCCCTGACTTCCCATCCTTATTCTCGGCAGCCGAAGCCTATACCAAGGGAGGACGGGTTTTCTTTCACCCCTATGATGACCCACAAGTGATGGAGGGTTATGGAACCCTGGGGCTTGAGGTGGTTGAGGATCTTCCCGGGCTGACAGACATCATCCTGAGTGTTGGGGGCGGCGGTTTAATGAGTGGGGTGACGATCGCGGTAAAAGGGCTTAAGCCTGAGGTTCGAATATGGACTGTGGAAACAGAGGGTTCGGAGACCTTGGGGAAAGCTTTACAGGCTGGTAAGGTTGTTGAGATCCATCCCACGTCATTGGCCAGAATTTTGGGTGCGCCCCATGTGGCAGAGGATGCCCTCATAATTGCACAAGAGCATATTGAAAAGCATATTATCGTTAGCGACCAAGAAGCGATTGAACAACAAATGTATTTACTCGAACGAGCAAAAATCCTTACAGAGCTGGCATCATCCTGTATTTTGGCGGCAGCACATCGAATCAGAGACCAATTTTCTGATGATGATCATGTCGTGCTTCTCCTCTGTGGCGGGAATGTCGCCGTGGATGAAATGCTGACCTATCAACATCTGATCAAATAAACCACGATTCCGCATCACGAGTCCACATCCGCACTTCGGTCTTTTCGTGGCACGATAGATAGGCTTTTTCCTTAAATATCCTTGCCAGAATTGCAGCTTTCTGCCAGCGTATCTTCAGGTTAAAGTTGTGAAATCAAATAGGATAGTGTCGATTTCAGGAAGCTACATTGGAATCCATATAGTCCATTGAAAGGGTGGGCGAGATGAGAACAACGAAAGAAGAGCTCTCGAGAGCATTTATTTGGGATTTGCCTGGGAGGAAAGGACGCTCGCTTGTAACTTGGGGGATTTTGAGTAATCTATGTGGAACTTTATGGCTTTGTAATCCTCTGGAGGGCTCATGAACACACAAGAAATCCTTGAAAAACAACAAAAATACCTTTGGCCCAGCCACCTTACTTATTACAAGGAACCATTACCTTTCGCTCGCGGCGAAGGGATGCATCTCTATGACGTAGAGGGCAACAAGTACTTGGACTGCTTCGGCGGCATCCTCACCATTAGCGTAGGT
Source organism: Chloroflexi bacterium RBG_16_48_8 (assembly GCA_001795115.1). GTDB lineage: Bacteria > Chloroflexota > Anaerolineae > Anaerolineales > E44-bin32 > MGNI01. Next base: position 21,421 of record MGNI01000109.1, on the reverse strand, counting down.
CACTGCCATCCGAAGGTTACGGCAGCGTTAACCAGGCAAATTGAAACGCTTGTGCATACCTCGACCCTCTATCCCCATGAGAATCCTGTCCTGTTGGCCGAAAAACTGGCCGAGTTGACGCCAGGCAAGCTTCAGAAGTCTTTCTTTCTCAACAGCGGTACCGAGGCCAATGAGGCGGCCATTATGCTCGCCAAGCAGGCCACAGGCTCGCAGGAGGTTATCGCCCTGAGGCATGGTTATAGTGGTCGTTCAGCGTTAACCATGACCCTCTGTGGGCAGAGCGGTTGGCGCATCGGGGGGACTCATGTGGCTGGTATAAAACACGCCATCGCTCCCTACTGCTACCGATGTGCCTTCAAGCTCAAGTACCCTGATTGCGGGATGGCCTGCGCTAAGGACATCGAAGAACTCATCAGGACCACCACCAGTGGTCGTGTGGCCGCCTTTTTGGCTGAGCCCATCCTGGGTGTTGGCGGATATATTGTCCCTCCGCCCGAGTATTATGAGATCGCAGTGGAAATTGTCCGTAAGTATGGTGGGGTGTTTATCTGTGATGAGGTTCAGACCGCTCTAGGTCGTACAGGAAAATACTGGTTCGGTATTGAGCATTGGGGAGTCGAACCGGAAATCATGACCATGGCAAAAGGCATTGCTAATGGATCACCTTTGGGCGTGACAATTGCGACACCGGAAATTGCCGATTCGCTTCAAGGCCTTACGATCTCAACCTTTGGCGGCAACCCCGTTTCATGTGCAGCAGCGTTAGCGACGCTTGAGGTTATTCAGGAAGAATCTCCTCCGGAGCATGTGCACGAGGTGGGGGATCACCTGCGTCAAGGGCTTGAAGAATTGTACAAGAAGTATCCCATCATTGGTGATGTACGAGGCAAGGGGTTGATGCAGGCTGTGGAAATTGTCCGGGATCGTGATAGCAAAGAGCCTGCGTTGGATGCGGTGGCAGCGTTGTTTGAGGCCACCCGTAAGATGGGTCTTATCTTGGGCAAAGGTGGCTTGTATGGGAATGCCTTGCGAATTGCACCGCCGCTAATAGCTACAAAAGATGACATGGATCAGGCGCTTGAGATCTTTGATTATGCTCTCGCAGAGGTGCTGGATTAGGACCGAAGCTGGGTATACATGCAGCATATGTGTAACGAAATGACGAATGCTGGCTTACTTATGTGAGCCAGCATCTGGTATTAAGTCACGAGGTGTTTGCTTTAAGCTCGTCGAAGCGTTTGTTGGATTGGTCGGGCGATTAAACCCATCATTGGACCGCAGATCAGAAAGGCTAGCATAAGGATAGCCAAGGGAAGCGCTGATGAGGTTTTTCCCTTTGCCTGGAACCAATCCTGCCACACTGTGTTCGCTGTAAGAAGGCTTCCGAGATTCAGGATACCGACACCAAGGAGAAGCATGAAGTGGGTTAGTGTAGTGGCTTTGGCATAGTAATAAGTAATTGCCGCGATGAGGAGACTGAAAGGTCCTGCCCAGATTGCCACATCATGGCGATAAAAGGGAGCAGCTGTGACAGCCCAGAAGAAGGTAAGGGCAAAGGTCACAGAAAATCCGATGCTCAATAATCCTCCGCGCTGCCAGCCCCGCATTCCTACAATCACCAGCAACGCTACACCGGCCATGAAAAGCAGGATAACAAGGCCAATTTCCACGGGTTCAGAGATGATAGGTTGATCTACCTCGGCCAGTTCCTCTGCGATTGTCTTTACCAGAATTACCAGACCCATAAACGCAGAGCCTGCCCACGTCAAGCCCCAATCTGGAAGGCGGCGGATCAACGCCAGGATACCTACAATCGCAATCACCGTCATGGGGAGCAGTCCAATGACAATGCTGAGGACCAGTCTCCACGTTGGCACAGAATACCAAGGTCCGCCACGACTCAATGACATTGCCGCGATCCCCAAGCCGAAAAGCAGTAAAGGTAATGCCGCGATGATGCGAAGGCGCGTGCTGTTCAAATTTAGGTTCCCATCATTTCCTATCTCGGACATCAAACTTCTCCTGTACAATCGGGAAGAATTCTTATGCTGATTCTCAAGAAGTTTTCGCAATGTTGTCCCCTCAAGCCATGCCTTTATGCTCAGCCAGTGCTCAGAAAATAGGATCTAGGGGTAATCTCGAATTTCGCGAAAAAACAAGGCCATGATGCTCATGAAGCCAGATGCATTTGCATCAGCCACAGCCTTGGTAAAGACATCGTACATTTCTTCCTCAAATTCAAGTCGGAAGGAGGTTGGATAGCAACGCACACACTTTTTATAGAGAAGACAGATTGCGTTGGTCAGAGCGATCATGCTTGGGCTCCGGTGGTGCGCAAATGAGCAGCATCAACTAACACCTGCAATCGAGAGATTTCAGTCTCAAGAATGCGTCGCCCGAAGGTTGTGAGCGTGTAGGACTTGCGATTACGTCCCGATTCCTCCAGGTTCTGTGTCTCGGGGCCTTCTTCCACACGTTTGATCCAGCCCTGCTTCAAAAGGCGCTTAAGTGCACCATACAAGGTTCCGGTGCTCAATATCACACGATCCTCGCTCAAAGTCTCTACATACTTCATAATAGCATAGCCATGACGTGGTTCATGGGAGAGGCTGAGCATGATGAAATACGTGGCCTCTGTGAGCGGCGTGCATTCTATCTCAGGTATCATCCCAACCCCTTATACTGCGCCATACGATATGTCGTGTCACGACATATGTTACCAGATGTTTTTTCTTTGTCAACAACATGTTTTCGCTTGCTTGAACAATCGTAGGACTCTATAGATAGGTGATATAGGAACATTTTGAGAAAGAAAGCGATTTTCAAAGCGGCTGATAGTTTCTTGAGGAACCGAAGACGTTGCCAGATTTCGTATCGCTTGAGAATGATAGGACACCCTATTTATTGGATATTTTGGAGTTCACCTCGGTATTAAAGGAAGAAGGCGTGATTATCACTTCCATGAGAAAGAGCTTGTTGAAAGTATTCCTTTTTCTGTGTTATTATGGCCTTCATTGAAATTGAGATCCTCTCCTGATGGAAATATGGATGGTCAATAGAAAAAGCATCGAATGCTTTCCTATGATCGTCATTGAACTGCTGCAAGGGTGATAATGGGTTTGTTTTTTCTCTACGAGGTTTGAAAGGTCTTATTGCAGATCGCAAGTACATGGGGATACTCCTGAGGGGGTTGAAGCGTTCCAAATCAAATCCAGATGAAATTTCTGTTAGGACCCGATAGCTGATTTCAAATGGCATGATTGTACCTTGATCCTAACCACCTGAAACTTCAGTGCAAGAGGGGTGTTTTCCGTCATAGGGCTTTGTGACATTGGAGATGGGTGTGGATTTGAATGAGTACTCTCTTATCAGGTGCGAGAGGATCTTCTATCAAGAGTTAAGAAGTGCTAGGAGGAAGAGGAAGTGCTTGATTGGTTTGTGAATCTTAGTCCCATCTGGCAAGCCTTTTTAGCGACTTGCTTCACGTGGTTTCTAACTGCACTTGGGGCTTCAGTCGTCTTCTTTTTCAAGACCGTCAGCAGGAAGGTTCTGGATGGGATGCTTGGGTTTGCTGCGGGGGTTATGATTGCTGCCAGCTTTTGGTCATTGCTTGCGCCAGCAATTGAAATGGCGGGGGAATTCACCATCCCGGCCTGGATCCCTGCAACGATCGGTTTCTTGCTGGGTGGAGCATTCATTCGTTTGATTGATATGTTCTTACCCCATCTTCATATCGGATTTCCAGTGGATGAAGCGGAGGGTCTTCCTACGACCTGGCGCAGGAGTATTCTACTAATTCTGGCCATTACGTTGCATAACTTTCCAGAAGGATTAGCGGTGGGGGTGGCTTTTGGAGCGGCCGCAGTGGGTGTGCCCTCCGCAACGGTGGCTGGCGCAGCTGCCTTGGCACTTGGGATCGGTATCCAAAATTTCCCTGAGGGAACAGCAGTGTCTGTCCCCCTACGAAGAGAGGGTATGTCTAGAATTAAGAGCTTTTGGTACGGTCAACTGTCTGCCGTTATAGAACCCATTGCTGGGGTCTTTGGAGCAGCGGCTGTCCTGCTCATGAGGCCTATTCTTCCCTATGCGTTGGCTTTTGCTGCGGGTGCGATGATCTTTGTAGTCGTGGAGGAACTCATCCCCGAATCACAATTGGGTAGGAACACAGACATCGCCACTTTAGGAGCGATGATGGGATTTGCGGTTATGATGACACTAGACGTTGCCTTGGGATGAGCCAAAGGGATCCGTGCCTTCTGAGTCCGCCGTGGGTTTTTATCTGAGACAGGGTTTTAAGCCAACGGAGGATGTCCATCCGGAATTGTTTGCTCGAGAGCCAGAGGACATTCGCATGATCTTGGGACTTTCAATATACTGAATGAAAATTTTCATCAACCTTTTCTCTCGCATCTGACAAAGCAATTAGGCTCGCTCCTTGCTCAGCAAAAACTTAAGTGATGGGATACGCCATGACAGGAAATGATTCAAAGAAGCTCGATCAGATTCGCAGTCAACTGCCAGCAGTGCAGTGCGCCGCCTTCCTTAATACAGGCACCTGTGGGCCGCTGCCCACGGTTGTAGCAGAGGTAATGGCTGAAGCTGCCCAACGAGAATGTGATGTTGGTCGAGCCAACATAGGGGATTTCATCGCATTTGAAGAGAAAGTTGTGGAAACGCGTGAAACCTTGGGTCGCCTTCTGGGTGTAGATGTGGATACGATTGCGTTAACTCATAACACCACGGAGGGGATGAATATCTCGATCTGGGGGATCGAGTGGCAGCCTGGGGACGAAATCGTCACTACCTCCATTGAGCACCCGGGTGGTTTATTTCCGACCTATGTGGTTAAAATGCGGAGGGGGGTAGCACTTCGCTTTGCGGATGTGGGTTTGGGGGCAGATCCACTGGAGGCCATAGAGCGTACCTTTACCTCACGCACCCGGCTTTTAGTCCTTTCCCATGTCTCCTACTCCAGTGGCGCTTGCTTTCCTTTAAAAGAGATTATTGAATTTGCCCATGCACGGGGAGTTATGATTTCTGTGGATGGAGCCCAGTCGGCAGGGGCTATTCCATTGGACCTCGATGATCTTAATGTCGATTTTTATGCCATCTCGAGTCAGAAGTGGCTTTGTGGCCCGGAGAGGACGGGTGCACTGTATATTCGACCAGATCGGCTGGCGGATTTGCAGCCCACCTTTGTCGGTTATTCCTCCTTTGAAAGTCAG
>MGNI01000109.1:16010-16176 GCA_001795115.1 Chloroflexi bacterium RBG_16_48_8 | reverse complement strand
TCCTATGCCTGGGGCAGCTCGATACCATGGGCTAGGCGTGTATCGTCCGGGAGTAATGGGCCAATTGACCGCATTGAATTGGTTTCAGGATACGGTTGATCCGCATTGGGCATATGAGCGTATTGCCAAGCTTGCTGCTCAATGCCGAGAACTTTTGGAAGGTTTA
>MGNI01000109.1:11098-15822 GCA_001795115.1 Chloroflexi bacterium RBG_16_48_8 | reverse complement strand
ATTGATTGGTTTCCGAGATGCACTTAGGGAGTTGCTTGAACTGGGGCCGGAAGCCATTCATATTCCTGAGATGGCAATGGAATTGTCCGATGAGCCTGTATGGTTGCAATAAACCACCAGATTGAAAAGAATAAATGGGATGCGAAATTACGAGTTGGAATGATCACTCGTTCTGATCCTTATGGAAGTCTTCAGGGGTTGTTGCGGGTTTACTCCATTCGTACTATTCTCCTGGAAATCTGGAGAAGATCGTTCAACGAACGAGATTTTTAGGATAACGATGGCGGCTGGTTGTTCTGGTGAAGGAGGTTGGTACCTGTGACTATTAAGATCCATGGTGTGCTGGTTATAGCAGGAATGATCGTTTCTACCTGGGCATGTCAAAGTGCCTCTGGTCTTTTAGATCAAGTGGGGTATCAACTTGAAGAGGAATTGGGTGAGGGGGGAGGCTGGGATTCTTCTTTTCCCGAAGATGGACCGGTTGAGCTTAGTTCTTTCTGTAAATCGATGCTTCCGACGGGCATCTTCATGCAGGAACCAGATGCCGAGGGGGCGATCTATCCCGATGAGGTGAGGGGGTTTGGTGTGAGTGGGGATTCATCAATCATGAGGAGCCTGTAAATGGCTGTCAGACGACTCCTGATCCACAGCGAAATCGCCCAAAAAGTGAAGAGTGTGTCGCAAAGGATCGAATAAATGGTGAGTTCTGTGGTGAATACGATGGCGTATCGATTACGGGGATCATGAGAGGGACGAAGGTTGAGCAGCGATATATCATGAGTGGAGGGTCTAGCGGGTTTGAAGACATAGAAGCATCCTCTATCTTCAGTGGTGTCATGTCCTGCAATGTTATGGCGGATGGAACCTGTGTCGGAACCTGGAGCACAGGGGACCTTTACGGGGATTGGTGGATTAAACTACCTTGAGTTGAATTCATCCTTCTGAGAGATTGGGCAAAGCTTTAGTAGAATGGGGCGACCCCCTATAGGATTTCTGGTCCAGTGAAGAACCTCGTTGGGAGCTGCGGGGTTTTGTTTGATAAGCACATAAAGGGGGTGACATGTTAGCAGAATTTGATTTTGAACGGGCATGGTTGGCGAAATTCTCTCAATGCCTACGTGATCTCGCGGGGGACGAAATCCGCGATGAAGTCATGGATGGAAGTGATAATCTCTCAGAAGCTACAGAACCACTTGAAGTCATCCATTGGATCCGGGGTGCCATGGAACGATTAGAAGCTAATGTGGATCAGGGATCCCTCAGGTCGATCATGGCGGGATGTGCATGCCAGTACCCAACATCCGATCTGGAGGATTTGCGCAGGGAATACGAAGCCAGTAGGGATATCAATGTGGTACATCGGATGCTCCAAGAGCATTTTGAGGTACTCCTTCGGGATACGCTCGGGCTGGAGAAGGAGCTTGTCGCTGAAGTTGTTGAGAAGGGTTGGGGTACAGCGGGTGTGTTTCAAGGAGATACCATTATCGCTACTAAGATACCCAAGAGCGGTTATCTTGTTGAGTATCTGAGGGAGACCCATCCTGAAAGAAAGAGGCAAATCTATTGCCATTGCCCACGCGTGCGGGATGCGCTAGCACTTTCAGAGAAACTTCCATCCTCCTACTGCTACTGTGGAGCCGGTTTCTATAAGGGTATCTGGGAGGAGATCTTACAAGCATCTGTGGATGTGGAAGTTTTGGAGAGTGTGCTTGCAGGAGGTGAGGTTTGTAAGGTGGCTATTCATCTCCCTGAAGCTTGTAAATAGAATAGGGATGTCCAGGCTCGGCAGTAGCGAAAATTCGACCTGGGTACGAATGCGACTTGTTACTTGTATAATCAAATCGATTGTACAAAAATCACCCCCTTGATGAACCGACGGAGGGTCTTAACCCTGTCTCTTAGGAGACCATTCGGAACGTTATTCTTGAAGAGCGGGAGTGCGGTGTGACTGTTTTCCTCAGATGGGTTCTAAATGTACAGGTCTCTCCTTGAGTAGGATACATACGCACCAACCAAACTGGCGGCGATGATGCCTGCAGATACCCACACAAAGACGATCTCAATTTTTGACTCATGCAGCAGTTTTGCCGGATTGAAATATTTGAAGGGAGAAAAGTATTTTAGAAACTCCAGGTCTTCGTTCAATCCAGCAATGATGGAGAGGAAATAGGTTCCCAGCAATAGCGATACCGCTACGGAACTTGCCCGCTTGTGTTGCTTCATCGCACACCCAAGGAAGATGCCAACTGTAAGGAAGATCATCTGCATGATAAAAAGGGCAAGTATCGATAAGGATAAAAACTCGTAAAATTCGCTATCAGGTTGATATTTTGCCGCATTAGCCAGAGTGATGCCCCAGGTTATGATCAGTAAGCCAATGCAATTAACCATTGCCGCTAGTGTTTTCGCGGTGACAAGTCTGCTTCTTGGAACCGGCAGGGTAAGGGAAAATTCAACCGTTTTATCACGCTCTTCTTTAGTAATGATTTCACTGCCCCACATGACAGCAGCGACAGATAAGAGCAGAGAAAAATATGTGAACATCACGCCAAAAAAACCAGTGACCGTGGTCAGGTTGAATGCATTAAAATTAAACGCCGATAATAAAGCAGGGGGCATTCCATCTAATATCGCCAATAACTCCGTGTTGGCTTCGAATGCTGAAAACTTTGAAAACCCTATGGATGCAAATAGGATTGCAATCCCACCCCATATGACCAGAGATTTGAAATTGGCTTTAAGTTCTCGTAAAAATATATTCATCTCTTCGTCTCCTTACACCGCTGACGGGATATTTCTTCTTGTATAAAGCATATAACTACCAGCTACAGAAATAATGATGAATGACAGGCTGATCAGCACCAAGGGTAGGTCATACGCTGCGTTACTGATGATATAGTTCGGCTCAAAATGTTTAAATGGCGTAATGACCTCCAATTTATCCTCGCCAAGCATTCCCCCAAAAGCACTCATAACATACATCCCAAAGGCAAGCGCCATCGAATAGGGCGTGACATTCCTGACCTTTTTCACTAACAATGAAATCAGCATACCTACAGTCAGGAAAACGAATTGCAACATAACAATGCTTAAAAGCAGTAGAAGCAAAGGCTTTGTTTCATACGCTCTTCCATCCCTGAACATATTGATAAATAGATAACTGCTTATCCACACAACGAGATTGGTGATGGTGAGACCAGTAATCGCAGCGAGCAATTTGCTGGTTAAGATCCTCGTGCGTCTAACAGGTTTTGCTAAGAGAAAATCTGCCGTCTGATCTCTTTCCTCTACTGAGACCAATGAAAATCCGTAATTCGCAGCCTGTATCGCGATACATAACTGACAGAAGGTAAAGACCAATCCATAAAAGCCTAGAACCGTGGACATGTCGATGCCGGCCATACCGAATGCCATTAATAACTCTTCTGGGAATTTTGCCATCATTTCATTCAGAAGTTCTGCATCACGGGCAATCGTACTAAACATGGACATAAAGACAAAAATCAAGAGAGAAAGCGCCAAGGACCAGATTATTACAGATTTGAAATTCATTTTGAATTCATGCTTATAAATATTCATATTCTTAACCTATTCGTAATAATGCAAGAAGATTTCTTCTAAGGTAGGCTCTTCGATCGTCACATCGGATACTTCATATTCACTGATTAATCTCGTGATCACATTAATATCGCCCTTATAGAAGAACCTTATGGCACCATTATCCTTCTCCAGGTTACTCACACCCTCTACGCTAAATCGCGTTTCATCAACGTTGTTTGCTGCAACTCTGATTTTCTTATAATTGTCTTTTTGAAGTGTTTTCATTTCTCCGATTTTGATGATTCTGCCTTCTTTAATAATGGCAACTCTGTTGCACATTTTTTGCACTTCGCCAAGTATGTGCGATGAAAAGAAAACAGTAACTCCTCTTTTATTCTCTTCTCTTATGAGATTAAAGAATTTCTGCTGCATAAGTGGATCGAGACCGCTTGTTGGTTCATCCAATAAAATAAGTTTTGGCTGGTGCAAAAGCCCTTGCACAATCCCCACTTTCTTTTTATTTCCATAGGAGAGATCATCTATCCTTCTCTTCAAGTCAAGCTCCATGATGTCGGCTAACTCATATAATCTTTTCGTGCAGTCTTTTATGTAAAAACTTGCAGAATATTTTAGTAAGTCGATCACCTTCATCCTGTCGTAATAATAAACCTCAGATGGCAAATATCCGATTTCCTGTCTTATCTCAGGTCCATGCTTTATGGCGTCCTTGCCAAAAATTTTCGCATATCCTCCGCTGGGATAGATCAGAGAACAAAACAATCTAATCGTCGTTGATTTCCCAGCCCCGTTAGGACCAATGAAGCCAAAAATTTCTCCTTCATCCACGTTAAAAGAAACATCGACGATCCCCCTGGATTTTCCATAATACTTAGTTAGATTATTGACTTCAATGATGCTCACAACTTCACTCCTTTTCGTTGATATTTCTTTGCATTAAGTGATCTTTGATCCATTTCTCGATCAGCGATGTTCTTTATGGCAAATTTTTCTATCTTTGTGAATCGTAGCTCTTTTTAGCGATACCATACTTTAGAAAATCTTAAAATTTATCGATAGCTTCAAGCATTTTTTCATCATGGTCTTGTGCAGCATATTCTGTATAGTATCAACAACAAGAGCATTTATTGACTCTATTCCCCGGATGGGGTCCTGTCAAGGTGGAG
>MGNI01000109.1:9410-11027 GCA_001795115.1 Chloroflexi bacterium RBG_16_48_8 | reverse complement strand
TAATTACTCGGGCCAGGTCAAAGTTCATTAGAATTTCTGAGATTGGAAAATAGGCTCGAACCACTAATAAACCATTTTTTGAAATCATGTGTTTGCCCAAAGGAGCTTATCACGCCAGAATATGATTCATTTCTGCCATTTGATTTGAGGATTCAGATTTTCATTCATCATTGGCTGTCATTCCCTCATTGACTGTACAGCCATTGCCCGGCTACCGAAATACCCTTGATCAACCACATAAGCACCACCGCCTGACAATGGTTGATATTCACACGCAACATGCCTGTCATCGTTTTCCGATTTTTGCATTCGATCAACGCCAACAGTACGGTCACAAAGTGCTTCCAATGGCGTATGCGGAAACATTCACGAAAGGCTTCCAGATACTGGCGAGTTGCTCCGATGGGCATACAATTGGTTTAGGTATGGGTCTTCCTCCAGGTTGTGATGTCCGCAAAACCTGTTATCCTGGTTTTGGAGTTTCATGCCTATTTTATTCAGCTCTAAAAGTGTGAACATAGTCAAAAGAAGTCAACACTCTGTTTACGATTATAAAAGACATTGGGTTTTTCCTCTGCAGCCCCGCCATTGTTTACATGTTCCCGGAGATACAACAATGGATAGCGAAAATATTCCCAACGTACTATATGGTCTCTCCAATTATTGATTTCAGTTTACAAGGTGGGACATGGTCGGACGTGGTTACGGAGGTCTTCATTCTGCTAGGGATGATCCTGGCGATGGTCCTGGTGGTAGGGCTTGTGAGTTGGAGAATGCAGAGCAAAGATCTCTAACGCATGCTGGGCATGATGGCGACGCTTGACCAGATGGAGGAAAGAAGGCGAGGAAATGGGTAGAGCGGAAGAGATTATGCAAGACTACGAATGGAACACCTGGCTCATTAAGAGGTTGACAGAAGGAGTGAAACATGAGGAGTCTATCCTTCAACTACCTTTCCTGACCAACTGCTTGAACTGAGTCTTGGGACATATCCTTGCTGGAAGGAACACCACAATAGAACTTCTTGGTGGGGAACCTCTATGGGATGGGGAAGTGTTAGCCCTCTATCGGTCGGGTTCAGAGCCAATCAGTGATGACAGCAAAGTGCGCAAATGGGACGCTCTCTTGATGGATCTTGAGCAGAGTCAGAGTCGAATCAACAACACCTTGGACGTGTTCTCCAATGAGCAAATGGATGAGGCAGTGGAAACGGAACGCGGCTTAAAACCAATTTGGGAGCAAGTGAAAGGATTACTCTGGCATGAGACCTACCATGTGGGTCAAATCGAAATATACAGCCAATACGCTCAATGCTACAGGTGATATTAAGTGCATGGATAGCATTGAATGCCAGTTGGTTTTGTCATGATATAGAGTATTGGAGGTCATCGATGTATCAGAGGGCATTGATATCCTGTCCTTTCGGAGGGAACTCATGAGCGAAATCAAATCTAACAGCACGCCGCCCAGTAGAGTGGTCATCATTGGGATCATTGTCGCTGGAGTCGTGATCCTTGCGTGTATCGCCGCATCCACAGCGATTTTCATAACCTTCCTTATGAACCCTCCTTGGTAAATCATCTTTTACAGCACTGAAGTGGAAATCAAAATCGAGGT
>MGNI01000109.1:9167-9395 GCA_001795115.1 Chloroflexi bacterium RBG_16_48_8 | reverse complement strand
GGATCTTTGTAGCTACTTGCCATGGGGCAATCGTTAGGGATGCATTCTTAACTTCTAAGGGTTCGATAGCCTGCCGAAATATTTGCATGATACCGAATTCAGAATGGTCAGCTTCTATGAAATTCCCTATTCAGAATGGTCCTTCGACTGCATCGTTGAGACGAAGGCTGTCAGCGGGGTTAAGATCGAGGTATAGGTGGTGCTTCGTGAAATGATCCGGGTATGTAA
>MGNI01000109.1:8323-9079 GCA_001795115.1 Chloroflexi bacterium RBG_16_48_8 | reverse complement strand
GCATCTTATCGGCGATTATGCGTATGATACCATGAAGATCATTGGGAGATAAGGATATCAACCTGGCGTCGAGGTTCTTGGATGGGGAGGGATGGATTCATTTATCCGGGTTGTAAAATCACAGGCAGCATACGTTTAGTCAAACAAAGCTGGTGGAGCTGGTTTCTTTAGAAATCGAAGTTCATTATTGCACAAGAAATATTGCAAGTGGGATATCTTAGAGCGTAAGTCTCCCCAAAAAAGTAAATGCGGGTGATCATTCGAGATGCCGACGAATCTACCTCCAGAATATTTCAGAGTCGAAGAGCGTTTCCGCGCTGCCGAGTCGGATTTGGAGAAAGTTGCTTGCCTGGAGGAGATGCTCAGCACGATCCCCAAACACAAGGGAACGGATAAGCTCCGAGCGGATCTTCGCAGGAAATTGTCGAAATTAAAGGCAGCCTCCCAAGCCAAGAAGAAGGTTGGAAAACACACATCGGCATTTAGTATCGACAGAGAGGGAGCGGGGCAGGTTGTAGTTGTTGGACATGCTAATGTGGGAAAATCTGCTCTTGTGGCAGCCTTAACCAATGCCGATCCTGAGGTATCAGACTTCCCATTCACCACGTGGAAGCCCTCACCCGGGATGATGCCTGTCGAAAACATCCAGATTCAATTGATTGACACACCTCCACTTAACAGAGATTTTTTAGAGCCAGAGTTTATGGATATGATTCGTAGATCGGATCTCATTCTTGTGATGGTTGACATTCAGGC
>MGNI01000109.1:2316-8266 GCA_001795115.1 Chloroflexi bacterium RBG_16_48_8 | reverse complement strand
GCCAGCTCATCGGATCGATGAATATTCTCAAGATCAGCGATTGACCTTTCTACCAATATTGATCTTGGTTAACAAAGTCGACCATGAGAACCTTGATGAGGATTTTGAAGTGCTTCAGGAATTGCTTGGGGAAGAATGGTCCATGATTCCTCTCTCAGTGAAAACTTTGCGGAATGTAGATGGTTTAAAAAAGATGGCTTATGAACAGTTGAATATCATTCGGGTTTATTCGAAAGCACCCGGCAAAGAACCAGATCTCACAACTCCCTTTATTCTCGAGAATGGCGAAACCGTAGAGGGATTTGCCAGGAAAGTTCACCTGGACTTCTATGAGAAATTTAAATCTGCTCGGATCTGGGGAACGGGTGTTTACGATGGCCAGATGGTAGGTCGGGATCATGTCCTTCAAGAGGGTGACGTCGTAGAGTTGCGGATTTGAGGTTGTGGTTAGGCGTATCCAATTTGGTCGTCTGTCATACCTGCTGCATGGTTCACTGTCACTGATGATCCCCCAATTAGCTTAGTATGTCCGAATCTCTGCAAACTCCAATTGGCTTTGCAAGCAGGTTAATAATAAAAGGTTCAATATGGAAGAGATTATAACGAATGGCATACGCATTCATTTTGAGGCAGATGAACGGGAGACTGCTGAGCTGATCCGGTTTGCGTGCGAAAAATACGTTCAAATGATTCATGAGGAATGGGGATTGGAAGTACCGAGAGAGTGTCGAATCTATGTCATGACCTCCTGGTCCCAATTCATCTTTCAATCAGCACCCTGGTATGGGAAATTCCTCCTGGTTATAAGTCTCCCACTATGGATCTTTCGTGTGAGGAGGATATGGCAGTTCGCGGGCGGCTGGATGTTGCGTTACGGGAAGCGTTGTGTGGTGGGCGTGAAACCCCCTCGGTTGATCGAAATGGCAGATCGGAGCATGGGTGAACGGATTTTTGTTAAAGAGGAGAGTTTTGAGCATAAAGTACCTTCTATCACCTGTCACGAATTGACTCATGCTTTTACAGCATGCCTACGATTGCCGATGTGGTTAAACGAGGGCGTGGCGATGGTGATGGTGGATAAGTTCCTCGGCAAGGCCACCGTAATGGAGAGTACCCTGCAGGCATTACAGCACTCCCCGAATAAACCAAGCCCAGGGACCTATCAAAGGGTATCGGTGAGAGATCAGGACGCCTTGGTCTACCACTATGTTCGTGGTTATTGGATCACCCGTTATCTTATCGATACTCGTCCCGAACTTCTCAAGAACCTCTTGAACAGGCGACAGAGTCATAAGCCTATGGAGGATAAGATCGCCTCAAGCTATGAGATGGATCGGAAGGGGTTTTGGGCAGCTATCGATGACAGGGTAGTAACCCACTTCTTGACAAATTGATAAGCGTCGATATAATAACGCATAGAAGAATGTCTATATGAAAAGAAAGACGATTGATACTGTGGAATTTGCCAAGGCTCTGGCCGATGAGACTCGTCAGAAAATAATGGCTATATGTTGTTGTAGAGAGTTAAGTGTGAACGAAATTGTTGAAGCTCTGGATGTCACTCAACCGACGGTCTCTCACCACTTGGCAATTTTAAAGAGGGCGGGTCTGGTTCACACGGAACGGCGAGGAAAGCAAGTGCTCTATACTTTGAATCAAGAGAGCTTGGTAGATGGATGCTGCCAGGTGGCTGTCGTCTTCGCCCCCGAGGTAGAGGTAGGGATCAGATTAAAGGAATAAATATATTTTTGTAAAACGAATCGAAGAATGTAAATATTTCTATCTGTAAGGAGATCGATCATGTCCAAAGAGGAATCCGTTCAAAGAAATGAGGATATTCGAGCAAATGTACGCAGGCATTATGGGAAGATGGCCGCACAGTTCATACCCGAAAGCGGGGCAAGCTGTTGTTCTCAGGCATCCAATGCGTCTGTTGACGTGCCCATACCTTCGTTGATTTATGAGACAGCAGATATTGCAGCTTTGCCCGAGGAAGTGAAAGGACTATCGGCAGGCTGTGGCGATCCCATCACCCTGGCTTCCCTTCAACCCGGTGAGGTCGTGCTCGATCTTGGTTGTGGTGGAGGGATCGATTGCTTCCTGGCAGCGAGGCAAGTGGGGGAGATGGGGCATGTCATTGGTGTAGATATGACGGCCGAGATGATTGAAAAAGCTCGCGCCAATAAATCTAAGTTAAAAATAGAGAACGTAGAATTCCGCCTGGGTGAGATTGAGCATCTTCCTGTTGCCGACGAATCCGTTGATGTGGTTATTTCGAATTGCGTGATCAATCTTAGCCCAGACAAGCCTCAGGTGATCCGTGAGGCTTATCGAGTATTGAAACCAGGAGGGCGTTTAGCCGTCAGTGATATTGTGACGGATGGTCCTTTGCCCAAAGAAATGCAAGAGGATATGGCATCCTGGTATGGCTGTATCGCAGGGGCGCAGGATTACCGCGAGTACAAAGCCATCTTGGAGGAAGTGGGATTTGTCGATGTTGATATCCATCCTGTTGTCTTGCAGTTACCAGGCTCGAATAACACGGCAGAGCGGTGTGCTTGCGGTTGCGAGCCCAAGATTGCGGAGCAGGCAGAGAGAAAAGCCTATTTCATGGTCGATGGAAAACGGAAACCACTCGAATTGGGAGGTGCCATTCCTCCCTTCAGCGCTCGAATCACTGCTCGAAAACCAGTAGATTGAGATGTTTCGGTTCACATGGTGTACATTCGGATTGTCGTAGAGACGTTGCATGCAACGTCTTTCCATTTAAGTTGTTTTGGGATGGGAACATCATCTTATGGCGAAGGGAGTTTCACGCCACCCATGATGGCAACCGCGCCTGTGACCGAGATGACCAACCAAAAGAAAAACAGAGACCAGTTGATCATTTGCTGAGCTTTATCATGATGGATGTAGTCGAAGAGAACCTGCCGAAGGCCAAGAACACCGTGTGAGAACGCGAATGCTAGCAGAAAAATGTCATAGACCCGCCAGCCAAGGATCAGCCAACGCATATGGACGTATTCCAAGCTGAGATGATGCCCGCCAGTGATGAGGGCTTGAATGATGGAGTGGATTCAGACCAGCGGGATCAGCATGAAAGCGCTGTAGCGCATCCATTTCCAGGCCAAGGCATAAGAACGTGGGGGTACCCGTGCGGAATCTTCAAGGGTAGTCATAGGTGCACTCTAACCTCCACCGATCAATCCAAGCCCGTACTTAAGAAAGTCATATCCCATAATCGCTAAAGCAGGCAGCCAAAGGAGGATGGTCACCTTAAAGGTGAAGGTTTTAAATTTGTAGGTGGCTCTCTTTGTCCACAAATTCGGCCGGAAAAGGTCGATGTAAGCCAGGCGTAAACCATTAACACCATGAAAGACAACGAAAAAAGATAGAATGATTTCGATGATCATGATGAACGGGTTTCGAAAGATCTCAACCAATTTGCCGTACCAATGCGGTGCGAAAAAGACGGTTGAGGTGGTTAAAATATGCAGGGTCAGATAACCCAGAACCGCAGGCCCCGCTATGCGATGCAGGAGGAAGGCAATGTGCCCCTGACCTCGATACTGTGCATATCCGGAAAGGGCAATTCTAATGCGATCGGGCATTCAAGTCACCAATGATATCGAAGAGCCATGTCCAGAATTTATCCCACATGAATTGGCTCTGATCCAAGAGCTATCCTGAAGCCACAGCCTGCGAGATCAATCCATAGGTGATACCGGATTGGTCGGTTCATATGCAGCTGTTTCCATGCCTGCCTTGGCATATTTGGACAGGAGGTAGATATCAACCATCATCAAAACGGCATAAATCAGTGTAAACCCAATCAAAGTGAAGAGGACTGTACCCGCACTCAAGTTGGTGGACATCGCGTTCTCGGTTTTAAGGAGTCCATGCACGATCCAGGGTTGACGCCCGGTTTCAGTCAGGATCCAACCTGCTGTATTGGCTATGTAAGGTAGCGGAATGACCCAAACCAACCATTTGAGCCATCGAGCCCATTTCTCGGGCCAGTTCTTCATGATCATAAAAAGCGCAAATATACCCAAGGCGATCATCAACAGCCCGATGCCAACCATGATGCGAAAGGTCCAATAAGCGAGTGCTACGAGTGGGACATAGTCTCCTGGGCCAAACTTCGCTACGTATTCGGCTTGGATCTGGTTGATGCCGGGGATTTCTCCTTCTGGTTTTAAATAATATAACATGCTCAACATTTTTGGGATTTGAAGGCTCCAAATCTCCCGCTTTCCGGTTGAGTCGAAGATTGCCACCAATGAAAATGGAGCTGGATCAGATGTGTCATAATGGGCCTCCGAGGCTACGGCTGCCATCGGCTGGACTTCAAGTAAATAGAGCCCTTGGAAGTGACCAGCCACACCAACCATGATAGCTGCAACGATGCCGATGACAGCAGCCATGTGGAACGATCGCCGGAAGACCTCACTACCTTTTTCACGAACAAGATGATAGGCGCTAATGCCCAGCACGAAAAAGGCCGCTGTAGCAAAACCAGCAGAGATGGTATGCCAGAAGAATAACCAGGCCTTCGGATTAAAGATCAGGGCAGCGAAATCCACCAGTTCCGCTCGTCCGGAAAATTCATTGATCACATAACCAACAGGGTGCTGCATCCAAGCGTTGGCGATCAAGATCCACAGAGCTGATAGGTTTGAGCCAATGACGACCATCCAGATGGTTAATGCATGCAGACCTTTAGAAAGCCGATCCCAACCGAAAATCCAGATGCCCAGAAAGGTTGACTCGAGAAAGAAGGCCAATAGTGCTTCAATAGCCAAAGGCGCGCCAAAGATGTCGCCTACATAGCGAGAGAATTCTGACCAGTTCATGCCAAACTGGAACTCCAAAACGATTCCAGTCACTACACCCATCGCAAAATTGATCAAAAAAAGTTTTCCCCAGAATTTGGCTACGCGTTTGTAGGCTTCGTTCCCCGTTCGGACATAGATCGTCTCCATGATGGCAACAAACCATCCCAATCCAAGCGTCAGCGGGACGAAGAAAAAGTGATAAACAGTAGTGATGGCGAACTGCCATCTTGACAGTATGACCGGGTCCATCGGGTTCCTCCTCCATGCAATCGTTCTTCCGAACTGTGCTTGTGAATGTAATCGTAATCCGATGTTTTGGAAGTAGGTTTATTTTGTCAGTGGATACAGAAGAAGTTTAATAAAGTATACCCCTTAAAATGTGAACTAAAATCAAGGGCATAGTGTCATATATCTTCTCTGTACAGGAATCATCTTGAAATTTATAGAATGAATCCTCAATGGTGTGCCTGCTACAACCTCTTCCTTCTGAACCGGATCTTTATCGAGCTATACCATGGTCCAGAAATCACTAAGGAAAATTCGAAGCAACACGTCGAAGATCAAGCCAAGGATGAGCAAGCCGCCAAACAAACGGTTGTGGTAGAAATTGAAGGCTGAGTACCAGGTTGGCCAAAATTTATAGCCCTCTGGCGGTTCTTCTGGGCGAGGCATACCGAGTACGCCGATTGCCGCGCGGGCACGCATGGAGGCCAGAAAGACAATGAGCATCACCGGCGTGAAGTAACGCGGGAAAAAAACCAGATAGGCAATCACTAGATAGGCCAAAACAATGGAGGCGATATTGATATATCGGGCGGCTTTTTCACCTACCCTGACGGGCAATGTGCCTACACCCTTTTTCTTATCATCCATTATTTTATCGATATGCTTCCCGATGTTGATGCTGGTTACACTCAGCCCAAAGGGCACACCTGCAAGGGCAACCAGCCAGGCATTATCGGTCCAGCCTTTAGCAAGTACAACATAGACTCCCACAACCAGAACAGGTCCCCATATCAGGAAAATAAACAGTTCTCCAAGCCCGATGTATTTGAGCGGCCAGGTGTAGAAAAGCAGGATGATGGCACCAAAGGCGAAGAGACCCATGACAA
>MGNI01000109.1:0-2261 GCA_001795115.1 Chloroflexi bacterium RBG_16_48_8 | reverse complement strand
ACCAGGTGAGTTGTTGGCGCTTAGTCCAGAAACCCTGAACCAGCGGGTGAACGCCATACTGCGTGCGGAAGTAGTAGTCCAGGTCGATCCCGCGGCTGAAATCGGTGTAGTCGTTGAGCAAGTTGTTGGTTCCGTGGGCGATAAACAAACCGAGTGTAACGATCAGCCAAGGGAGAAATTTGAAATAACCCTCCCGCAAGGCAAGCAGTCCTGCGATGATACAAGAATAGATCGTTACCACTGTCACAGCCGAACGTGTAGCAATCAACCATTTCGAAGCGACGTCAAGCTGTTCCCATTCTTCCTTGGAATCCATCTTCACCAGGGTCCACAAGGCCGTCTTCCACATGTTGAAGTTGATTTTCATTTTATTATTCTCCTTGGATGATAGCTATCCATTAGCTTATCGGCTTTGAGATATCGTAAAGCCCCCATAGGTTATTGTAAAACAATCATGGGAAAATCAGGCAATGGTTAGTAGGAATTAGAGATGCCACAATGGCTTGGTGTTATCATCGATCCTCATGGACCTTTCACATCTCTGATCCTTCATGAGTATAGGATTACTGTCATGTCTTTTGGACCCAATGTGGAAGAAAGAACTTGGCTGTCGTTCTTGTCATTTGCTTCTTATCAGCAACATACAGTGCTATAAAAGAGGTGTTTCATAAAACACCGCGGATTATTAGGCTATCATTGGCAGAACAGGGATTTATGGTTTTTTAGATGATAGGTTGCTCTTTCTGAAATGGAGGGCACATATGAGAAAGGAACGGCTTTTTGGAGGAGTTCAGGATGTAGAAGTAACTGTCTTGGTCGACAACAGAGCGGATCTGATTGTTCAGTCAACCGAAACCGTCAAAAGATTTACCGATGGACCGCTGCTTGCAGAGCACGGGTTTGCTGCGTTTATTGATCTCAAATCTAACAACTCAAGGATCTTGTGGGACGCAGGATTTATGTCAACAACTGTGTTGGAGAATATGAAGAGCATGGGGATAAATCCAGCGACAATCGATAAAATCGCATTAAGCCATGGACATCGGGATCACACTGCAGGAGTCACGGAAATCCTGAAAGCGATTAATGTGAAACCGGCAGCTAAGGAGTGGGAACCTGATGCAACACCAGATGAAATATTGAAAGGAACCGAATGGAACAGGATTCCGCTCATTGCTCATCCAGCGACATTCCGGGAACGCTGGAATTTCCCTAAAGAAGGGAATGTGTTTGGGCCCGTTCACCCCCCGCCAAAAGATGAGTAGAGAGCTCTTGGAGCGGAGATCATCCTCTCCCTGGATCCCCCTCCGTTGGGGCCAGGCTGTTGGACCACTGGTGGAGTACCTCGTTAGAGCTTTGAAGAATCGGGCAGATCATCAACCATGCGATATCGGGAGGGTGAGTCCTTTCTCCCGGATGATATCGCCGAGGACCAGGCCATCGTCATCAATGTCAAGGGCAAAGGATTGGTTGTGGTATCAGGGTGTGCCCATTCGGGGATTGTGAATACGGTGAATCACGCACGGGAGATCAGTGGTGTAAGTGGAGTTTGAGCCATATTGGGCGGTTTTCATCTCGCCCGATCACAATGCGAGGAGATACAGCAGACCGTTGAGGCCATTAAGGCATTCAAGCCCAAGGTGATCGTCCCTTCGCACTGCACAGGTTTCAAGGCCATGTGCCAATTCGCAGCCCAGATGCCCGAAGAATTCACATACGGGGTAGTTGGGACGAAGTATTTGTTCTAAAGACAGGATGCAGTGGATATGGCTACGAAGCACAGGCCAGAGCTAAATTCCTGGGGGAGCGTGTGGAGGAAGCAAGAGAGAAGTTAGACAAGGCATATGAATTTTCCGAAGATGTATCCGATCCGGAAGGGAAGAAATCTTTAATGGCAGATTTGGATCAAGTTCGGGGGATAGTTTCCCAGATAATTTTGTAACCACGACTTTAAAAGATGGTCCGCTGCAGTGGTAATTGGAAGGTTCATGACAGGCGAAAAGAAGCGTTCATTCTCCCCCAGACATCATGCGTTGCTTTTTGGTTGGATCTCGAAGGCAGTGCATGATCGTGTTGATGCAGAAATGGCAGAGAGAATCATCCAGAAAGCCGTACGACGCTATGGCGAGGAGAGTGGGAAGCGCATGGCTCTCCGGTCTAAGGCCAATGGGCATTCACTGACGATGATGAACTATCTTGCTTACAGAGAGTGGAGTGCCGATCCGGGCGAAGCCGAACAGGAAGTAAAGGCGAAAACTCCC
>MGNI01000108.1:22644-24320 GCA_001795115.1 Chloroflexi bacterium RBG_16_48_8 | reverse complement strand
GCCTGGGGCACCCCTCAGCACCATCCGCATTTTCCCATACGGCGTCGCCCGCAATCGCCTCCATCAAGCAGCTAAACGCTTACGCGTGCCCGCTCTTCTGGTGGATCATATGGGAGATGCGGAAGTGCTTGTAACTTTACGTTCCTACTATCGCAAGAGGCAAAAACTTATCAGCGATGCTGAAAATAGACGCATGCCCACCTATGTGTTACGCGCGAATACGGTCGCTCAAATGGAGTCTTTCCTCGGCGACCTGTTCAACCTTGAAGCGACAACCATGGATGACCCGAACCTGGCTGATGCCATGGAAGAGACAAGGCGATCGATTCAGACTGTCCTGAATGGTGCCCGGTCGATTGACCTTTCACCCGCCTCTGCTTACATTCGCCGCCTGCAGCACCAAATGGCTCGCCAAGCAAACCTGGTATCCCATTCTTATGGGAAAGAGCCTCAGCGCCGCGTGAGAATTTTTCGACAATGAGTTCCTTCATCGCCCTCGAAGGCCCAGATGGCAGCGGAAAGAGTACACAGGCCAAACTGCTGGCGGAGGAAGTCGGTGCACGTGGCTATGATGTCCTCTTGACGCGTGAACCGGGTGGCTCTCCTATTGGGGACCAGATCCGGCAGATCCTCTTCACACTAAATAACAAAAGCATGCATCCTAAAACAGAGTTCCTGCTTTTCTCCGCGTCACGCGCACAGCATGTTTATGAAGTAATCCGACCCTACCTAGACAAGGGCGGAGTCGTCATCAGCGACCGCTATTTTCACTCCTCACTGGCTTATCAAGGTTATGGACATGATTTGGATCTAGACACGTTGAAGCAGATCACATCCTTTGCCACAAGTGACCTGCTTCCTGATTTGATCCTTCTTCTAGATCTGCCCGTGGAAGAAGGATTGAACCGTAGGAAAAGCGAAGGGAAGTGGAATCGTCTGGATGATTACCAATTGGAATTCCATCAGAAAGTGCGCCAGGGGTATCACGCTATGGTCGATGAGGACCCCGACCGCTGGGCTATTGTGGATGCCTCCCAGCCTGTCGAAAGGATTCAAATGGAAATCCGAAAGGTGGTCTTTCGACATTTAGCCTCCGTTCAGACTCTACCATAGTCCTTCCTCCTAATTCCATAAATAGACCGCTGCCGTTAAGCACCCTCACAGCTTACGATGATCAATTCTTTCCAATGTATTCAAGAGTCCCTTGAAAAAAGCGCTTCAAGATAGAAGTGAGATGCATGTGTGGGGGTGGCGGCTTCGCTCATACCCCAACATATTCCTGTTCCTCTCAGTTGATTTGATTTTTTTAAGGTAGGATAACCGAGTTTAAAATCAGCAACTTCTTAAAGCTGCTGATGAAAGTGTATCTGTGCCATTTCCAGGTCATGATCCTGACAGGTCGAAATCCAGATCAGAGCTATCACCTAAATCGGGCATACTCCTTTCGATATCCTCCGGGCTCTCTCCTGCATCCAACCGATCCATAACCTCATCGAACTCTGGGGGGAGCTCTTCACCCATCTCGTCACCCATCTTTCTCATCATACGAGCCATCGCCCGAGGATCGTCTTCATCGAAGCCGTTCCATTCGCTTGGATCGGCCAAGGAATCAAGGCGAGAGTCCTCTGAACGAAGAAGGCGCACTCGACTGATGAGTCTCTTTAAATTATCCCCTC
>MGNI01000108.1:16199-22621 GCA_001795115.1 Chloroflexi bacterium RBG_16_48_8 | reverse complement strand
CATTGGACCGGTTCATTCCCGTAATCCTTATAGGTTTGAAAAATGGAAACCCTTTTCCCACAATCGGAACAACGGTATTCATAAGTCGGCATGCTATCCTCCGTAAAATTGATTATACTGAGCAGTGCTAGGTGATTGGCCGGAAGTAATTTGACAAACAACGAACGTAAAACCTAGCCAATCACTTAAGCAAACCGCCATTCAGGCAACTCATTTTATCAAAATACTTTCAGCGGTTTGCCTAGAGTACACAAAGCATGTATAAAAAAATGTTGGAACAGAGAAAACAACCCCTTCTAATTGTCATCTCCGGTCCATCTGGTGTTGGCAAAGACTCGGTTATCGAACGCATGAAAGAACGCGGCCTCCCCTTCCATTTTGTTGTTACGACGACATCCAGGACTCAGAGGTCCGACGAAGTAGAGGGCATGGATTACTTTTTCGTGACCAAAGAGGCATTTGAGGGGATGATCGAGCGAGATGAATTTTTCGAATATGCGACTGTCTATCATGATTATAAAGGAATCCCAAAAAAACGGATCAGGGAGGCATTGGCAGGCGGGCAAGATGTGGTCATGCGCCTCGATGTTCAGGGCGCTGAGACAGTGCGCTATCGCAGCCCTGAGGCGGTCCTCGTCTTTCTCTCAACTTCTGACGAAGAGGAATTGAGGCAGCGCCTCCAAAGGAGACAGACCGATACACCAGAGAGCTTAAGGATCCGTATCGAAACCGCGCGCCATGAATTTGGAAAGATCGACCTTTTTGATTACTACGTGGTAAATGCAGAAGGGAAACTTGATGAAGCAGTGGACACTATCCTGGCCATCATTAAAGCCGAACACCATCGAACTCATTCACGGAAGGTAACCCTGTGACACAGAATGCTTTACCGCCACAACAGAGAATGCAGACAGGACCTCGTTCGTTCGAAAGACCGACCTTTCGTCAGCTTTTCAGACGCTTCCCAGCAGCTTTTAGTTTGATTGGCATCACCGTCCTGATTTACATCGCCCAGGAGCTATCTATCCTCCTCTTGGGGGATGACCTGGTGATTTACTTTGGCGCCAAGATCAATGAGGCCATCTACGCAGGAGAGCTGTGGCGATTTATCACCCCACTCTTCGTCCATGCTGGGATATGGCACATTTTTGTAAATATGTATTCCCTCTACGTTCTCGGTCCAACGGTGGAAAATTTTTTCAGCACACCCCGCATGCTTGTGGTGTATTTTTTCTCAGGGGTAACCGGTGTGGTTTTTAGTTTAGCTTTCAGCCCTGTTTCTTCCGTTGGAGCCTCGGGGGCTATTTTCGGCCTTTTGGGTGCTTTGGGCACTTTCCTCTTTCTTCACAGAGAGTCTTTAGGCCACACAGGGAGAGCTTATCTGCGACAGATTGTTATTGTAGCTCTATTGAATTTGGGTTTAGGATTAGCCCCAAATATCGATATTTGGGGACATTTAGGAGGACTGCTGGCAGGGTGCGCACTGGCATGGTTCCTGGGTCCACGTTTCCAGGTGAGTTGGTTCAGCAATGACGAGCCGGCAAAACTGATCGAGCAACGACCTTGGCGCGAGGTCTGGCCAAGGACAATTCCTGCCGCAACAGCGATCGTTCTTCTGGCATATCTTGCGACTCTAAGCCCCTACGCTCAATAAATCATGGCTGAGCGACTCGACTTATGATTTATAATCAGGCTGGCAATTGTACGTAATTGCATCCTCTTTGTTGGTTTTATATCTCTGCAGGTAGGATCAATCAAGATTATTTTCATTCAGGGCAATCAACCGTGAAAAGAAGCAAAACACAAGATGTCTTCGACGTCACTTTTATCGGCGCAGGACCGACCGGCCTCTTTGGCGCTTTCTACGCCGGTTTGCGTGAGATGTCGGTTAAGGTGATCGACACACTGCCTCAAGCAGGTGGCCAGCTCATTGCGCTTTATCCAGAGAAGCTGATCTTCGACACGCCTGGTTATCCTTCCATCTTATCTAGAGACCTTGTTTCCAACTTGGTCAAACAGACAGAGCGATGGGAACCCACGATGTGTTTCGATGAACACTGCCTTGGTTTACGGCGTGATACCCTACCAGGAAGCGAAAAAGGTGAGTCTTGCTGGGTGATAGAGACCGATCGAGATTTGCATTATTCCCACACCGTGATTATCGCTGCCGGAATAGGTGCTTTTCGCCCAGTAAAACTAGAGAACGAGAGCATCGATTCGTTTGAGGGAAGGGGGGTTCACTACATGGTGAAGGACCTGGACTCCCACGTTGGAGAACGGATACTGATCGTCGGAGGAGGCGACAGTGCTGTGGATTGGGCCCTTGCCCTGGAACCGATCGCTGAGCATGTTACCCTGATCCACCGCAGGGAGGGTTTCCGAGCGAATGACTCCTCCGTCAACGCCCTTAAAAATTCCACCGTCGATGTCCAACTATTTTATGAATTGCGCCGCGTGGAGGGGAAGAAGCAGGTCGAAGGTGCTATCATCTTCGATAACCGAACAGGAGAAGAGAAAGCCCTTCAAGTTGACTCGATTATCTTTGCCCTAGGTTTTAAGGCAGATCTGGGACCTATACGAGAATGGGGGTTGGATACCATTGGCCGTCGTTATATCAAGGTCAACAGCAAAATGGAGACAAACCTTCCAGGCGTTTATGCTGCTGGTGACGTGGCCTTGCAAGAAGAACTCGATCCATTAAATCTGATTGTTATGGGTTTTGGTCAGGTTACCGTTGCTGTGAATTACGCCTACACCGTGGTTTTACCTGGAGGCAAGGTCTTCCCTGGCCACTCCAGCGAGAGGATGGCTACGAAAGAAATCTCTTCGTGAACTACGTTTCCCAGTAGGGCTATTCATTCATAACGAATAAAATCAACAACGCTACAGCCCGCAAGCAGCTCCTACAAATCACAACCAGTAAGCCCTTTTCCGCAAAACATCTAACCTTCTCTTTCCATCTCCTCTTTCTTCTCGAGATGATTGGTTGGGTCTGTCTCGATGGTTTGCGCTTGCTGTGGATGACGTCGTGGCCAATAGAGACCGATGCCGATCAAGGCTGTTACAATGCCGACGATCAACCCGATGATCTGAATGGGTCCAAAGATAAGATCTGGAATTTCGTGGGAACCAATACCGATGAAATCAGCCAACGATGCTGCTGCGGCTACGACATATCCAGTTGCGATCAAGCGCTCGCCGATCTCTGCTCTGAGGGATAAAGCAAGCTTATTCCTAAGAATGTGTAAAGCAGCATAGGCGCCGAACAAGATCATAGCCAATCCAAATAGCCAGACACCTACCTGAACAAACCCAACAACCGGGCTTCGATCCATGTGGATCAGGTTGGGGTAGATGCCAATCACAAATAGGAAAAGTCCTATAAGGACGGAGGACATCCAAATTCGAACCCAGAAAGCCTGAAATCGTGACAAAGGAGGGTTAGGCATGTTTCATCACTCCGGAAGCCCCTTACGCAATGCGGTCAGCCAGTTCTTCCCCATAATGGCTTCTACCTCCTCCTGGCTGTAGCCTCGAGTCCCAAGAGCCTCTCCAATTAACCTCAGGTCGGCGACGCTGTCAAGTCCAACAGGAATTTTATCGAGGCCGAAGCCACCGTCGAAATCGCTGCCAATGGCTACGTGTAATGCATCTCCAACCCTCTGGCAGATGTAATCGATATGTGCGACAACATGGTCAAGGGTCACCCATTCACGCGGATCGCCTGGCCTCCAATGTCCTAGCAGGAATCTATTATAGGGCACAATTCCCATCACGCCCTCCCGCTCAGCGATGCAATCGATGACCACATCACTTAAGTGACGATCCGGGCGATCGCTTTCCGGAAGCAAGGCTCCCACGTTACTATGGGATGCGATGACAACCCCTGAATAGCGGTCCAGCGCCTCAAGAACAGCTTCCTCTGCCATATGGCTGAGATCAAGAACAAACCCGAAATCTGCCATGGCTTCCAGAAGCTGGCGGCCATCATCGGTGAGAGGACCTGGCTCATGCGTCCCTCCGGCAAAGCGCGTACCTGTCCAGGAAGGACCAATGATCCTCACCCCCCTCTCAAACCACTCGTCTAACTCCGAAGGAGCTTGAATGGCATCTCCCCCTTCCATTGAAATGACCAAACCAATCTTAGGGGAGGCCGGCTCTTCACACTCCCAGCTATCAAGCACGTCTTTCAAATGTGAACGGGAGCCAACCAGAGCGAACTTCTCTTCATGCTCCTCCACTAAACGCTGATAGAGGTCTAGCTGTTCTCGATAAAGATGACCTGCTTGTAGTTCGTCTGTATAACAAATTCTTTCCCAAAGCCCTTTTCTCCTGCGCACGGGTACAGCAAAAAGGGACGAGAAAATAATGCCCACTCGACCCCGAACCCATTCATCCCATCCCAGCAAAGTGTGCCCATTATGGACAATGGTCGGGCTGCCCATTTCCAGTCTTCGGGTCTCCTCCACAGAACGCGTATAATCGCGACCATAGGTGAGCATGTTCCAAGCGATATCCTCATGAGCATCGACGACGATCATCGAGAAGCCTTCATGTCACGGACCATCGCTTGCCAGAAAGGATCTCGCTCACCAGGGATAAACGGCAGATAAAGGGTGATTCGATCCGCCAAACCAGTGTAGCGTTCTTGCAGTGCTTCCGCCATTTTCTCTCGAGGAGCGACGGTTGCGAAAGTCTCCATCATTTCATCATTGATCCAATCCGCCATCTCGTTCCATTGACCGCGACGTGACAGCTGCCTCAGTTGATCCGCAACCTCACCCCAACCGTGGAGGTCCATAACCGGGCGATAGGTTGGGGTGGAGGCGTAGAAGGCAAGCTGGGAACGGGCGAATTCCCGCTCTGTATCCTCCGAGACCACGAGAGCAGTAACAGAAATGTTGACAGCTTCCCGCTTCCTGCCGCTCCGCTCTGCTTCCTTGGCCAGCTGCGGGATCTCCTTTAATCGGATTGGAGGAAGAACAGCATCAAACTGCATTATCCCACCACGTTGTATCTAGAAGTATGAACTATCTTCATCATTTTCACTCTTCCGATAGTACCAAATCCAGAATGACCAATTCTGGTCGACAGTTGAACCGCATTCGGGGCGCATTTCCACGCTCCATTCCAATGCCGCGCGAAACCAATAGAATTTTACCCGGCGAGATCGTCGTCATGCCAGATGCCCACGCTCGTGGCACCGCAGAGAGGGTCATAATGGGTCCGATGAACGGGATCTGAAACTGACCCCCATGTGTATGCCCCGCGATCAGTAAGTCAGCCTCAATCTCCCCTAAACTAAAATCTGGTTTGTGCCCCAGCACGATATGGAACTTCTCTTTCCCCCCAATGGATAGATGGATATTCTCGGAATCCTCCAATGTCAAACCGGTTAATACAATTGGTCCTAAATCGAGAGAGGATGAGGTTTCAAAAATCATAATGGGCAATCCATCGAAAATCTCCTGCCAGAATGGGATCGGATCCACATTCCCCCGAACTGCATAGATCCCCAGGGGGGCATTAAGCCCTACACGAAGGAATATGTCATGCAACATCTCCTGTGCGGCAGGAGATCGATCCTGCTCCCTCAACTGAAGATAATCTCCTGCCAAGAGAATTAAATCTGGCTCTTCCCTCTTGACATCATTAAGCACTTCTTCTTCATAATCCCCCGGGTTATCGGTCTGCAGATCTGCGATCACGGCCACTCGGATGGATTCTTGCAGCTTTGCGTTTGAAAGGGTTAGGTGGGAGTTTTCCAGCCAGCGCGGTTCAATCAGGGAAGCATACAAGCCGATCAAAAGGATACACACCCCTACGCCTGCAGAACCTATAGCAAAAGCGGGCTTAGACTTGAAAAACAGGATCGCCACACCCCCTAGATAGATCAGGCAATGGAAGAAAATCACCCATGCCATGAGCTGAATTTGACCAAAGTGCACAGCCGGGCTGACGAGGGCAGCTGTTAGGCTGAGAACGATCAGCAAGACCCCACAAAGCAAAACCATGACGATTGGGTATTGGAACTTCCATCGCTTCAGCAACCAGAGTAAACCCAAGACAAAGAGAATCAATAAAAGATTGAAGATCGCTGATAGGAGAATCATGCTGTTCCCTCGAGAAGAACATGATAAAAGGGCGCACCCGTGTTTAGAAATAAATATGAAACCCAAGGATCAACAAGAGCTGGCAATATCAAGTGCTATCCTCAAACAACTCAGCCCATGGGGAGGTAAAATACTTTGGATCGGAATGGACATCGACCATTACAAGATAACCGCTCAATCTTTTAAGAAAAATTGCCGAATCCTGGCAATAGCCCCTTTCTAATCCAACCCCTCAAATTCATCTACTACGTTGCGCCATTCTTCTGGGATGACGATGGATTGACCATGCCTATAATCATACGCGACAAG
>MGNI01000108.1:8332-16192 GCA_001795115.1 Chloroflexi bacterium RBG_16_48_8 | reverse complement strand
CGCCCCCGAGCAACCTCCTCACCGCTTTCTGTATCTTCCAAGACGTTTATCACCTCTAGACTTTTATTCCCCAGCCTCTCCGTTCGAACTCCAACACGGATCAACTGCCCATAATGAATGGGGGCCTTAAACGTAATGCTCATCTCCAGTAAGATCAAGCCCAGGTTGTCGAAATCGGTACCATCCCACAAGCCGAGATGTTGAAAATAAGAGACCCTGCCTTGCTCCATGTAGGTGAAGAAGCGTGAATTGTTTACATGCCGCTGAGGGTCAATATCACCATATCGAACTTGTATGGGAAGGTAAAACCGAAATTCGTCCATTGCCATACTCCTGATTGACAGCGATCCCGATCATCGAATTCTTGCATGAGAAATCTTCTATTCGTTGGAACCATCATCCTTTGATCTGTAGTGCTATTGGGTCGTTTTTACAACACTCCCCTTACGGCTCCAAGCGTGGTCCACACTGCCAAGGTGAGAACCATCCAACGGACATGGTTATGGAAAAAGAGCAGCATAGTAATGAAGATAGGAGGGCATGCGGGATAGAAGCTCCGAGAGAATGAGGTTTCGTTAATGATAATAGAGAGAAGGTGAGGGAGTAACCCCGGTCACAGGAATGTGCGCCTGTCGCTCCTCCTCAATCAAACCTTTGCGTCCGAAGGTTATCCGGTACATGAAATAATCAAAAGTATTTCCAAGAAGATTTCCCATTTGAATAAGCCTGATCGCCATCTCAATGGACTCTGCCCTTGGCTGATCATAGATCGTGACGAGCTTCTCCCTGGTCTCCGAGTCGACATCTCCACTGCATTCTGCCCAATGCTGAGGGTAGAGGAGAGCTGGAAGTTCCTCTTCAGGACTTCGATCAAAGGTGCCGATGCAAAGCTCTTGAATCTCCTCCTTCGTCACACCTTCCATCAGCGCTCGATGCGAATGGCCATAAGCACAATATCGACATTGATTCACCGAAGTCTACCGCCAGCATCAATCGCTCACGAAAGCAGACTGAGATTTGATCCTCTCGCATTAATGTACGGATCTTCTTACGATCCGCGAATAACTGTCTGAATTCTTTCCAGAATGCACCTAGCGATGGGTAGATCCTGCATCGAAAGGATTTCATCCTTTGTGATCTCATTCTTCAAGTATATCCTATGAGCGAAGAGTCGTTTCAGACCATATCCAACTCCTTCTCACGATGTCAAGATGACATGATGTCGATCTTGGAGGAGGGGAAAAAGGTGAGATGTTCTGACAAGACAACACCCCGGCATGCGGGGTGTTGTACCCTTGGCGTCGGGAAGCCATTGTATAATCCTTTGAGTGCTGTTCAAAGCTTCAAGAGCTTACGATCACAAGTCACCCATCTCCGTTCGTAAAGTGTTCGCTCCTGACGCCTAATCACATAGGTTTTACACCCCTATGATAGCATGATCCGATCAGCAGAGGAAGTGGCCCAGATAACAAGGGCGCATTTCATCACGTGTTGCATTTTGTGCTCCCAAGGTAAGAGTTCTCAATGCCAAAGAATGTTGCAACATAGAATGGAATGCCCCCGATAACAACATCGGAGCCCGTTTCTTCCCTCCGATCTGAATGGTCTTCCTGAGAGAGCCTGCTTTCAAGATAGTGCTATCGAACCTTTTCAAGTCTTTGATGGAAGGGATTGGGAAAAAGATCTATCCATGGCGTTAGAGAAAGCAAAAACCGGGCTAGGTGCCCGGCGATCTTCTTCCCGACTGGAAGGAATTATGCCGATTCATCCCCATAGAGTTGTCTATGGACAACACTTAATTCTCGGACCTGTCTTTCAGCCATATAAGAGGACCGCACCAGAGGTCCGCTTTCAACCCATTGAAAACCCAATTCCAATCCATAGGTTTCCAGGTCCTGGAACTCCTGTAGAGTGTAATATCGCTCAATGGGAAGATGCCCTTTCGAAGGTTGCAAGTACTGACCTATGGTGATGATATCCACACCCCAGGATCGAAGGTCTTGCATGGTCTGCTTGACTTCCTCTAGAGTCTCGCCCAGCCCTAGCATAATGCCGGATTTGGTAAGCACCTCCGGATCCAGTTCCTTGGCATTAGAGAGGATCGCTTGCGCCCATTCGTAGCGATCCTGAGGTTGAACTTTGTGGAATAAACGCGGCACCGTCTCCACATTGTGATTGAGTATCTCTGGTCGGGCATTCATCACGATCTTCAAAGCAGCCAGAGAGCCCTTGAAATCCGGTATGAGTACTTCGATGGAGCAACCCGGATGCAATTCGCGGATCCGCCTTATCACCAGGGTGAAAATGGGAGCTCCTCCATCCGGTCGTTCATCCCGGTTGACACTCGTGATCACAGCGTGGCGCAGGTTCATGGCTTTCACGGCCTGGGCTACCCGCTCTGGTTCAAGCCAATCCAGGGGGGCAGGGCGACCCGTTTTAACATCACAGAATCCACACGACCTTGTGCAGATGTTACCCAGCATGAGGAAGGTAGCAGTTCCTGAGCCCCAACACTCGCCCATATTGGGGCACATGGCCTCCTCACACACCGTATGCAAGGCCTTGCTGCGCATCATCTCGCGAAGAGTCTCATAGGTCTCGCCTGTAGGTGCTCTGACCTTAATCCACTCAGGTCGTCGTTTTGGTCTGGATCTTTCTTGATTCTGATCGGTAGCGCGGTTTCTGGTTGCCACGGCATCTCCTATAAGGGTCATTCTACCGCATTTTTATGCTTACATTGATCCCGACGATCATGAGACCGATCCGTGTAAAATAGATCTGAGCATCCTTTCATCAGGCTGTTGGAGGTTGAGGAAACCTGCAACGTACTCGAATCCATCCATCACCCTTGATGCTCGGCATAGGCACATCGATTCCACCCTTTCTGGGAATTGAGATCTGGTATAATAGATAGTGATTTAATTCACAAATAGAGCAGCCGTAATCCTATCTCATGACAGGGCATGACGGATGACAAAATCTTTCTGATAGGGAAGGAGGAGGGGATGACAAATGAAATTCGTATCGATGCTCTTCTGCCAGCTGAGATGGCAAAACGGGCTGAATATCTCGGAGTTCGGAAAGCCGAAGCGCCGATCCTGACAACCTTCACCCTGGCGATCCTGGCGGGGGCATTCATCGCTTTGGGTGCGATTTTCGCAACAACCGTAGCAGCTGGTACGTCAGGCGTGTGGCCTTTCGGCGTAAGCAAACTCATCTCTGGCGTCGTCTTCTGTCTGGGGCTAATCCTGGTCATTGTGGGTGGAGCTGAACTCTTCACTGGCAATAACTTAATCGTCATGGCGTGGGCCAGCGGGAAGGTATCGACAAAAGGATTACTTCAAAATTGGGTTATCGTCTATTTGGGGAATTTCATCGGATCCTTGGGGACGGCAATGCTGGTCTTCCTCTCGAAACAATATACCTTTGGCGGGGGAAGTATCGGAGCCACGGCCTTACAGATCGCCAATGGAAAGCTTCATTTGGGATTCCTCCAAGCCATCGCCCTCGGAATCCTGTGTAATATCCTGGTTTGCCTGGCAGTATGGCTGACATTCAGTGCGCGCAGCACGGTGGATAAAATCATGGCTATCCTATTTCCCATTAGCGCTTTCGTCGCGGCCGGTTTCGAGCACAGCGTAGCCAATATGTATTTCATTCCTATGGGGTTGTTGATGAAGTTGTTCGACCCCTCCTTCGTAAACCAGACTAGTCTCGAGCTGAGTCAGCTAACCTGGAGCAATTTCTTCATCAATAATTTGCTTCCTGTCACGGTTGGAAACATTATCGGAGGTTCGATCTTTGTTGCAGCCGTCTATTGGTCCGTTTTCCTTCGAAAAGAGGACCTATCCTGAATGGAAAGGTGGAAAAAACATGAAGGCCTATATTCTGATTAAAATACGTCCAGGGGAGATCCGGGAGGTGGTGAAACAATTGCGACGTGTGGACAGCATTCTTGAAGCGAACATGACCTTCGGACCGTATGACGCAGTTGCAGTCGTTGAAGCGGAGAATGTCAACCAAATGGGTCGCATCATAGCTTCGGAGATTCAACCTATCCCGGGGGTCCTTGAGACCACGACCTGTCTGGCACTCGAGGATTAACCCTTAACCAATCTATTGTTGATCCCCTCCATGAGTCCACCGAAAAAGGCTCTTCAAGATAGAAGAGGGACCTATGGTGAGGTTTCTCTCGTATGAGCAACCTTTTTCAGGTGAAGCCTCATCCTTATCTCTCAGACCGAAGCTGGGGAGAAGCATTCGCTCTAATCAAGTTCGATCTCATTGAATACCATAAGTAAATGCTTCGCCTTTATTCCGCAGTTGTCTGATAAATGAGCTCTAGATGATCGATGAATTCCTGGTGGTCCTCAGCTCGGACAGCCTCCCCATCGATAGCAAAAATCCATTGAGCTTTTCCGTCTTGACGAACGTAAAAAAGCCAAAGTGTATCAAAGGGGGGGTACAAGCAAGAGACCGCCGTATCGATGGTTGGAAGGGGGATGAAGAAGTAGTCGTTAATCTGTTGCGCAGTCTCTGCTACGGGTGGAATATCCCACTGGACATAGACGGAGCCGCCATCAGGATCAATATAGTAATAGAGGGCCACATTTTTTTGGGCTTGTGTAAAGGCTTCCTTTAGCTTTTGGCGGGCTTCAGGCCATGCGCAACCCCCTTCTGGTATTTCTGGAACCTCACCCTCCAAAACCCTCTCAGTGCGCTGATATCCTGCGTCGAACATCCCCTCCAGCTCAGTCCATTCATCCTCACTTAGCATTTCAGTTATTGGGATTTTTGAAGGAGGCACTGCTCCCACATACCAGGCATGGTAGAGATGATCCACAGCGATCACTGTCAGACTATCGAATACGGCTGTAATACAGGGTTCAGTAAAGGCCAGTGAATGGGCGATCTCGATGGAGTGACGAATGGCTAATTCGGTCAAGTCTTGAATCTCGGAATCAGAAGCCTGTGGATTTAGCGCCGGGTCCACAAACCACGCCATCAAATTGGCGGTATCACTGAAATGATTGTAACTAATGCTAATCTCTTCATAAGGCACAACCTGACGAAGGACTTCTATAAACTGAGCGGGATTGCAGGCGGTGACCGTAACAGGAGAGGTTGTTTGCGTTGGGATCTGGCTTGGGATTGGGGTAACCGATGGCGAGGAGGTTGTCGTGCAGGCTGCCAAGTAAACCATCCCGAATAGAATCCACGTGACTTTTTTTGTTTTCAAAGGATTTTCCCTCCGTGTAACTTTGTGGCAATGATGCTATTTATACCACTTCATTGGGAATTCCCAAGCAGTGCTTCGATCAGTTGAATGGTCAACTGTTTCACTTCCTGCCCCCCGGGTCCCACAGGACCTACGCAAATGGGACAGCCTTCCTGGCAGCGGCACCCCTCGATCAAGTCCCTGGCTCCAGAAAGAAGATCATAATGCAATTCGTACAAACGCTCCGACAGACCAAGACCCTCTGGAACACGATCATAAATACTGATCGTTGGGCCTTTGGTATTGGGAGAA
The DNA here is from genome assembly GCA_001795115.1 of Chloroflexi bacterium RBG_16_48_8. Lineage (GTDB taxonomy): Bacteria > Chloroflexota > Anaerolineae > Anaerolineales > E44-bin32 > MGNI01. The sequence continues at coordinate 10,662 of MGNI01000108.1, read as the reverse complement.
CGAACTTCGGTTATAGAGCCGATGTCGCGTGGATCGCACATCAGGTAGAGTGGGGCGATGTTCCTCAAGGCGTAGGAGAGACCTCCTAATGCACTTCTCGTCCCGCGTGTCGCCTCAGCCCGTTGATGGCAGGTGGGACAGAGGGTGATTAAATTGTCCAATTTATTTGCCAGACGGTCGAATTGGTTTTCTCCTGGAGTGTAACCAAACTCTCGAAAAGCTCGGATATGGTGAACACTGTGGGCTTGACCATCCCGTTCAAGTGCACCGCATTGGCGGCAGCGATACTCATCTCTCGATCGCGCCAGATCCCTGGCCTGAGGCCAACTCGGCCCATAATCCACTGGCGCCAGCAGGACACCCGCTTCCTCCAGCTCCTTAACCTTATCGGGTGCAATCCACAACCAGTAAGCGCTGGTCTCGAATTGCCGAGGCGGCAGATCGATGGTGCCATAACCCAAAGTTTCATGGGTGTAGCGCTTGATTTTGCGATAAGAGGTCGCCAGGACTGTAATTTGTACCCATCCATGTGCCCGGCGCGCAGAACTGGTTTCATCTGCATCGAACACCTCTAGGACCTTCAGATCAACACTCTCAGAGGCATCCGTGTAGTAATCCAACTCCATGGGTTGAACATTGGCAAGAGCATTCTCCCAATCCAACTTCTGGACGATATGTGTCCTGCCTTCGTGAATATACACTGCCCCATCATGAAGCAGGTTAGGAGCAGTGGCTCGATCGATTTCACCGATCACCACTGGACGGCCTTGACTGCTGTCCTGGATCACAATCACGTCGTCACTGCTTGCCCGCAGCGATACTGATTCGGTCGGATAGGCATCCGCCAACCAATGGTATCGATCACTGCTGAAATATAAATCTCCCTCCTCCACCAAGAAGTCAAGGATCTCGGTTACATCACCAAAGCCCCCAAAAGATTCGCCCTTTTCAAGAGGCAATTCAAAGGAAGCGCATCTCAAATGTCGCATGATAATGGCCAGGTTATCCGGGTGGATCAAACCATGCTCCGGTGAACCTTCAAAAAGATAGCGGGGATGGGTGACCACAAACTGGTCCAGGGGGGCGGCCGATGCGACCAGCACTGCAACGGAGGTTTCGCTCCGTCGACCTGCTCGCCCAGCCTGCTGCCACAAGCTTGAGATCGTCCCGGGATAACCTGCAATCACCGCAGCTCCCAGTAAACCGATGTCCACGCCCAACTCCAGGGCATTGGTCGCCACCACGCCCTTCACCTTGCCTTGGCGCAGCCCACGCTCGATCTCACGGCGTTCAAGGGGAAGATATCCGCCTCGATAACCTCGGATGGCATTGGGGTCACCGCCGGCTTGCTCATAGGTATCCCGAATATATCCCAGCAACACTTCTGTGGTCAGTCTGGCCCTGGCAAAAACTACCGTCTGCACATCTACACCCAAAAAGCGATCAGCGATGGTGGTCGTCTCCAGGGTGTAAGCCCTGCGGATACCAAGCTCAGGGTCAACAATGGGTGGACGATAGAAGATGATATGTTTCTCTGCCCGTGGTGATCCATCCAGATCGGCGGGGATCAATCGAACTTCTTCTTCGATGAGACGCTCAGCCAGCTCTTTGGGGTTGGCGATGGTAGCGGAGGTCAGGATGAATTGGGGCTTCGATCCGTAAAATCGACAGATGCGTTTGAGGCGGCGAATGAGATTGGCGACGTTAGACCCGAAGATCCCGCGGTAAACGTGCAGTTCATCGATCACGACCCACTTCAGGTTTTGGAAGAGATCGAACCAACGAGGATGGTGGGGGAGGATGCCAGTGTGCAGCATATCGGGATTGGTGATCAGTAGACGCGCTTCCCCGCGAATCCCCCGTCGTTGGGATTGGGGAGTGTCGCCATCGTAGGTGTGAACGTGCATCTGACCCAAAGCCCCCAACCGTTGGAGCAGTTCGCTGAGGGCAGCTGCCTGGTCTTGTGACAAGGCTTTGGTGGGAAAGAGGTAGAGTGCTCTCGCTTGCGGATCTGTAAGCAGGGTCTGTAGAATGGGAAGGTTGTAGCAAAGGGTTTTCCCTGAAGCAGTCCCTGTGACAACAACCACATTCTCGCCATCTAAAGCAGCCTCGATGGCTGCCGCCTGGTGGGTATACAGCGGAGCGGTGCCCAAGTCCCTCAGCGCGGAGATGAGGCGCGGGTCAAGTTTTTGGGGAAAATCAGCATAACGTGCAGGGCGGGGAGGGAGGCGCTCCCAAGCCGTGACATTTTCCATAAAGCCGGGATCGTATCGCATCCGATCGAGAGCATCTTGGAGGGACATGGTGAGGTGATTATACGGTATAAACTC
>MGNI01000108.1:4036-8246 GCA_001795115.1 Chloroflexi bacterium RBG_16_48_8 | reverse complement strand
GTTTTACGTTTGCTGTTTGTCAAATTACTTCCGGCCAATCACCTAGATGGAAATTCAGTACAATTGTGCAGCTACACATTCCAGTACGTTTATGATAGGCTGTGTCCCATTCGCGATGAGCGAAAGGTGCCTTGAGTTACAAGGGGTGAAAAGGAGAAGGGAACAAAGTGAAAGATTTGACCGCGCATCTCTCTGAATGGATGAAACAACTCATTACCACCAAGCCATGGCGGAAACCCGAGGTCGTTCTCGCTTTACTGATCCTTCTCCTTGCCTTCGTAAGCCGATTCTATGATCTTGAATCGCGTGTCATGAGCCATGACGAAAGTGAACATACCTATTTCGCATGGCAGCTGGCTGAGAATGGCCAATATCAGCACACACCCATCACGCATGGACCTCTGCAGTTCCATATCCTGGCTTTAACATACACCCTCTTTGGTGACACCGATGCAACTTCAAGGTTTCCCGCAGCCCTGTGCGGTGTGGTCGCTATTGGAATGATCTTTACCTTTCGACGTTGGTTTGGACGTTGGGGAGCGCTGGTAGCCATGGTCCTGATGTTGGTTTCTCCTTACATGCTCTTCTACACTCGCTATGTTCGCAACGAAGCCTTCATCCTGCCTGTCACTTTATTGATGTTCCTGAGCATTTTCCGCTATTTTGAGACTCGGGAATCGAAATGGCTCTATCTACTGACAGCTTCCCTGACATTACACTACCTCATCAAGGAGACCGCTTTCATCTATACCATTGAAGTTCTGCTCTTCATGGGGGGCATGCTCGTCTGGCAGTTCCTTCATCGACCCTGGAAGAATCAAAACTACCTCATCGTCTTCCTGATTGGACTTGCGGCCTTCCTCTTCGGAGCAGTAAATCTCTTCTTTCGTATTCGTACGGTGGCGGGAGTGGAAGGGGAGGCAGGACCTTCACCGATCCTATTCCTGGCACTTGGGCTTGCCCTTTTAGGGCTGGTTGTCATTCTCTTCTCCATCCTAAAAAATTTTGGAAACGATCTCCGCACGGATTTTCCCGCGCTGGATGTCATCGTGGTCTGTGTGACCTTAACCCTGCCCCAACTGGCTGCCTTTCCAGCTAATCTCATGGGCTGGGATCCACTGGACTATCAAAACACCCAGACCATGGTTCAAACGGCGATGGTGATTGTAGGTTTGATCGCCATCACAGCCATCATTGGGCTGTTTTGGAATTGGCGGAAGTGGCAAAATGTTGCCGCCATTTTCTTCTTCCCCTATTTGATTTTTTACACGACGATCTTCACCAATTGGGCAGGGATGGCAACAGGCATCGTGGGGTCCTTCGGCTACTGGTTGGCTCAACAGGAGGTTCAGCGTGGAGGTCAACCCTTGTATTACTATTTCGCTATTCAAATCCCCATTTACGAGTATTTACCAGCCATCGGATCCACCATCGCCGCAGGGATGAGTCTTAAAAAACTATTCTCGACGGCTAAAAAAGGTGTTCAAACGGATAGCACTGTTGGGTCCACAGACCTCCCCAAGGATTTCCCAGTCATTGAGTTTATCGGCTACTGGGCTTTAATCTCTCTGTTCATCTTCTCCTATGCTGGGGAGCGCATGCCCTGGCTCACGGTTCACATCACTCTACCCATGATCCTGCTCACAGGATGGGTCATAGGTCAACGGATGGAGAGGCTGAGACGCGAAACCACCCCCATACATCAGGCAGTTACCATCCTTTCGCTGGCCATCTTTGGGGGGTTGGTCTTCCTCACAGGCCGCACCGCTTTCATGGCGGCTTACAAGAACTACGATTATGCCAATGAATTCCTGGTCTATGCCCATGGCGAAAGGGGCGTTAAAGATCTACTGGGGCAAATTGATGAAATTTCACAAGCCACCGTAGGTGATCGTGAAATTGAGGTGGCTTATGACACCGCGGATGGGACAGGGGATAGCGGGGTCTCGTGGCCTCTGACTTGGTACTTCCGGCACTATCCCAATGCGCGCCCTTTCGGACCTGAGATCACACGCGATCTCAGGTCCTATCCTGTTATTGTTTTTAGTGACAACAATTGGGGGCGATTGGAACCGCTCCTAGAAAATAACTTCCAGTCATTCGAACATCTCCGCATGGTTTGGCCGATGCAAGATTATTGGAACTTAACCTGGGATCGGATCTCGGAGGCTTTAGCATCCCCCGAATACCGCCGCGCCTTATGGGATATCTGGTTCTACCGCGACTTCACAACTTATGGCGAGATCGTGGGAAAGGAATTCACCCGGGAGAAATGGCAACCCTCCGATCCTATGCGCCTTTACGTTCGCAACGACCTGGCTTACGAAGTTTGGGGTATTGGAGTATCCACTGAGTTGCCTGAGGATATATCTGTAGGCGATCCCTATCAGGATGAACTACTGGACCTCACAGCCAACGCCGTCATTGGAGACATCGGGTCAGAAGCCGGGCTACTGCAAGCCCCACGTGCCATCGCCATAGCGCCAGATGGTTCTCTCTATGTCGCTGATTCCAAGAATCATCGCGTGCAGCATCTCAGTCCTTCAGGGGAAGTCCTTCACGTTTGGGGGACATTCGAGGATGTTGCTCAAGGCTCCGCTCCCGGCGGCACCTTCTTTGAGCCATGGGGAATTGCCGTTGGCCAGGATGGCTCCGTCTGCGTTGCCGACACGTGGAATCACCGCATTCAAAAATTCACAGCCGATGGGCAGTTCCTGCAAATGTGGGGCATATTCGGTCAAGCCAGTGTGCCTGAGGAGATGTGGGGACCGAGGGCGATTGTCGTGGATGAGAAGGGACGCGTATTCGTGGCTGACACTGGAAACAAACGTATTGTGGTCTTCAACGAGGAAGGGGAGTTCTTATTCCAATTTGGGAGTGGTGGATACACAGCCGGACAATTGGATGAACCTGTCGGATTAGCGCTCACTCCGGACGGGACGATCTATGTGGCTGACACATGGAATACGCGCGTTCAAGCCTTCCAAGAACTCGAGCCCGGCCTTTTCACCTTTTCCTGGGAATGGAGCATTGCAGGTTGGTATGGGCAATCCTTGGAGAACAAACCCTATTTGGCTTCAGGTCCAGAAGGAGAATTCTGCATCACAGATCCAGAGGGCTACCGCATTCTTTGCTTCGATTCCCAAGGAGAATTCCTATTGGGCTGGGGTTCTTACGGGACCGCAGACAACCAGTTCTCCATCCCTTCAGGGCTGGCATTCGACTCCCAAGGCATGCTCTGGGTTTCGGACAGTGGAAACAACCGATTGATGCGTTTTCAATTGCCATAGGGGCAGCGGGTTGTGGTTAAAAAGACTTGATCCTCCTCACTTCAAAGGCTATCTGCCCTACAGGGATCCACCTGGATACGTTTTAGCATGGAATAAATTTCCTGACCCATCGAATATCGACCTATCATGACCATTCTCTTGTGGATAGCCATTTTGGCAGAGTCTATATTATAATAATTTAGGAGCACCTAAATCTTTCACCGGTAGGATCAGCCATGCAGACACAAGCTGTTGAAGATTATCTTAAAGCCATTTATGAGCTTCAACGCCATGAAAGCAGAGTTTCCACCACATCCCTGGCGAACAGGATGGAGGTGACAGCCGCCTCGACCACAGGTATGATCAAGAAGCTGGCCGGGCTAAAGCTTATAACATACGAGCCCTATCAGGGTGTTGAACTGACCCAAGCTGGTGAAGCTATCGCCCTGGAGGTCATTCGCCACCACCGGTTGATCGAGCAGTACCTTGCGGAGGCTTTAGGTGTTCCTTGGGACCAGGTAGACGCTGAAGCGGAGAAATGGGAGCATATTCTCTCCAATGAACTTGAAACGCGTATGGATGCCATCCTGGGTTACCCCAAAAGGGATCCTCACGGCGCTCCCATCCCATCTTTGGATGGACACATCCCTCCCTCCTCCGAGATCCGCCTTTCCGAGCTGGCTCGGGGGCAGAGGGCCATCATCTCGGAGGTCAGCGATCACAATCCCGAGATGCTGCGCTACATGGGTGAGCTGGGGCTTTTCCCTCAAGTTGAGGTGACCGTCCTGGATGTGGCTCCCTTCGATGGTCCTTTGACCATTCGCGTGGGGGATCAAGAGCGAAGCCTGGGGCGTGAAGTCGCGCAGTATATCTTGGTGAGGGAGATTAAATCTTCCTCCTGAGACATCCGGTTTCACTTGTTAAACTCTCTCTTCTTCATC
>MGNI01000108.1:1714-4022 GCA_001795115.1 Chloroflexi bacterium RBG_16_48_8 | reverse complement strand
TCCAGGTAAGATCACGCTACCCGACAAAATGGTTGATACATTAATAACTCTCCTGAAAAAAGGTAACTCGGCTGAGAGGAACCAGCATCCGAATGCCAAAGGTCATCAGAAACAGAACCCAAATTCACCCACCGTCAAATGGTGCCTCTTATCCTCCAATACCTTCATTCTTAATACACACTTCCGAGCTTAAGCATAAAAAACACGCCTCTCTCAGGAGGGGAAAACGAGTCCCTGAGTAACCGCTGTATAATCCCAGAGATGACCTGAGACACTACCGACCATTGTGGTTATCGATTGAGGTTCCTAACCAAGAATTGGGACAGACCGCCACCTATGAACCCTGGGCGAAGATCTACGACCGCATTGCAGAGTTGTCACGCCAACAGTTGGTTGCTTCCAGAACTGCATACCTCGAGTGAGGGATTCGTTTCGTGAGGTATTCCTGTATGAGATCGTTGGTAAGACCCATTGTCAAAGATCTGACTGTCAGAGCTCATCAGGACAACCTAACTCCGTTTCAGGGGTAGGTCTAGACCGAAACAGAATGGTTACATGGTGTTTCTCCGTCCCTCTAACTGATTTGATGGAATACTTTTCAGTTTATCAGAGAGTGAGGAACGCTTTCATGGTATCACCGTAGAGATTCCGCACTGGACATCGATCTCCCGTTGATGTAAAATGGTATTGTCTGGTATGACCTCTTACCATTGAGGGTGCCATGGACTGGGAAGCACCACTACGACCCGCGGAACTCACCGAACACCGCCTCATTGAAGCCATCCTGGATGGCCATTTTCCCATCAATAGCCGCCTCCCACCGGAGCGCGAACTGGCGACCCAATTGGGCGTCACACGCCCCACACTGCGCGAGGCCCTGCAGCGTTTGGCACGCGATGGTTGGATCGAGATCCAGCATGGTAAACCCACACGGGTTCGCAATTACTGGGAAGAGGGCGGCTTGGGTGTGCTCGGCTCCTTGGCTCGCAACCAACACCCACTGCCGGCTGACTTCATCCCCAATCTGCTCGCCATACGAACCCTCCTGGCACCCACTTATGCCCGCCTCGCGGTCCAACAAGCACCTCTCGCTGTGAAACACCTTCTCCATGCCGTAACCGACATTCCCGATTCGCCCGAAGCCTTCGCTCAGGCCGATTGGAGCCTGCACAGCCAATTAACCGTCCTCTCTGGAAATCCGGTCTTCACCCTCATCCTCAACGGTTTCAAAGACCTGTTTGCCAGAATGGCCAACCTCTACTTCTCTCTCCCCCCAGCCCGAACTCGATCCAAGAGCTTTTATCAAGACCTCCTAAACTCAGTGGAACAGGAAAACCCCCAGGCTGCGGAAGAGATTACCAGAAAAATGATGGAGGAGAGCCTCACACTTTGGCAGATCAGCGCCAATAAAAATGGAGGGACTCTATGAGACGTTGGAATGGATGGGGTGACGATGAGACTTCCTACCCACTGCCCGATTCAGCCGCTCGCTTCCTAAAAAGCACCTTAGGGGAGGGGGATCGCAGTCCAGATGCAACCATGGAGGCAGTGATCGCCACGATCCCTGCTTCTCGCCTATGGGACAACCCCTGGATCACAACCGACCCTGAAACGAGGCTGCGCCATGCCCGAGGTCAGAGCCTCCCAGATTGGCTTGCCCTGAGGAGCGGCCAAATTAAAAACTTTCCGGATGGGGTGGCTTATCCCTCTTCCGAACAGGATGTGCGAGAGATTTATCAATTCGCGCAGAAAACAGATGTCCAACTCATCCCATACGGTGGGGGAACCAGCGTCGTCGGCCATATCAATCCCGTCCCAGGAGACCGGCCCATTCTCACGGTCAGCCTCAACCGCATGAACCAACTCCAGGACCTGGATGATACCAGCCAATTGGCAACCTTCGGCGCTGGCATTCCAGGTCCCGACATTGAAGCCAACCTTAAAAAACACGGCTACACACTGGGACATTTTCCGCAATCCTTCGAACTATCCACCTTGGGTGGATGGATCGCAACCCGCTCCAGTGGTCAACAATCCTATCACTATGGGCGCATCGAAGACCTCTTCGCAGGAGGTCATGTCGAGGCTCCCATGGGTCCTCTGGACCTGCTCCCCCATCCCGCCAGCGCGGCCGGCCCAGACCTACGCCAGCTTATCCTCGGATCGGAAGGACGTATGGGCATCCTCACCCACGCCACAGTGCGCATCCGACCTCTGCCCGAAAGTGAACACTTCTACGGCGTCTTCTTCCGGGATTGGGAATCCGGGATGGAGGCTGTCCGCAAAGCAGCCCAGGAGGGCTGTCCTT
>MGNI01000108.1:1464-1683 GCA_001795115.1 Chloroflexi bacterium RBG_16_48_8 | reverse complement strand
GACGGAAACGACGCTTATCCTTTCCGGTCGCGAGCGCCTGATGGACACCGCAGATCGTGGTCTGAATGTTCTGGGCTATAAGAAGGAGCGCTGTCTTTTGATCTTCGCTATCACCGGAGATCATCGAAGGGTATCCCAGGCCCGTAGACAAGCCACCTCCATCTTCCGGGCACAGGGTGGACTCCCTGCCCTATCCATGGTCGGAGAGATGTGGCGAAA
>MGNI01000108.1:350-1412 GCA_001795115.1 Chloroflexi bacterium RBG_16_48_8 | reverse complement strand
GTCATCGACACATTGGAAACCGCCGTCCCCTGGTCTACCGTCGCAGATCTCCATAAGACGATCAAAAACAGTATGCTGCAGGCTGCATCTTCCGTCAACGAGCGTATTCTGATCTTTGCCCACCTCTCCCACATTTATCGAGATGGCGCCAGCATTTATGTCACCTTCCTTTTCCCGCGGGATCCCAATCCTGAGGAAACGCTTCTGCGCTGGCAGCTTCTCAAGGAGGCCGCCTGCCAGAGGATCGTAGAAGTCGGGGGTACTATCAGCCATCAACATGGGGTTGGTCTTGACCATGCCCCCTATCTAGAAGCCGAAAAAGGTCCACTTGGAATAGATACTTTAAATGCCGTGTGCAGAACCCTTGATCCAAAGCGGGTGCTCAACCCGGGTAAATTGCTGAGGAACCTTGATCCAGGCCTCATGGAACCTAAAGAAGGATCAGGTCAGTAAGGATGAGGTGAAGGATGTGGAACGCAACCTGGCGACAAAATGGTTGGGAAGAACTAAACGGCCCTTGGGACTTGATTGTCATCGGGGGCGGCATTACCGGAGCGGGCATCCTTCGGGAGGCTACCCGCATCGGATTGCGGGTATTATTGGTGGAGGGAAACGATTTTACCTCCGGAACCTCCAGCCGCTCCTCCAAGCTGGTACACGGTGGCCTTCGCTATTTAAAAAATGGCCAAATTCGGTTGACCTATGAATCCGTGCGCGAGCGCGAAAATCTGCTGCGCACTGGCCAGGGGCTGATCTATCCCCTTGGCTTTGTCATGCCCTCCTATAAGAACGACAAAATTCCGGGTTGGGTCTTCCATGCAGGATTGATCATCTACGATCTGCTGGCACTTAAATGGGCGCATCAACGTTACGCCCCAAAAGATGTGCTCGATCGATGGCCATTCCTTCGCAGTGAAGGCCTCTTGGGTGGTTACCGATATTTTGATGCCCATACCGACGATGCCCGATTGGTCTTGCGTGTGATCCAGGAAGCCGTCAGAGATGGGGGAACCGCCATCAATTACGCCTGGGTGGAGGATCTTCTGCGCCGTAAGTCTGGAC
>MGNI01000108.1:139-228 GCA_001795115.1 Chloroflexi bacterium RBG_16_48_8 | reverse complement strand
GGAGATCGCCGCCTGCGGTTATTGCGTGGAAGTCATTTGATCTTCCCTGCAGAAAAGGTCCCACTCGCGCGTGCCGTGGGTTTCTACCA
>MGNI01000108.1:0-106 GCA_001795115.1 Chloroflexi bacterium RBG_16_48_8 | reverse complement strand
CTGGGAGGGAACCATTATCGTAGGGACTACCGATGTCGACTATGGCCGCAACCTGCAATCCGACCCGTCCATAAGCGCTTCTGAAGCGGAATACCTCATGATCGCA
>MGNI01000107.1:4516-9077 GCA_001795115.1 Chloroflexi bacterium RBG_16_48_8 | reverse complement strand
GAGATCTTCAGTTGCGCAGTACATTTGGCGGGATCACAGGCTCCAACAGCAAAAGAAATTCCCACTTCAGATTTATATCCTGCAAAGTAGGGTGTGATCCATCTTTTTTCGATAGAACCCGGAGCGAGAATTTCGCAGGCAGTAACTGGGGTGTAACCCAGGAAAAAATCTGAAACGCAGTATGTACCAACAGAACATGGACCCATTGAGGCAGATTGCATGATCGAATTCATGCCCGCGACCGATTGACTGACCTTTGGAGCCCATGATCCAATACACTCATCCACTATGAATACCATTCCCGCAACGTACCCTTCAGCAGGGATGACGATCTCACCTGATGTGTCCCACCCGGGTTGATCTGTGCTCTGAGGATGCTGAATCGTCATTTCAAATTGACGTGGATCCAGAGAAATATCGGGAGGTATGGTTGGAGTTGGGATGGGTGTTTCTGTTGGTGGTAGAGGTGTGGCGGTGTTTGTTGGAAGAGCTGTATGGGTTGGAGGCGGAGGGGAGGTTGAGGTTGGAGAAGCAGCTGTCTTTAAACCACATGCGGTCGATATGAGCACAAGCGAGATCATGGTATAAAATGCAAGTTTATTCACTTTGACACCCATCCTGAATTTTCTTTGCAGAGATTTTAGCATTCCGCAACGAAATGCGAAATGGAGTATTCGTCCAGGATTTATAGTTTTGAGAGTGCAGTCTTAAAGGGGAACGAGTTATTCTGCAAAATGGGTGAAATCGTGTGGATGTGATTAGAATGGAAAGGGGGAAGACAATGTTCCTTCTCGTCTTCCCCTATGGTCAAACCCAGAGTGAAAGTTTATACCGCTGTCAGAATACCATACAAAAAGAAAAAATAACAAGATATTACTCCCCTCATTAGCTTAAAATTTTCGTGATTACTTGCATCAGCCTGCATAGCTCCAACCCAGGTCTATGAGGGTAAGAGAATCACCTACCTCCCCGGGTTTGTTGATCCCTGCTCCTATGACTTCTCCCACAATGATATTGTGGTCACCCCCGGTTTCAACAATCTCTACAACTCTGCATTCAAAGTAACCTGCAGAACCCTATAGAATGGGGCAACCGGTCTCAGGACCTTCACTGAATTTGGCCTCCTTCATTTTTTCTGGATTTTTAGCTCGACTTTTCGTGAAGGGTTTGATGGAATCAACATTCGCCTTTAGAAAGAGATTGACAGCAAAAACCCGACCTTTTTCTGTAAGATTGTCAGAGTAACAAGTATTTTGAAGGCAAAGGGCAATTAAGCGTGGTTTGAAGGAGGCTTGTGATATCCAATTCGCGACGATAGCATTTACTTCACCGCCATGTTTACTTTTGATGGCATAGAAACCATACAGCATTCATCGAAGGATTTCCTTTGTGGGGTCATCAGACATGATCAAGTCTCCATTTTTGAATAGTGGCTTTTGAAAAAGTTGATGAGATCATTGAGATAGGCAAATACGGCTCCCCTATATCTATCCCAAGAAGTTTATCATAGGGAGAATCAATGTTTAGCTTTCCTTCTAAAGAAAGGCCAGAAGGGGATTTCACGATTTGAACCCTATTTGCCGAAGGGATTAACGACGCATCGATAGTGCTATGTCGTTGGAGAATTGCGCATAGTCATATATAGAAAAATTGTGCTTCGAATTTTTTTAAATCCTGATGCCTATATTACTTTGATGAGTCCACTGAAAAAAGCCCTTCAAGATAGAAGAGAGAGGCATATGTGGGGATGCGGGCTGCGCCCGCACCCCCACACATGCTGGTTCCTCACAGCTGAGTGGCCTTTTTTCAGGCGAGTCTTTGATACAAATTGGATAAGATAGAGTTGCCCAAGGAATTCAGGTGCTGCTAACTTCTCATATTCAATCTGATTAAAAGACCCAATCCGGTTTTGGATTGGGAAATCTGAAAGCCTGATCCAACTGATGTAGAAGATCATGCGGTCCTTTTAGATCATCCGTAACAGAAAGTCCACTTGCTGGACGAACACCTAACCACATTCTGGAAAAGGCTCCGATAGAAGCCCTTAGCGTGGGTAAATCAGGATCGTATCCATTTTCTATTGAAGAGGGTGAACCAAGACGGACGATGTAATCACCAGTAAGACCTTTCCAGGCTGCATTGGAAACGATAAATTTCTCGATAGGGTCCTCAAGGATGAGATTGAATGTGAATTCTTCGCAAACAAGGTGAGTACGATTAAGACAAGCTGATAGATCGCAAATTCTGATTTGCCAATAAGCTAAAGAGCGGATTCCGCTTTCGTATTGAGATCCAGCACTCACATAGCGGTCCTTTAGGGGTTGGGTGAACAAATCCTGCATTTGTATCCGTGGAGGTTCATGCATCTTAACCAGAAGAATCTGATCCCCAAGGGTAGTTAACAGGGACAAGAGCTCCAGAAATTGTTCGTTGGATTGGTAAGCCATCCATAGAACGATGTACGGTCCTCTTTCAACATTCTTCGTCCCTATCCAAAGGTGGTGACTTAATGAGCCATCTGGAGAATCAAAGTATCCTAAACCGAAACCATTTTTTGATTCAGTCAGCGTAGCTCGGGTGAATTCGGCTGGGAGAATGTTAAGGCCGCCATGATGGCGAGATCGTTCAAGCCGTGATTGATGGATAATCTTCCAATCCTCTTTACAAAGACGCTTTGGGGTTCTCTGAATTTTATCCACCTGCAATTTGGCGGGATCAAAGGCAACGATATGTTCATATCCACCCGTACCAAAACCAAGCTGATTGTAAAATCCTTGTTCGAAGACACCAATGATTGAAACCAGTGCTCCCTCGGCAGCGCCCTGAGCCAAGGCGTGAGCGGTAAGGTGTGTGGCGATGCCTTGCTTTCGTGCAATTCGGCTGGTGGCAACTGAGGTCATACAGGAAGCTGGCAAATCTTCATCAAGATAACGAATTAAACCCGCAGTAGTGTGGGCTATGGATTCAGCTTGGCCATCTATTTCCGCTACCCAGCCGTTGCCACTGGCCAGTAAATAATCGAGGAAGTCTTCATTATCTTTTCCCATCCAGCCAACCTCATGATAGAGGCGTTGAATGCTATCTTTATGCTTGGAAGGGTTGTATAAGCGGAATTCGTTGTTAAGAGTCATAGGAGTGAGTTCCAATACCTCTTTTTCGATAAGTATAGCTCTAAATTTAAAGTAGGCCTTGTAATAATTTCTAAGAGGCGTCGAATTTGATTATCAAAAGATAAGATTTCCATTTGTACAAATGAACCAACCCTCAAACTAAAAACATAAGCTTGCGAAAATTATCTACTATCAATAAGCCCTCACCCTATCAACTTCCTGCTGTAGATTGTGCAACAAAAGGATCATATTCGCGCTCGAGCTGTTGACGAAATTGTCGAGTATAGAGCCGGTAATAATGGCCTCTCTCCCTTAGCAATTGAGCGTGTGTACCCATCTCAGTGATTTTGCCATTGTCAATAAGAATGATGCGATCAGCTTTCTTAATGGTGGAAAGGCGATGTGCAATGATGAAACTTGTCCTATTTTCCAATAAAACCTGCATACCACGCTGGATCAAGGCTTCTGTCAATGTATCGACAGAACTTGTGGCTTCATCCATGATGAAAATTTCTGGTTGCGTGAGGACCGCTCTGGCAAGGCTGATAAGTTGTTTTTGACCAACAGACAAATTGTTTCCACCTTCACCAACTTCTTCTAGGTATCCATTTTCAAGAGATTTGATGAACTCATGAGCACCGGAAAGGCGAGCTGCTTCTTTGATCTCTTCATCGGTTGCGTCCAAACGACCATAGCGAAAATTATCTAAAACGGTACCAGAGAAGAGATGAGGCGTTTGAATAACCATTCCGATTCTGGATTGAATTGCGTGAAGGGAGAGCTCGGAATAATCATAACCAGCGATGCGAATGGTACCCTCCTTGGGCTCATAGAAACGACACAGCAGGTTAACAATGGTTGTTTTCCCTCCACCCGTCGGTCCCACCAATGCAATCGTTTCACCCTGCTTTATATGCATGCAGAAATCTTCTAGTACAGGTTTATTTTTTTCATAGAAAAAGGTTACATGCTCGAAGATGATATCACCAGCAATCGAACCTGGGTCGAAAGCGCCGGGGCGGTCAGTGATATCAGGGAGAGAGTCTGTCAGGGAGAAAATTCTCTCTGCTGAGGCAATAGCATGCTGCATCTCGGCATAGACCCTGGCAATCTCTTGAATAGGCCAGAGCATAAAAGTGATATAGGAAATAAACGCCTGAATCCCACCGATACTCAATCCGCCCAGGCCAGCTTGGTAACCGCCATACCAGGCCACTATGCCCAGCGCAAAAGCGCTGATCAGCTGGACCACTGGAAGAAACAAAGCTGATAACCATGCGGCACGAAAAGCCGCCCTGTACATATCTCCTGTAAGAGCATTGAACTCTTTTAGGTTCTTCTCTTCTCTGCGAAGGGCTTTAACAACCCTTACCCCGGTAATATTTTCGTTGAAGGAAGCTGTGATTTTAGAATTCGCTTTTCGCACTTCCCGATACTCGGCAATAATTCGT
>MGNI01000107.1:0-4507 GCA_001795115.1 Chloroflexi bacterium RBG_16_48_8 | reverse complement strand
CGGGAATGATGGTAGAGACGAGAAGTGCTAGCTTCCAGTTGATAATTAACATAAAGATTGTGGAGGAAGCAATGCCCATGATCCCCCAGGTAGTATCCAATATTCCCCAAGTCACGAGATCTGCAACACGTGCTGCATCCGAGGTGACGCGGGATATGATCCAGCCAACCGGTGTCCGATCATAGTAAGTTAAAGACAAATTCTGGAGGTGGTTAAAAGTGTCTTGCCTGAAATCATATTGGATCCTCTCACCCAGGATCCCAACCAGATAGATTGCCCCAAAAACGCAGCATGCTTGAACAATGATCAGGATTCCATATTGAAGAATGAGATCAAGCAGTGCTCCCTTGTCCGATGCTAAAATGCCCTCGTCAATGATCCGTTTACTTAAGAAAGTGAAGTAAGCGTCAAGAAAAGATACAGAGGCAACAGCCAGCAGGAAACCTAGAAGCCATTTCCAATGTGGCTTGATCCTCCGCATGATTCGCAGGAAGGTTTGGCCATTAAATTGGGTTGAGAATTCTTCTTCCTCAAATTGATAGCTAGACACCACTGATCTCTCTTTCTAATTCAATTTCAATTCTTGTTTGCAAGTCGTAAACTTGTCGGTAGATCTCTCCTTGAGTCATGAGTTCTTCATGTGTCCCGCTTTGAACAATCTGCCCTTTATCCAATACCAGAATCAAATCAGCATTTTGGAGGCTCTGGATACGATGTGCAATGATGAACGTCGTTCGACCATACATCAATCTTTCCAAAGCTTCTCTGATCAAACTCTCTGTTTCCATATCCACCGAGGAGGTGCTGTCATCAAAAATGAGGATTTGAGGGTCTTTCAGCAAGGTTCTTGCGATAGCGACTCTCTGCTTTTGCCCACCAGATAATGTGACACCCTTCTCTCCTACCAGTGTTTTGTAACCTTCTGGAAAACCCAGGATGACGTCATGAAGGGCTGATGCTCGAGCTGCCTCTTGAATTTCTTCATTGGACACATCCCGGTCAATTCCATAGGTGATATTTTCCTGGATGGTTCGTGAGAATAAGAAGGGCTCATGCTCAACAATGCCGATATGCTTTCTTAGATAATGCCGAGAATATTCGCTTAGTTCGATCCCATCTAGCTTGATACTGCCACCTGTGTACTCATAGAAACGTGGCAGCAGGTTTACGAGTGTCGTCTTGCCAGAACCAGTAGGCCCAAGGAGTGCAATGGATTGTCCAGGTTTACAGTGGAAACTGATATTTTTTAGAACTTGTGAATGTTCATTGTATTCAAAACAAACGGCATCGAATACAATCTCTCCTAAGGGTCGGTCTTTTGGCAGGTATTTTGCTTCCTCAACCGGTTCTTTTGGAACCGATAGGATCTCCACCACCCTTCCAAAAGAAACAAGACCCGAAGACATCTGTACGATCAAGCGGCCTAAATTACGCATCGGCCAGATGATCCAAAGAACCATACCAGCATAGGCAAGGTAGGTGCCAACGGTTATGCTGCCATCGATGGTCATCATTGCCCCGATGGTGAAACCAGCCAGCATCTGCAATCCAGACAGGATATCCGAGATTGGCCAATATAAGGAGTGCATCAATAGCAGATGCTTACCACGAAGGTATTTTTCCCAATTCTCTTGATCAAACTTATCAATCTCGTAGGCTTGACGTGCGAAAGCTTTAACCACACGAACCCCGGTAAGATTTTCTTGCAGGGTTGTCGATAACTTGGCATCCTGTTCTTGGTACTCTTCATACGCATCGGAAATTCTTTTAAAGAAGAAATATGAAAGTAAAGCAACAAAAGGAACAGCAACAATGGAATAGAGGGCTAGTTCCCAATTAAGGATGAGTAAGGCAATAAAGTTAACAATAAAGAGCAAGGTAATTCGACCGAATCCGATAGCTTGCTCTGCGAAGAATCGCCTAATCGCATCCACATCCGAAGTCGAGCGCTGAATAAGTTCACCCGTAGGGGTGGCATCATGATAAGAGAAAGAGAGACGTTGAATGTGGTCGAATAAAGTATTCCGGAGTCGAAGGACAACCCCTTCCGAGGTAAGAGCTGCCATTCTGCCGCTCAGAAAGGTAAAACCAGCCTGCAACAGTGCAAGACCAATAAAGCCAAATGCAACCAAGGGCAATAAGTCCCTCTGTTCTTTAGCTATGATGACATCATCGACAAAATAGCGTACGAGAAGGTAAGTCCCTGTACGAAGGATGGCGGTAAGACCAAGACTGATCGCAGCGATGAAGTATGCTAAGCGGAAACCTGCCAATAAATGCCATAAGCCAGCCAATCGATTTTCGTTGACCATTTCTTTGAGGTCGTACCCTAGTAGAGTGCTAAAGGAATCAGACATTGTTGTAACTCTGAATGATCAGTAAATGTGAACGACTGAGCATAAATCCTCAATACTTAGCTTTTATAAGAAAAAAATCGTTCGTATCCGTTTAATCCTACATCGTGAAGCCTATCGTGGTTTCAAATGGTCACGGAAAATCGTTTTATCGAGGACGATCATGTCTCTCTCGTTCTTACGATTCCACCATCCGGTCAAATTGGTCGAGGAGCTGATCGAAATCAGACAACATAATGTTCTCGCCCTCTTTATGGAACATCTTGGACAACTCGTGATAGTACCACAAGGTCCCTTCCTTGCCACCTCGAAAATGTTTCCAGATTTCTTCACCGTCCCTTCGATAGGCAGAATAAAGGGATTTGAGGTTGTGCAGTTTATCTGCAAGCGAAACCCTTAAAACTGCGGGTGAAGCGCCCACCAAACAGTGGAGGTGTGATTCTTTACGGTCCCGCCAGGGAAGTTTCGGGGTAGAAAATGAATCGGAACATTTCTCAACAATGGATGCAACCTTCTCCCCAAAGCGTTGTCTAATTAGATCAAGGGTCTTAAGCCCCCCTTGATCTTCCACTGCATCATGGAGAAGTGCTACAATTGCTTCCTCTTCATCCCCTCCATTTTCCAAAACAAGGACAGCGACTGCCATAAGATGTGTGATATAAGGGACATCAGACCCTTTACGGATTTGATTTTTATGTAGTTGGAATGCGAAATTAAAAGCTTCTTGGAAACGATCGCTTAATTGTGAAGAGTACATCGATATTGAACTCCTTGGAAAGGATTTGATTGAAGCTATCTTCTAACTGAGTTCCCAGCATTTATTTTCAGATAGACAATGGATAATAATGATTATTTTACTCGCCTTCCCCGAAGTAGGGTGGAGGAAGAAAGATCAATCGAAGTGACAAGCATCGTTCGTCATGAAAGGGTCACTTAAAAGAAGACCTCTCAGCCAAAAGGAACTCACCCATATGCTGGTTCCTCTCAGCTGAGTGTCCTTTTTTCGGGTGAGTCAATCAATATAAATAGGAAAGAATTGATGACCTTTTCTTAAAATTCACTTGACACTCGCGGAATCGACATGGTATTCTGGGCCGACTTGCACCTTGGTTGGGAGGTTTGATCACACATGGGGGAACAGATGAAATACTGGGTGGGATTCAATAAAATGCCAGGTATTGGGCCCATGCGGTTGAAGCTAATGTTGGAATCGTTTGAGAATATTGAGGCAGCTTGGCATGCATCTCCCGGGGTTCTTAGCCAAATTGGATTAGGTCCAAAAATCATTGAAGACTTTCTTCAAATCCGATCCGAGTTGGATCTAGACGCTGAGATGGATAGGATCCTATCAAGTGGATACAAAGTAATCTCTTGGGACTCAGAAGAATACCCAGTGCGATTAAAGGAAATCGATTCTCCACCGCCCGTATTGTATGTATGGGGTGAATTAAACCCCAATGATCGCTGGGCTGTTTCGATTGTTGGAACTCTGCGGATGTCTTCCTATGGCGAGGTTGTTACGCAAGAACTTTCCACCTCTCTAGCAATGAATGGAATCACCATTGTCTCGGGCATGGCCAGAGGAATTGATGGTGTTGCTCACCGATCGGCGTTGCATAATGGGGGTCGAACAATCGCTGTTCTCGGATCGGGCTTGGATCATCTCTACCCACCGGAGAATCGCCAGTTAGCCAGGGAAATATCCGAAAATGGTGTCATTTTGACGGATTATCCGTTGGGAACAAAACCGGAAGCGAGAAATTTTCCACCACGCAACAGGATCATTTCTGGGCTTGCATTGGTTGTTGTCATTGTCGAAGCTGGAGAAGGGAGTGGGGCTTTGATCACCGCACATTTTGCAGCAGATCAAGGTCGAGATGTTTTCGCAGTCCCAGGAAACATCTACAATAAAAGCTCCATTGGTACGAATCAATTAATCAGAGATGGTGCCATCCCCTTCCTCTCTGTTGAGGATGTATTAGAGGCTTTAAATTTCGATGTCATCGTTCAGCAGGAGGTGATCAACGAGTTTATGCCGGAAGATGAAGTTGAGCGGAAGGTATATGAGAAGCTTTCCTTTGAACCCATACATGTGGACGCTATTCGAGCAGCGTGTGATTTACCGGTTTCAAAAATTACTGCTTCCTTAACAA
>MGNI01000106.1:9658-9959 GCA_001795115.1 Chloroflexi bacterium RBG_16_48_8 | reverse complement strand
GTTTCAATTTAGATTTGGATGATGGAAAAATCGAAAGGGCGGTCCGAGGCAACGATCGGGGGGGGGGTGTGCGTGTCTTTTATGAGGAGACAGCCGCTTATGCTTACACGGATGATCTCTCAGAAAGTGCCTTGTTGGATGCAGCCCGAGCAGCTTCCGCAGCTTCAAAATCCTCATCGGGACCACGACTTACATTGGATCTGACCAAAGGGGAAAACCCGGTAGATCTTGAGGTTACAAAGCCTTTCTCAGATATGGATGAACGAAGCAAGGTGGACCTTCTTCATCAAATGGATGATTC
>MGNI01000106.1:8498-9599 GCA_001795115.1 Chloroflexi bacterium RBG_16_48_8 | reverse complement strand
GGTGTACAACTCGGAAGGTGTCTGGGCTGAAGACGATCGTAATTTCCTTGAATTCCAGGTTGCTGTGACAGCAAAGAAGAATGGCACTCTGCAGCGATCCTCTTCAGGGATAGGAGCTCAGTCCGGTTTAGAACTCCTGGATTCACAGGATCCAGTGGTTTTTGCGGAGGAGGTTGCACAGGCAGCTGTCAGGATGTTGGATGCTCGCCCAGCTCCTGCCGGAGAGATGACAGTGGTCATCATCAATGGTTGGGGAGGTGTCCTCTTCCACGAAGCCTGTGGGCATGCTTTGGAGGCGGATTTTGTCGCCAAAGGTACCTCGATTTACTCGGGATTGGTGGGGGAGAAGGTTGCCTCTCCAATCATCACTGCCATCGATGATGGAACCATACCGAAAAGAAGGGGTTCCTTAAGATTTGATGATGAAGGGACTCCCTCCTCTCGTACGGTGCTCATCGAGAATGGTGTTCTGAAAGACTACATTTGGGATCTCAAAGAGTCTCGTAGGGCTGGTCGAGAGTCAACTGGGAACGGCAGACGGGAGACCTTCAGGCACATGCCGATGCCACGCATGACCAAACCTTATATCGACGTCGGTACACATGATCCTGAAGAGATTATTCGATCGGTGAAACGTGGTTTCTATGCTAAGCAGATTGGAGGAGGACAGGCAGATTTTGCCCGCGGAGATTTCGTCTTTAGTGTGACAGAGGGCTATCTCATCGAAGACGGTCGCATTACAGCTCCTGTTCGCGGGGCAACACTCATGGGAAATGGTCCACAGGTTCTAAAGCAGATCGATATGATCGGAACCGACTTTGCCCTGGATTTGGGTCGTGGTCGCTGCGGGAAAGGCCAGTGGGCACGAGTAAGTGTGGGACAGCCAACCGTGCGAGTGCCCAGACTTATGGTGGGAGGAACGGACCGAGAGATCAGCGGGCAGATTGGAGTCTAGCATGGATGAGATCAAACTAGCACAGGATATCGTTTCCAAAGCCTCGACGATGGGTGCTGAGGTGGAAGTCTATCTTCAGGTGGGGCGTGAGACACAAATCCAAGTGGACCAGGGCAAGGTGGAAAATTTATCCCATGCTGGGAACA
>MGNI01000106.1:8155-8457 GCA_001795115.1 Chloroflexi bacterium RBG_16_48_8 | reverse complement strand
TACGCCTATACCTCAGACTTTTCACATGAGAGTGTAGAGAAGACTTGGAGATCAGCCCTTGAATTGGCGAGGGTGGGGGATCAAGATCCCCATCGAGGTCTCCCCGATCCCGGGGACATATCAGATGAGGATTTGGAGATCTTCGATAGAGATATCGCAGAGGCTCCAATAAGCCAAAAGATCGAATTCGCGCTAGAAGTGGAACGGGCTGCATTGGGATTTGACAATCGAATTGTACTCACGAATCGATGCACCTACCTCGATCAGGATACCCATGTCTATTTAGCGAATTCCAAAGGATT
>MGNI01000106.1:6800-8136 GCA_001795115.1 Chloroflexi bacterium RBG_16_48_8 | reverse complement strand
TGCATCTTACCTGAATGCCATTGCACGGGAGGGGGAGGCAACCTCCATGGCGTTAGGGATGGGCGCATCTACCTTCCTTGCTGACCTGGATGCGGAGGAGATTGGCGTAGAAGCAGGAAGAAATGCCATCCGTATGCTGGGCGGGAAGTCTGTCCCTTCTCAGGAAGCCTCCGTTGTATTTTCACCCATGGTTGCATCCCAATGGATCACTTTCCTATCCCTGGCTCTCAAAGCAGATGAGATGCAGCGAGGTCGTTCTTTCCTTTTGGGCAAGATGGGAGAGGATGTTGCTTCAGACATCGTGAGCCTGCTCGATAATGGCCGCCTCAAGCGTGGACTTGCATCAGCACCTTTCGATGCTGAGGGGGTGCCTAGTCGGGCGACAAAAATTATCGAAGAAGGAGTATTGCAGGGCGTTCTGCATAACAGCTATACCGCCCGTAAGGAAGGTGTGGCAAGCAGCGGGAATGCCTCCAGAAGTTCCCACAGACAACCACCAGATCTGATGCCCACAAATTTTTATTTGCAACCTGGCGAGATGACGCCTGAGGCGATACTTTCCAGCGTCGAACGAGGCCTGTATGTATTGAATACAATGACCACCGGGGGAATCAATCCGGTTAGCGGAGATTACTCTGTGGCTGCTCGCGGTATTTGGATCGAGGATGGCGAATTAACAGGACCGGTCAATGAGGTGACTCTAGCCGCACCTATGGATCAAATGCTACGGCAGGTCAGTGCAGTTGGGAACGATTTACGATTCATATCCATGTATGGTGTGTTCGGCTCCCCCACAATCCGCATTGATGGGATGACGATTGCGGGGAAGTGAGGTGTGACTGAAACGTGAAACGTGACAAGTAATACGTAATGAGTAACGAGTGATCAGGGACCTGGAAACAGGGATGGAGCGGAAAGTGTTAGTAGAAAGTGGAAAGTAGAAAGTGGAAGGGAGAGAGTAACAACTAAGATGGGATAGGGTATGAGGAATAAGCAGTTATCGGTAGGTGATAAAGATCGAAGGGGCAGGATGGAAATAATCGGTTCAATCCTCGATTGGGTAGAAGGGCAAAGAAGGATAGAAATGGTTCGGTTTTCCTTGGGGACGCAAAATAATTTTTAAAAAAGGGGATGATGAGCAAAATATTATGTTTCTCCAAACGTGCTAATCGAGGCTTCGGGAGGTATGAGTACGGCCTCGTCTCCTCATCAGTGACAGAAGTTTTGGCAGGATCACATGGTATATCTTATAGAATAATGGTCGTGCGATGAAATCCCAGGCACCTGGCGTGCAAACCACTTCAGCGCCAAACCCTGATTTAAAACGATAGACTCC
>MGNI01000106.1:5584-6679 GCA_001795115.1 Chloroflexi bacterium RBG_16_48_8 | reverse complement strand
TCTTTTCCCGATGGAATTCGTGGGACATCCCATACATGTAAATAGCTCGTCTTCCATAATGAAAGAGTATGATCCCTGCGACAGGTTCTCCTTCCACCTCCGCAATAAAAGGCTGAGCCATGCCAGATTGCATGAATGACCCCCAGGCATCTTGATAATACGTTTGGTCCCGAATAGTGAAGTTATCACGCAAAGAAGTTTCAGCGTACATGCGGTAGAGGAGATCCAGATCCTCATAACTCCCTTGACGGATGATAACACCTCGCCTCTTCGCCAGCCGAATGTTGTATCGTGTCTTCTGTTTCATTCCGCCGAGAAGTTCATCTTCAGAACGGAGAAGATCGAGGTACATGCTGTTCCGGAATTGAATTTGTTCCTCAGAGGGTTTCCAACCAAGATGCTGGAGCTGCGATATGACCTGTTCTTCGACAGGATCACGAATTTCATCCTTTCGATCAACTTGACCGGATCCTAAAGCTACATCGGGATCGATTTTGAGAAAAACAGCCCCTTTGGATAACGTGTAAGATTGAAGCTCTGAGAGAACAGAGGTAACCAATGCTTCATTCGACCAATCCAGAATGGGTCCACGAGGGCAGTAGAGAATGGAAAATCTTGACAGCAGAGAGCGTTTGAGAATTAAAGCCGCTGCAAGTGGATGTCCCTGGTCATTGTCCCAGGTAAGATATTCAGCCTTCCACCCGAAGCGTTCTTTAAACTGACCCCATTCCCAGGACTGCAAGATGTGCCCATCTAGATCTTGGAGGAGCAGTCGGTTCCACTGTATTGCGTCGATGTTCCGATTAAGCTGCAGTTCCATGAACTATTTCCGCAGGAGGGTGTTCATCCATCGATAGATACGGTAGAGTGAAGGGATGTAAACTCTATCCCAAGCGCCGATAGATCGAACGAGCTTCCCTCCGAAGCCTCGTTTGAAGCGGTAGACGCCCCAAAGGCCATCCTGACGTGAGGTGAAATCTCTCTCTAAAGTCTCCAGACTTTCATCTGGTACACCCCACAGGTCATACCAGGCACATCCCTTATTCTGTGCCCATTTCATCGCCTCCCACTGCAGGAGGTAAGTGGGCATACGGT
>MGNI01000106.1:4620-5516 GCA_001795115.1 Chloroflexi bacterium RBG_16_48_8 | reverse complement strand
CGAGTGGTGTGTCTTCATATTCCGCTACGAGAAGTTCACAATCCCCACGCGGGTGGAAAAGATCATAAGCGCGATGATAATAAGAGGGGATATGCGCTCCGAATGCATCCCGATCTGCTGTTTCAAGCATCATCCTACCAAAAGAATCAAAATCTTTCCAAGGCCGCACCTTCACCCCCTTGCGAGATGCAAGCCGGATGTTGTAACGGGTTTTTGGATGCATGTTGGCCAGGAGGTCTTGATCATTGTCGCTTAATTCAACGAGGAGTGTCGCTCTAGGCTGGATGGTATGCCCGCTGGGAATAAATCCATGATTGTGAAGGAGCCTTGCCTTTTCAAGACCGTCGGCCTCATCTGGTTCTACTTTTAGGGCAAATGCTCGGCGTTTCTTGCAGATCTCATCCAGGTCTGGAAGAAGATCTGGTAACCAAGACCCAATAGGACCTTTAGGAATATATGTGAGGGTAAATCCCAGAGGAAAGGATCGGACGAGTATTTGTGCACCGCTTTCCCCACAATGAATGTGTTCAACCTCCCAACCAAAATCCGATTTCAAATCGCCCCAGGCCTTGGATTGCAAGAGATGAATGGATTCGTGCTTGGCGATGGTTGATTCCCATTGTGTTGCTGAAAGAATGGGGGTCACAGCGGGATTATACCATTGGGGTTGGGAATTGCAGGATTGGAGTAGATGGGGAGGAAGGGGGAAAGTGAAACGTAATAAGTCATGAGTAACGAGTAATCAGGAAGCAGGAATGAATAATCAGGATATTTTGTGCTGGGAAAGGAGGGTTTCAGTTCTCAAGCATTCTACTGATTATAGGGCTGTCCCTCTCCCGCGCTCCCACGCTCCCCTGCACCCACGCTCCCACGCTCCCACGCTCCCCTGCACCCAC
>MGNI01000106.1:0-4597 GCA_001795115.1 Chloroflexi bacterium RBG_16_48_8 | reverse complement strand
CCCTACCCCCACGCTCCCGCGCTCCCCTGCACCCGCGCTCCCCTGCACCCGCGCTCCCGCGCTCCCCTGCACCCCAGCACCCATGCTCACCCACCTCCAATATCACCTTCCTCTTTATTCAGTCTTTACGCCTCCGATTACTCATGATACACTTTCTCCCATTGTGAACCCCGACTCTGAGGAAACCGCATGCATCAACCATGGATCTTCATCGCGTTTCTTCTCCCAATTGGATTTATTTTACCGGCAGTTGCAGTTGCATTTAATAAATTCCTTGCTCCAAAAAAACCTAATAAAATTAAAGATTCCACCTATGAATGTGGAATTGAAACTGTTGGTGAGACCTGGGTGCAGCTCAAGGGCCAATATTATATTTTTGGTTTGATTTTCCTTATCTTTGATGTTGAGACTGTCTTTCTTTTCCCTTGGGCTGTTGCTTATGACAAACTCCAGCTTTACATGGTTCTTGAAGGGGTGCTTTTTATCCTGATTCTTGCTGGTGGTTTGCTCTATGCTTGGCGACGGGGCGCCCTGGAGTGGGTTTAAACAACTTTCGAGAAAGCCTGTGGCTGATGGTGGTTGATACATCAGCCATTTATTTGCGTGCTTGTTGAGGGAGCGATAACGCTATGGGCGATCCATTCACCTTGATCAACGATTGGCTTATCGATGTATTGGTCGGATTTGGTCTTGAGCTATCGTTCGTTCAGATATTTCTGAAATTCCTCGGCGCGGCTGTGATGGGCACCCTGGCCATGCTTTTCATGCTCTTCACCATCTGGCTTGAGCGGAAGATCATTGCACGTATTCAAGACCGTTTAGGTCCTAATCGGGTGGGGCCCTTTGGTGTTTTCCAAACGGTTGCCGACCTGTTGAAGTTGCTGACGAAAGAAATCCTCGTTCCGAGTGGGGCAGATCGGTTCGTTTTTATTATCGCCCCCTTCCTGGTTGTGATGTCCGTGATTGGATTGTGGGCTGTTGTGCCTTTCGCTCCGACCCTATTTGGCACAGACATCAATGTGGGTGTTCTCTATACCGTTTCCATCGGTTCTATTGGAACATTAGGAATTATGATGGCAGGTTTATCCTCAAATAATAAATATGCACTCCTGGGGGCTTTCCGGATGGTTGCCATGATGCTCTCCTATGCTGTTCCCATGATCCTGGCCCTCCTTGTCCCCACATTATTGGCTGGTTCTATGGGTTTTGTAGATATTGTAAAGGCACAAAGGTCGATGTGGTTTGGAGTCTATGCTCCCATCGCCATGCTTATTTACTTTATCAGTTCGATTGCAGAGGTAGGACGGGCGCCTTTTGATCTGCTGGAGGCAGATTCGGAAATCGTGGCGGGCTTCCATATTGAATATTCTGGGCTGGCTTTTGGCATGTTCTTTGTGGCAGAATTTCTCCACGCCTTTACCATCTCCGCTCTCACAGCCACACTTTTCCTGGGAGGTTGGCAAGGGCCAGGTGCTGAAGCAGCTCCTATTTTAGGATTGTTATATTTTCTGATCAAAACTTCTGCAGTTTATTTTGTTGTGATCTGGTTTCGAGGTACCTTTCCTCGTGTCCGAATCGACCAGCTAAATAACTTCAATTGGAAATTTCTCATTCCCCTTGCACTTGCGGTTGTTATCATTGCTGCAGTAGTAGACAAGGTCGCCATTGAGCAGGGTTTCAGCAGGATCCTGCTCCATCTTGCGGGAAATGCGGTACTCTTTTTATTCACGCTTCTCGCTTTAAGGATTAACAGCCGTGCACTTCAGGCGAAGGAAGAAGCCATCCGAACGGGGATCGTAAGTCCATCCCAGACGGTCGGAGGGGGAGACTAATGCCCTATAGATTGAGAGCGACCAAGATATGACAGGAATGCAAATCGTTTTTATCGGAGCAGGAGCAATCACGCTTGCGGCAGCCGTATTGGTTGTGGTCAGCCGTAACCTGATCCATGCTGCTCTATGGTTGATTCTTGCCCTTGCAGGGGTCGCTGTTCTATTTGTCCTGTTGGAAGCTGGTTTCCTGGCTATTGTTCAGGTGGCTGTATACATCGATGCGATCGCTATATTGATTATCGTAACTGTGATGTTAACAAGGCATGCCATGCAGGTCGACCAACCGCAACTGAACCGCACTTGGCTTTGGGCGGCACTGGCGGCGCTTATCTTGTTCGGTGGTTTACTCTTCCTTTTCAATCAGATCCCCACACTGGATATTGAACCGGTGGCATTGTCGGGGGCTGATACCACTCTGGAAGATCTGGGAATGTCCCTGGTCGATGTGAATCGATACGTCATTCCATTTGAGATCGCTTCTGTTCTCCTCCTGGCTGCGCTTATTGGAGCGATTTTCGTCGCCCGACCGCCAAGCAGACCAGCGAGTGAGGTAGGTGAAGAATGATCCCACTCTCCTGGTATTTGATCCTCTCCGCGGCGATCTTTTGTGTTGGTCTTTTTGGTGTGTTAGCACGACGAAATGCGATTGCCATCTTGATGGGTATTGAGCTCATGCTGAACGCCGTCAATATTAATCTGGTGGCTTTTTGGCGCTATTTCTCGCCGGAGTTCATTGCCGGACAGGTCTTTGTCATCATCGTTTTTGCGGTAGCGGCATCCGAAGCTGCTGTGGGCTTGGCGCTCATTATTTCCATTTACCGGCGAAAGACAAGCATCGTAGCTGACGATATCAATCTTATGAAGTGGTAAGCGAGACGATATAGAAATGGACATCCTCACCTGGCTCATTCCTCTGCCCCCCATTTTAGCCTTTGGGCTGATCGTTTTATTCTTCAACCGAAGCAACCGATTAAGCCATACCATCGCTGTTGGCGCAATGCTTATCTCCTGGGTGCTCGCCATGATCGTGTTTTGGAATGCAATAACGAACGAACACCTTGGGGAACATCCCATCGCTTCATCCATCTCTTGGCTGCCTGCAGGGGAAAGTGCGCTCCGCATCGGGATCCTGGTTGATCCCCTGGGTGCCGTCTCTTTGTTTTTTGTCGCCTGGACATGCTTGGCGATCTTCGTCTACAGTATTGGGTATCACAATTTTGGAAAACCTAGAGATCCTGACGATCGGGCAGGTTTACCACCTCGCACTGGTGGAATCGAACCGATGTATGCGCGCTTCTTTGCCTTTATTTCCCTCTTCGCTTTCGGGATGCTGACATTGGTTCTCTCGGACAACCTTCTGCTGCTCTTCATCGGTTGGGAGATCATGGGCCTTTGTTCGTATCTGCTGATTGGTTTCTGGTATGGAAAAGAGTCAGCGCGTAAAGCCATGATCAAAGCCTTCATCACCACACGGGTGGGCGATGTCTTCATGCTTCTCGGATTGGCTTACCTTTATTCTGCAACAGGGACGCTGAATTTCCGCGAAATTCTATTCAGTGAACCTGTGTTGGAAATGCTGGCATCAACACCCTCGGGCTTTCTGGGGTTATCAGCGGCCGGTTTGATCGGCATTCTCCTTTTCCTGGGCACGGTTGGGAAATCGGCCCAATGGCCTCTGCACGTCTGGCTTCCGGACGCGATGGAAGGTCCCACACCGGTCTCTGCCATGATCCACGCCGCCACGATGGTTTCTGCGGGTGTTTATCTTGTTGTGCGTTTCTTCCCCCTCCTGACTGCCGGATGGCATGAAGGTGAAACCCTCACGCCCACCTTAACGCTTATCGCCTTTGTTGGCGCTTTTACGGCACTTTTCTCGGCCACCATTGCTGTTGCACAAAATGACATTAAACGTGTCCTGGCTTACTCGACCATCTCGCAACTTGGTTACATGGTAGCTGCGGCTGGAATCGGCGCTTATGTAGCAGCTGCCTTCCACTTGATTACGCATGCATTCTTCAAAGCCCTGCTTTTCTTGGGATCTGGCTCGGTCATCCACGGGATGGAACATGGTGTTCATCACACCCATGAGCATGTGGACGTGCAGGATATGTTCAAGATGGGCGGATTACGCAATAAAATGCCCATCACCTTCTGGACCTTCCTCATTGGCGGATTTGCGCTTTCTGGTTTCCCGTTGGTCACAGCCGGATTCTGGTCGAAGGATGAGATTCTGGCGGATGCCTTCACCAATGGGCATCTGGCTGTCTTCATCGTCCTGGCATTGGCTGCGCTGCTGACAGCCTTCTACACCATGCGGCAAATCACCTTGACTTTTCTCGGGAAGCCCCGCACCTCGGCGGCTGAGCATGCGCATGAATCGGTCTGGACCATGACGCTGCCTTTGGTCGTATTGGCATTTTTTGCTGTAGCGGCGGGTTGGGTGGGTATCCCTGAGGATTTTCCGCTGCTGGGGGGCATCATCCCCAATTGGTTCCACGAATTTCTGAGTGGGACGTTGATTGAGCATCCTGAGTTGATCGAATTTAATCCGATCCCTCTTCTCACATCCCTCCTGGTCGCTCTGGGTGGTTTATTCCTGGGTTGGCGAGTCTACCGCACTGTAAAAGCGGGAGAACCCGATCCTTTAGCGCGACCCTTGGGATCCATTTACACATTACTGAAGAATAAATACTACTTTGATGAATTGTACGATGTGATTTTCATTCGCCCGGCTTACTGGTTTGCTGAGACATTTGTCTCTGGTT
>MGNI01000105.1:22535-22615 GCA_001795115.1 Chloroflexi bacterium RBG_16_48_8 | reverse complement strand
GCAGAGGTCAATGAGCAAATGCCGCGTACATTGGGCGATTCCTTTATTCATTTCAGTAAGATTGATTACGCAATACCTGT
>MGNI01000105.1:22118-22268 GCA_001795115.1 Chloroflexi bacterium RBG_16_48_8 | reverse complement strand
CATTATCATCGGCACAAAGAGACTCTATCGTTTTGTGGATGATAATCCCATCGTGGAACTCCACCCCACAGAATACGTCAACGATCCCTTCGTCATCGCCCAAAACAGTAAAATGGTCTCCATCAATTCTGCTATCGAAGTGGATCTCAC
>MGNI01000105.1:21191-22024 GCA_001795115.1 Chloroflexi bacterium RBG_16_48_8 | reverse complement strand
GGCAAACCCATCATTGCCCTCCCCTCCACGGTGACCTTGCGGGATGGCACCAGATTGAGTCGTATTGTGTCTATGTTGAAACCTGGTGCTGGTGTGGTCACAACGCGTAACCATGTGCACTATATTGTCACGGAATTTGGTATTGCTCACCTTTACGGCAAAACCATACGCCAACGTTCTCGTGCTCTTATCAATATCGCTCATCCTGATTTTCAGGAAGATCTTGAACGCCAGGCGGTCGAGCTGAGATATCTATGATACGCCGAGCCAAAATCATTGCTACCATTGGTCCAGCAACAAGTTCCCTGGACCTAATAAGCAAACTCGTTGAAGCCGGGATGGACGTAGCTCGTCTCAATATGTCTCATGGTACAGAGGAAGAGCATTCCAAAGTTTTCCAAGATTTGCGGCAGGTCAGCCAGCAGTTCAACAAGTCTGTTGGTATTTTGCTCGACCTTCGAGGGCCGAAAATACGCACTGGAGAGACGATAGATGGTATGCCCATCCAAATCAACAGCGGTGCCAAGTTAATTCTCACAAGCAAACCTGTTGTGGCTTCTTCTTCACGAATTCACGTGAACCATTCCTATCTATCAAAAGATCTTCATAAAGGTGACACGGTATTGATCGACGACGGCCGCATCGAACTTCGAGTAACCAACCTTGATGTCGAAGACATCGTCACAGAAGTGATCAATGGCGGTTTACTGGGTCCCAAGAAAGGGGTCAATTTCCCCGGAGTCACTCTGTCAGCTCCTGCTTTGACTTCAAAGGATCGGAAGGATTTGTCATTTGGATTGAAATTAGGGGTGGACGCTATTGCTTTATCCTTT
>MGNI01000105.1:19900-21004 GCA_001795115.1 Chloroflexi bacterium RBG_16_48_8 | reverse complement strand
AAAAAGTGCCTTCGATCCAGAAACAGATCATCCATCACGCCATCAGCAAATGTAAAATTGTCATCACTGCGACACAAATGCTCGATTCGATGATCCATAATCCTCGCCCTACGCGGGCAGAAGCATCCGACGTGGCAAATGCCATTTTTGACGGGAGTGACGCTCTCATGCTCTCTGGTGAAACTGCTATCGGCACATACCCCATCCAGGTCGTTCAGACCATGGAACGAATCATCCTTGACGCAGAATCTCACAGGACCGAGTGGGGACTTCAAAGGCCGATGAACTCTTTCGGCACAAAAGAGGATGCAATCGCCACGACTCAGGCTGCACGCGAATTAGCTGAGGATCGAAAGGCTTCAGCAATCGCGGTTTTCACACGATCTGGACGTACAGCACGATACATGTCCAATGCACGACCTGCCGTACCCATTCTTGCGTTCACCCCTGAAGAAGTGACTTACCGCCAGATGGCATTCCTTTGGGGTGTCGAACCACAATGGATCCCAATGGCACATTCGGTAGAGGAAATGATCCAACATGTGGAAAGGGTATTGGTCACCTCCGGTCGAATTCCCAGGGGCGAACAGGTTGTCCTTGTAGCTAGCTTACCCATTGGAGCCATGGGACCAGCGAATTTTACACTCCTTCACACCATCAACTGAGGTACAGCGCACGTTTGCATCCCTAGAAACATTGCTTGCACCATTCCAGAGGCGAAAGTTGGGTTGTTGCGGGGGGCGGGAACTATAAGATATCCAGCCTTTTTCCGCAAACTCAGCCAGCATTTCCAGAAGGTTGATCATCTTCAGCAACTTGCGTAAGTGTCTCCGGTTGAAAGGGTTCCACTTGGGGAGGCGGAGGGATTTCCGATACCCTTTCTTTTGTGGGAGTTACTGGGGCTGGTTCAAGGGTGCTACCTTTCCCCTTCTTTTTCAGAATCATTGGTAGTATTAAGGCAATGGCTGCAATTACAAGCAGAACCAAAGCCTGGAATGCACTACGATTCAGAACAGAAGAAATGAGATCCCACACAGCATTTACGATCGATTCCTGAAGCTCTGCTGGCTGGGTCGATTGAGATACTGCATTCTTAAGAATCCC
>MGNI01000105.1:14509-19814 GCA_001795115.1 Chloroflexi bacterium RBG_16_48_8 | reverse complement strand
CACGCAAGTCATGATCAATCCCAGGATCAATAGAGGAAATAACCTCATCCATCTCATTACCAGCAAAAAACCAAGCATGTTCCGACGAAATTCTTCCAAGGCATTCGAAGAGTCTCCTGAGCCTATTTCATCCAACAGAGGAATTTCTGCTGGCATCTTATCCATTTGCTGCATCAAATGTTGATTCACAAAATCGATCAACTCTTGACGAAGCTCCCCCTCTGGCTTACATAGATCCATTCTCAAAGGAGAGCCCTGTTGAAAGGTAGCCCTCAACTGTATCTGTTGATCGCTTGTGCACGGAGGCAAAGAGTCAATCCATATCTCGGCGATTCGAAAGAAGCCACCCTCCTTAAGTTGAACTTTCAGAGGATCCAGATCAAGGATAAACCTGGGTGTCGGCTCTTCCGATTCGACCCACTCGATGAGAATCCCGATATTTTCCTGTACCTGCATTTTTACCCAATCGCGCGGGAATAAAACCTGAGATACTTTTACTCGGTCTTCAGGACTCAAATTCGTCAAAGCTCGCGTGCTGCCAGTCAACCCTGACTCGAACCAGGTGTCGGAAAGGATATTGCTTGTCAACTGCTCCCTCAAACCGTCTCTTAGGAGCAGCAGATTAGCTACAGCGTTACTGACTTCATCAGGTGAAAAGAAAGTCCTCAACACGTTATGAGCAAGTATGGACAAAGGCAGGGTTATGACAAGCAATGCAGCTAAGAGGTAAGCCAACAAACCCGCTATCGTGCGAACACAACCAGAAACCCTTTTCATAGAATATCCCTGAACGGAAGTTTTAGGTTTCCTAGAATCTACTACATCTCAGCAGGAAGACAACCGGGGGAAGTAGAGCAAAACACCTCTGTTACCTTTGATGGAACCTCATAACCTTCGTCTCTACGATGCTACACGTGTAAAGTCGCCCCGGCGGGGCGTCTCTACAATAAAGAAGCTGCCCATTGAGCGGCTTCTCCTGCAGTTGATTGGTTTTGAGAAGCTTTCCCGTAAAGCCCTATCGGAAACTTTCCAACACTTCCAGCAGGCTCTCAGGTGAGGGTCGCAGGTCCTCTTCTCGAAGCCTGGTGAGGGGAGTATCGACAAGTTCTTCGACTTCCTGTAGCGGTGGTTGATCCTTGTTGATATAAATCAACCCAGTGGCTAAGACCTGACGGGCGCGTGTCTCCTCCAGAAGCATTATTGCTGCCTTTCGGTCCGTTGGATCATAATCTTGTTCCAACTTCTTCAGCATGAGAGTGGAACCATCATGCAATTCCACCTCAGTCCCTTCACCGGGTTCATAATCCACTGCAATTTCATCGTACCTGGGCACAAAGGTGACATCATGGATGGGAATTTCGTGCTCCTTGCCCCAGGCATAACTTTTCGTCGATTCGTCCCGGTTATTGAAAGTCACACAGGGACTGATGATATCCAGTACAGCCGTTCCATTAAAGCTTAAAGCTGCTTTGATCAACTCTTTAACTTGTTTGGGATCTCCTGCAAAGGATCGTGCTACAAAACCACAATTTGCGATAAGGGCTTCCATACAGACATCGACGGGGAAGAAAGGATTTTCGCCAATCTTCTTCAACACCTGAACCTTATCCGCAGTTGCTGAAAATTGACCTTTGGTCAAACCATAAACCCCATTATTTTCAACGATATAAACCATCGGAAGATTCCGCCTCAGAAGGTGGATGAATTGACCAATCCCAATGCTAGCTGTATCACCATCGCCACTTACTCCAATGGCAATGAGTTCCCGATTAACAAGAACAGCACCTGTGGCGATGGATGGCATTCGACCATGGAGACTGTTGAAACCATGCGATCGACTCATGAAGTAGGCCGGGCTTTTGCTTGAGCATCCAATCCCAGAGATTTTAATGACCTTTTCAGGCGGGATCGAATTTTCATAACAGGCCGCCATAATCTGGCTCGCAATGGAATTATGTCCACATCCCTGGCACAGTGTTGTTGGCCTGCCTTTGTAATCATTCCTTGTAAGACCCATTAAATTGGTTCTGGATGGACCACTTTGTTTATTTTCAACCCGTATCGCCATTCTAACCTCCCTCTGCTTCTAGTAAAGCCGGGGTTATCCAACCAGCTGATAATGGCAGACCATTGTTCTTGCGTATAGAATGAATTTTTACCGCTTGATCTGGCATTTCAAGCTGCAGCAATTGCCTCATCTGTCCATCGTGATTCATCTCGATCACATAGACTTTCTCATGCGATCGCACAAAATCGATTACTTCATCCCTGAACGGGATAGATGTTAAACGAAGATAATCTGTGCGAATATTCTCTCCGACAAGCCTTGCTTGAGCTTCTCGAACAGCCGGATCCGTAGAGCCAAAGGCAATCAATCCAATCGAGGCTCCATCCATTTTCTCTATGACTGGAGGTGGCAAGTAAGCTTTTGCTGTCTCATGTTTTCGCCAAAGCCGCTCCATATTGGCTTCCCAATCGTCCGGCCTCTCACTGTAAATAGCGTACTCATCATGACCTGTCCCGCGTGTGAAGTAAGCTGCCAGTGGATGGTTTGTCCCAGGTAAAGTGCGGTAGGCTATTCCATCCCCATCGACATCACGGTATCGGGCAAAATCTCCTAATCGCTCCAGATCTTCTTCATTTAAAATTTTCCCACGATCCATAGGCTGATCGGGATACTCCAATGGTTCAGACATCCACAGGTTCATCCCCAGATCAAGATCACTGAGAACAAAAACAGCACTCTGAATACGCTCGGCGATATCGAATGCTTTCCACCCAAATTCGAAACACTCTTTCATATTCCCCGGTAGTAGGATAATGTGCCTTGTATCCCCTGCACCCAGGAAGCGTACGAAGAAGATATCCCCTTGGGAAGTTCTTGTGGGCAAGCCTGTACTAGGCCCCATCCGCTGGACATCCCAGATAACGACAGGGATTTCCGCCTGAAAGGCCAGCCCAGCGAACTCAGCCATCAAGGCAATCCCTGGACCAGATGTGGAGGTCATCGCGCGTGCGCCTGACCATCCTGCGCCAAGCGCCATTCCGATGGCTGCCAGCTCATCTTCAGCCTGGATGATGGAGTAGGTGGCCTTGCAGCCTCCATCCTGGCAACGTAATTGGGGGAGATACTCCTCTAACGCATCTGCTAAACTAGAAGCGGGTGTGATGGGATACCATGCAGCAAAGGTCACACCCCCGTAGATTGCCCCCAACGCTGCAGCAGTGTTGCCATCTATCAGGATTTGACCCTTGGTTTTATCCTCACGTTTAAGAAAATATGGATCGATTTTCTCGAGATTTTTCTCCGCCCACAATGCAGCCGCTTCAATCATCGACATGTTCAGCTCGATCGGGCGTTTATTTCCCGTAAAGTGGGTTTCCAAAGCCCTATGAACCTCTTCCATCTCAATGCCTAGCATTTGTGCCAATACCCCAACATAGACCATATTGGCAACATAATCACGCAGAGCTGCTGGAGGATTGACTTCTTTCACAAGCTTCCGAATTGGCATTGGGTATAGAACGATGTCATTACGATTCCCTGGGACGGCAAAATCATCAGAATAAAAACAGACACCCCCAGGTGTGAGCTCTTCAAGATCTTCTATGAATGTCGTCACATTCATCGCTACGAGGATCTCTGTTGTATCACGGCGGGCGGTGAAACCATCTGAACTAGCCCTAATCGTGAACCAGGTCGGCAAACCCTGGATATTGGATGGAAAAAGGTTCTTTCCACTCACTGGTATCCCCATACGAAAGAGAGAACGGATAATCGCCATGTTGGCCGTTTGACTTCCAGAGCCATTAACGGTGGCTACAACCATCGAAAAATCGTTGTAGATGGGATCTTGCTCGCGCTGTTTCTGATTTGATACCTTCTCTGCAATTTGCATTTCTGCCATATCTATACTCTCCAGCAGCACATATAGGTTAAACCTTAAGTGGTTTTTCAACTTCCGGAGGTCGAAACCCCCCAATCTCAGGACGTTTATGGATCAGACCGGTATGTTCAACCAATGCTTGATAACCAGCTTCTTCATCACCACTTAGAATAGCCTGAACCATTTGATCATGGTAATTCCAAACGGACTCCAGATAGAAATAGTCCGTATATAAATTAAGACCAACAGCTTCATAGGCTTCCCAGTAGGCTTCCAGAAGCCCCACAACGAAGGGGTTATCCAGACGAGAATAAATCGTAAGATGCAATTCTCGATGTTCTTCATGAGGGATTTGTATGGGATAACCACGTAATTTAGCCCACGCCCTCTCCATCAAATCTAACAGACGTTCCTTATCTTGCGGCAGAAGCGAATCGACAGCTTCGTACCAGAATGCAGCCTCCACATTATTCCTTAGAACCCCAAATTGGAAAAAGAATTTTGGATCCAAAGTTAGTGCAAAGGATAAGCCTATTTTGATAACCCGAGAAAAAGAAAACGCTGCCGTCCGAATGCCGGTCTTGGGTCGAACCTCTACCAAACCAAGCTGCCGAGCGACTTCCAATTGTTCCCGCAATTTACCCGTACTTATGCCCAGAGTTGTTGACAGCTCTTGAATAGCAGGCAACCTGGTCCCAGGGGGATAAGCCTGACGAGCTAAATAAACAAGCAATTCAGATGGTAGTTCCGTCATCATTGTGAACCTTTCTTAAAAACATCTAATTCATTGTATTCATCTAATCAATTAGATAAGTTAAGTATATCAGGTCAGAAAAGGAACTGTCAAATATCTTACCCACTCGGGTCTCTTGCTAGAAAGGAAGCATCAAGTACACCTTAAGGAGAGCGGTAGGTGCGGTGGGACAGCGTTTCCATCCTCTGAAACTTTTCAATTCAACCATGGCAGCGTTATGCAACTTAAAATACAATTCACCCTCTTGTCCCATGATTTGGTAGAATCACGCCATGCGAATTCTTAGGAATGCAACCCTTCGGAAATGGCTCTTGGGAATATCCTTGATGCTTCTACTCACTCTACTCCCTTGGAAAATCAGTACATGGCGTTACGCCCATCAAATCTACCTGCCACAAATTGCCCCCTCTCGCTGGCTGGCCATTGTCTTTGGTGCTGGATTAAGACGAGATGGAAAACCCTCCATGGTACTGGCAGATCGTGTTTCTGTGGCTGTGGAACTTTATCATGAGGGTAAAGTCTCAAAAATCCTCATGAGTGGTTCAGCACAACATCCTCTCCATGATGAACCATCTGCAATGCGCCAACTCGCCATCCAACTTGGTGTTCGCCCCGATGATATCCTTATCGACTCAGGGGGATCAAGGACCTATGAGACCTGTCG
>MGNI01000105.1:0-14499 GCA_001795115.1 Chloroflexi bacterium RBG_16_48_8 | reverse complement strand
TTTTCAATATCAAAAGTGCCATGCTGATCTCACAGCGATTTCACCTTCCCCGTGCACTTGGAATTTGCGAGGCCTTAGGCATGGAGGCAATCGGGGTTAGTGCAGACCTTCGTCCCTATGGATCTTTAACGGTAAGATTCTGGCAATTAAGGGAAATTCCAGCTACCTTGGCCGCTCTGTGGGACGCTTACATCACACCGATGATTGACACCTGCGTACGTCATATACAACCTCAAAAAGGTGATAGCCATGAATCGTAAGCAAGCCTATGAAATTGTGAAAGAATTTGTCACCAATGAAAACCTCATCCGTCACATGCTGGCGGTTGAAGCCTCCATGGAGGATTATGCTCACCTGTGGGGAGAGGACCCGAATGAGTGGGGATTAGCTGGTTTGCTCCATGATTTTGATTGGGAGATTCATCCCACTCTTGAGACTCATCCGCAGGAGGGTGCTTCCATTCTTCGAGAACGAGGTGTTCCCGATAAAATCATCCGCGGCATATTAAGCCATGCTGATCACACAGGCGTTCCCCGAGAAACCAGGATGGAGCGTGCCCTGATGGCTTGTGATGAGATCACCGGATTGATCACAGCTGTGGCGCTTGTTCGTCCTTCCCGATCCATCCATGATGTCGAGGTGAAATCTGTTAAGAAAAAATGGGGGGAGCAACGCTTTGCTGCCAATGTGAATCGGGAAGAGATCGAGAAAGCTGTGGAAGCATTAGATCTCGACCTCTGGGAGCACGTTGGGCATATTCTCCAATCCATGCAACGGATCGCTCCCCAATTGGGTCTTGACGGGGATTGACATCAAATCCACCTCTCATAGACCAACCGTATGCCAATCCTCTTATAGTGTTGATCATTTGGGATCTTGGGATTATGCTTTCCGGCTGGTATAATGTTTTGGCTTTCCCATCATAGGAAGTATTTGACCATGACAGAGCAAGGTAACGAAATCGTGAAAACGGAGAGCGTTCTCTGTCCAACTTGTGGGACGAGAGTTACGGAGAACGCCACGCGATGTGTGGTTTGCGGTACAGAATTCCGCAAAGGAAGTGGCAAGAAATCCAAGAAAACCCGTGCCCAAATTACCCTTTCCCTGCCAGTAGCTATCCTGCTTCTCGTTTTATTTACACTGCTCTCAGCTGGATTGACCTACGCAGCGGTACGCTTATCCCCAGCACCTGAACAACCCACACCTACCCCTTCGCCTACTACAACGCCGACACAAACAGTGACTCTTGAGCCTACATTCACCCCTACCCCTGAGCCCACATTCACCCCTCTCCCACCGATTGAGTATGTAGTAGCGGAAGGGGATACATGCGTTGTTTTAGCTTTCTTTTATAACGTATCTGTTCGTTCGATTATTGAACTCAACAACCTGGGTGTTGAATGCCTTCTGCCTATCAATCAAACCATCCTTATCCCACAACCAACACCTACTCCAACACCTCAGGCCACTCAAACACTCTCCCCTGCCGAAGCGACAGATGCCGCCTGTCAGAAGGTAAATTACACCGTCGAGACGAACGACACCCTTAGTTCCATCTCGGAAAACTATCAAGTTTCGATGCAAGCCATCAAGGAATATAACGGTTTATCATCAGATACCGTATTCGATGGGCAGATTTTGATCATCCCACTCTGCGAACGCGTTTCCTTTGGTCCAACTCCGACCAATACACCGCCACCTCCATATCCCGCACCCAATCTACTCCTGCCTCAAGATGGAGCCGTATTCACGCTTGCGAATGATACGGTTACTTTGCAATGGGCATCCGTGGGACAACTACTAGAGAACGAATACTATCAGGTAACGATCGTTGATATTACAGATGGAACCGGTTTGCGCAAAATCGTCGACTATGTCAATGACACCAAGTACATTATTCCAAGTAGCTTCCGCCCTGCTGAATCTGCTCCACACATCATTCGCTGGTGGGTGACAACGGTCCGCGATTTAGGCATAACAAGTTCTGGCGATCCTCAATTCGATTCGGCTGGCGCTGAAAGTATAAAGCGCGATTTTACGTGGTCTGGTGCTGCACCACAAGCAAGTCCCACACCCTAGTTGTCTGGAAGATCAAATTTATTGGGAACGCAGATTTTGCAATCGGGTTTTATTCCGCTTGCCCTATCAATGCGGAATCATCATGACAATCTGCAAAAGGTTGATCATCATCCAAACGCAAGCGATTCTCAGTATAGAGACGTAGCATGTTTGGTTTTCACAGTTCCTGCCGAGTCATAACGTGCCGAATAGCGAATTGTTAATATCTTCAAAATGAATGCGTCTCAACCAGGGACAACTAGCGAGATGCCCTTACACTATTCCCTACTCTGTCCGCACTCAGAGATTCAATGTTTCGATGACTTCACGGACGTGATTGGCAGACTCCTCCAAAGCCTCTTGCTCCGTCTCGTCTAATTCATATTCGATAATTTTCTCGAGACCAGCCCTTCCGAGCTGCACTGGAACCCCAAAGAAAATCCCACTTTGACCATACTCGCCATTGAGATAAGCTGAAGCAGGCACAATAAGATGGCGATCTAATAAAATCGCTTCTGCCATTTGCGCCAGGGCTGCAGAGGGCGCATAGAAGGCACTTCCTGTCTTAAGCAACCCAACAATTTCACCCCCACCTTTTCGCGTTCGTTCAACGATAGCATCTAAGCCGGCTTTAGGGAGAATTTTCTCCAGCGGGATACCGGCGACGTTGGAATGGCGGGTTAGCGGCACCAGATCATCTCCATGCCCTCCAAGCACATAGCAGTGCACATTCTCAACACTAACACCCAATTCCAAAGCGACGAAGGCGCGCATGCGTGCCGAATCTAGGATCCCTGCTTGTCCGATAACACGTTCTCGGGGAAGTCCACTGACCTTCATGGCTAAAAAGGACATAACATCCAAGGGATTGGTCAGGATAATGAAGATGGTATCTGGAGATACAGCTAGCGCCTTTTCAACCGATTCCCGAACTATTTTGCTGTTGGCAGCCAGCAAATCATCTCGACTCATACCGGGTTTTCTCGGTAATCCTGCTGTCACGATGACAATGTCCGACCCAGCTGTATCCGCATAATCATTCGTCCCGTAGACCTTCGCATCCGAACCGATAACAGGCATTGCTTCAGCAAGATCAAGCGCTTTTCCCTGGGGAAGACCTTCCAATATATCTACAAGAACGATGTCTGCCAATTGGCGCTCCGTTAACCAATGCGCCGTGGTCGCGCCGGTTTGACCCGCCCCAACAATTGTAACTTTTGCCATCCTTCCTCCTTTGATTTGGTCATTTCCATCGTTGGATCGCTCTCATCCATCCTGGAATAGAGAGAAAAGCTTATCCCCACTTTATGAGGCAGGGAAAAACCAGACGGGCTTTTCTTGCGTTGCTGTGGGTATGCTCACATCCGAGGATTCATCAACAACTTGGATTCCACGACCTTCCTCTACTTTGCCGATAGGCCACGCTGGAATATTGAATTTGGACGACCTTTCAGAAAAATCATCCCATTTGTCGGGAGGGATCATCAATAGAAGCCCACCAGAGGTCTGTGCATCAAAAATCATCATCTTGGCATAATCATCCACAGATGGATCGAATTGCACATGTTGTTCGAAGTAGAGAAGATTATTGGCGCTGCCGCTAGGGAAGAATCCCCCTTTTGCATAGTGATAGGCATTCCTTAGGAACGGAATAGAAGATAGAACGAACCGAAGTTTGACCTGAGAAGCCTCTGACACTTCATATCCATGGCCAAGCAGGCTGAAGCCAGTGACATCTGTCGCTGCCCGCACCCCACATTCAACACCCAATTGAGCCGCTTTATCATTGAGAATAGACATCCACTCAACGGCTTCCCTCACGTCCTCCTCGGAAGCTTTGCCAGCCCGTAGGGCAGTCGTCGTTACGCCTACCCCTAAGGGTTTTGTGAGGACAATGACATCCCCTGGGCGAGCCATTGCTTTTGTCATCATTTTCTCAGGATGAACGATACCAACGGCAGCCAGGCCGTATTTAGGTTCCTCATCTTGGATGGTGTGCCCACCCGCAATAACAGCGCCCGCCTGAAGGACTTTTTCAGCTCCTCCACGAAAGATCTCTCGGATCATTTCATTTGGCAGTTTTGGAGGCATTGCCGCAATGTTTAAAGCCAGAATAGGTTTTGCTCCCATGGCATACAAATCAGAGAGTGCATTGGCAGCAGCGATCTGACCATAATCGTATGGATCATCCACAATCGGTGTGAAGAAATCCGTAGTTACCACAATAGCATGGTCATCATCAATCTTCCACACTGCCGCATCATCCGGAGAATGCAAACCCACAAGGAGTTGAGGGTAATCGCCAGGAGCAAAAATATGCTGTATAGGGCCCAGAACCTGAGCCAGCGCTTCTGCGCTTAATTTAGAAGCTCAACCAGCACATGAGGAGAGGCTCGTCAGCCGAATCTCTCTCCCAGAAATTGCCCTTGCTTCATGGTTGTTTTTATTCGCAGTATCTGGCATCTAGATAACCTCAGAAAATATTCGCTGCACAATGAATGGGTCTTCACCCTCAAGGAGGTATTTTGTATGTATCCATCCGTCGATATAAGATGATGATCAGTGAAGTGATCTCACATCAAATTAAATGACTCACCTGAAAAAAGGCTACTCGGCTGAGAGGAACCGGCATATGTGGGGGTGCGGGCTGCGCCTGCACCCCCACATATGCCTCTCTCTTCTATCTTGAAGGGCTTTTTTCATTAGACTCATTAAAATTATAACAGCCAATATTGTCAATCTTAGAGAGAACTTGTTAAACACAAACGGTTTCATCCTGCTAGATCCCCCAAAACTCATCCCCAACCTGATTATCAAAGAGGATAAAGGAGTACCACCCCAATCGTACAAATCAAAACAGCTTCCCAGGGCGAATGACTTTATCTAAACTCCCAATAATCCACAAGTTATGGATATTTCGATCTTAAGGATGAGCAGCTGAAAAAGGAATTCCGCCGCGGAATGCCAAGAGGCATCGTCCGAGGTGATTATTTTCCGACGCTAACGTTATTGAAAGTATCGGGGTAATGTTGTTATTGCCTCAGCAATATGGATACCATGCCAGGCGATCAGACGACCATCGATAAAATGGATTTTATTGGCAATGACTGCTGGCGTATCCACAAGCATCTCAGATATCTTTTGGACATCATCCTTATTGAACGCATAAGGTTCAGATGGAAGGAAGATGATATCTGGCTTGGCAGCAGCGACTTCATCTGGGGTCACATGCGGATAGCGAGTATCTTCTTCGTTGACCTCAATTGCAGGTCGTAATCCCAAATCAGCTTCCAATGGATAACGCCTCTCTCGCTGAGCAAATGTGTTGACCCCTCCACAGCATGCAAGGATATCATGAGCATAGGTCTTTTGGTTGAATGTCATCCACCAATCCGGATTCTCTCCTACCCAGATCGGGCAGAAGTAGCGTTGATGGGGTTGTTCCCCATGGGCAAGCCGTGTCCACTCCAAGCTCCGTTGGAGGGTCTCAATTTTGGGAGCCAACCGACGT
This sequence comes from Chloroflexi bacterium RBG_16_48_8, assembly GCA_001795115.1. Lineage (GTDB taxonomy): Bacteria > Chloroflexota > Anaerolineae > Anaerolineales > E44-bin32 > MGNI01. Next base: position 8,930 of record MGNI01000105.1, on the reverse strand, counting down.
TCCTGATGAAAGATTCGTGCTGTAACCCAAAGATCTTCGATGGCATCATCAACCGTTTTAGGGAAGGTCAACCACACAACGATACCAGCAGCCTCCAACGCTTCTACAGCCTCCCGACTATTTTCCTCCTGGTTAGCAATAACAAGGTCCGGCTGCAAATCAAGTATCCTGTCGATATCAGGCGATTTTGTCCCACCCAACCGTGCAGGTTCTACAACCGCATCCAACATGGACGGACAATAATCGGTGACGCCCACAAGCCTCTCACTTAAGCCGAATTCGATCAACGTCTCTGTCATGGAAGGTACAAGGCTGATGACTTGATGAGGAATTTCCATCAAGTTGATAATAAGTGTATCAGAATGATATCTAGGCATAAAATCAATCCCTTCCTTGGATACAATCACAAACATCAAATAGGGAAAAATGCAATTTTGTCAGACTGCAACAATATGATACCATTTTCTTACTTGCGCCAACCGCTCCCCAGTACAAGGCTAGGTGGATTCACGCCCCAGAATTCCACTTCTCCCCTGGGACCCAAAGCAATCATTCGTCCACCGGCAAGCCCCATCGCATACAGTGGCTCTGGGCTTGTAAGAATCGATCGAATAACCTCATATTCCGCTGGTTCTGCTGTCCAATGCAGCACGATGGATCCAACCAGCCAATTCAAACCGGGAAGAGGTGAAACATGGCTTTCTTCAAGGACCCATGAACCGAGAGCAGCTGCAGCAACTCCTATTGAAAGGAGCAACATACCGTTCATGAAACCCTGTAATATCAAAACGCCCAAATGGGTTTCACCTAAAGCCCCCACCCAATCCTCGGTCTTTCCCCCAACCAATATCACTATTCCAGGATCTATCGTATCCCAATCTTTAATATCCTCTAATCTTACAATTGCAATCTCGACATCAAGCAAGGCCTGCAAATCGGTGATGAAATCCACTAGATCTGTATGTCTTCCTTCATCACCCAGGATACATAATGGCTGGTAGGATAAATCCGCGTTCACAAGGAGAGAGTTCGCCAGATGGGAATATTCGCCTCCTAATGCCGGAGGACGATCCGCGAGCACCAGCCACCCTTGCCCTCTAGGTCTCTGAAAAAGCATACTGCGCTCGGTCACAATGTCTCCAAAATAGTCCAGGCAGTCGCTGCTAAGATAGCAGTACTATATGTTAAAGCATCCTCATTGAAGTTAAAAAATGGGCTATGATGCGGCGCGTCTAATCTTCTTTCAGGATCATTTGAACCAATTAAAAGATAGCATCCAGGTGTCACATCCATCATGTAAGCCATATCCTCAGATACCATGCTCATGATCTCTGAGGCTATGATCGCCTGAGGGAACAGCTCTTGGGCGACATTTCTTGCGATGCCTGTTATTTTTTCATCATTCACCACTGGAGGCGCTACTCTTAAAATCTTTACTTCGGACTCACATTCGAAGGCCGCTGCGATTTCAACTGCAATCGTTTTGATACGTTCAAGAATCAATTGCCGAACATTAAGTTCGAAAGTGCGGATGGTGCCTCGAAGCAAGGCTTTCTCAGGGATGATATTATATGCATCGCCCGCTTGCACCTGCGTTACACTGATCACGCCCGACTCCCTGGGATCTACATTCCGAGCGATGATGGATTGAAGTGCTGTGATTAGATGAGCAGAGGCCACAATAGGATCCCGCGTCTGACTTGGGAGTGCTCCATGCCCACCCTTTCCCCTTAAGACAATTTCAAACGTGTCAGCTCCAGCCATAATCGGTCCAGAAGAAATTCCTATCCACCCTAAAGGTTTTTCATTCCAGAGATGCGCTGCTAAGCTGAAATCGGGTTTTGGATTCTCCAACACACCTTCGTCCACCATCCGCTTGGCTCCTCCTAAAACTTCCTCGGCTGGCTGGAATACGAACTTTAACCCTCCCTTTAGAAGGTCCTTATTGGGGTACATTAAACATGCAACTGCAAGGCCAACCGCAAGATGGCCATCATGACCACAGGCATGCATTACACCAGGATGGATAGAAGCATACGAAACGGAAGTCTGCTCCTGTATAGGTAATGCATCCATATCAAAACGTAGGAGAACCGTAGGTCCTGGCCTCTTACCTTCCATACGGGCAACTATCCCCGTCCCAGCGACACCCCTTTGTACATCAAATCCCCAATCCACCATCCTTTGAGCAACAATGCCTGAAGTCCGATTCTCCTGAAATCCCAGCTCTGGATGTTTATGGAAATCCCGCCGCCAAGATATGATCTCATCTCTCATATCCAAGGTTTTTAGCTTAAAAGAATAGATGTCCAAGGTTATTCTCCTCTACGCGTGGTTTTTCAGGCATAATGATTGTATGAGTCCAATGAAAAAAGCCCTTCAAGATAGAAGAGATAGGCATATGTGGGGGTGTGAGATCCGTCCGTACCCCCACATATGCCGGTTCTTCTCTGCTGAGTGAACTTTTTTCAGATAAGTCATTGTATATAAAAACCCCTTAAAGGTTTAGCGTAGAAAAAAATCCGAGTAACTATTCGTTCCAGAAAATGGAGTACGAGGGTATGGATATGTGTAAGGTAACCCAATCCTATGACGGTTTTAGGTTGAAGAAGAGAAACCGCTCTCCCCTAATTCTATCAATTTCCAACTGGATTCGGGTTATGAAAAGGAGCTTCATTCTGAGAAGATAGAGAGCAAATGCCTTAAACAATAGAATTACGACATCTTCCCCAGTTAATCTCTATCGGTGCATTCATCTCCAATGTGTTTGTCGCAAGGATCCTTTGCCTTTTCCTTCAACGCTTTGAGTTCTTCGTATGGATGGATCTCATCAAGCGGAAATTCGAATCTCATACCATCATCCAAGGCTACGATAACCATCTCTTTGAGTGGTACGACATCGATCACCTTTCCCTCCCCCATTGGAGTGATCACACGCTTATTCTTTTTCGGGAGTTTTTTCCTGGCCTCATTATATTGCTCATATTCATAGATGAGGCAACAGCGAAGTCGTCCGCACATTCCGGTAATTTCTTGGGGATTGAGAGAAATGCCTTGCGCTTTTGCCATTCTTATTGAAATAGGGCTGAATTCGGTCATGAAACGAGAGCAGCAACGCTTTTCAAGTCCACATACGCCCATCCCACCGATGACTTTGGCGACATCACGAGGGCCAACTTCACGAAATTCGATTTTTGATTTGCGATAGAAACGCTGTACTCTACGTCGCAAATCTTCCAAATCTTTTTTATCATTGCCTTCGTTCGAGTAAAGGAAACAAAGCCGAGAGCCATCGTAGGAAAATTCAGCTTTCGTGATTTTGATTCCCTTCAAACCCATTTCTACTGTTTTTTCACGACAATTAATCAACGCTTCAATCTCTCGACGCTGCCAAAAGCGACTCATAATTAAATCTTGAGGTGTCGCACGCCGCTCAATGGGTTTTAATGAACCCTTTGCCTGAACCCCCTCTCCGAGTTGCACAATCTGTCCCATTTCCCGACCCCTGCTGGTCATAACTAGTACATAATCCCCAACTCTAAGATCATGCTCTTCAGCGTATGAAAAATGATATAGTTTTCCCAGGGGTTGGAAACGGATCCCAACGATTCTAGATTGTTTCACTTGATCCGTCATGATTTACCTCATGAAATGCTAATCAAAATCAACCTAATGCAATGCCACATCATATCGCATTCGAAGTTGAGTTGCAAAGGGGCCGATGGATCCCGGCCCCTTAACCATTTTACCCTGTAATAGCCTATGTCTGAAGCGTAAAAACGCTAAGTTATCAACTTTGAGATCCTAATCCTTCAATCGATCATGTCGATTTCGAGCGTCTCCTTACCTTCCAAGGCTTGCACACTCACTTTTGCGGCAATATCCTCTGCGACTTTTATTAGAGCTAGGGAGACCTTAGAATCCGGATTAGAAATGATGATAGGCACACCCGTATCTCCCCCCTCTCGAACGGACGGATCCAACGGGATTGTACCTATAAGGGGTACACCGGTCTCTTTAGCCAACTCCGCGCCACCACCGTGCCCAAAGACATCCACCTTGGTACCATCAGGCATTTCCAGATAGCTCATGTTCTCGATGATGCCTAAAACGGGTACTTCCATCGCCCTAAACATCTGAAGACCTCGACGAGCATCTTCCAGGGATACCTTCTGAGGCAATGTCACAATGACACCCCCAGAAAGGGGGATGGACTGGGTAAGGCTCAATTGGGCATCTCCGGTCCCAGGTGGGAGATCAACCACCAGATAATCCAGTTCGCCCCACTCCACGTCATTGATAAATTGCTGAATAACAGAGTGAAGCATAGGTCCGCGCCAAATCAATGGCTGATCCGGGGATACTAGAAATCCGATGGACATGATTTTGACACCATATGCTTCTGCAGGGACAATCAACTTTTCTTTCATAGGTGGAATCCGATCAACACCCATCATGGTTGGCACATTGGGACCATAAATATCTGCATCCAGCAAGCCTACTCGCGCTCCGGCCTGAGCCAGTGCAACTGCCATGTTGACGGCAATCGTGCTTTTCCCAACTCCTCCCTTTCCTGAGGCAATAGCTATTACATTCCGTATGGTGTTGGGAGATATCTCTTTCGTCCTGCTATCTGTGGGGACATTCGCTGATAAATGAACCTTCACCGACGATACCCATGCTACATTCTCCACAGCTCGCGTTGCTTCTGCTTTGATCTGATCTCGAAGCGGGCAGGCGGGGGTTGTGAGTTCAATGGTGAACTCGACTCTTCCTCCTTCTACCATTAAATCCTTTATCATACCCAATGAGACTAAATCATTCTTAAGTTCAGGCTCTTGTACAGCGCTCAGAGCTTCTAGAACTGCATTAACTTTAACTCCTTCATTCATCCTTTCTCTCCGTTGGTAGCTGAATTTCTCCCATACTGTCTGAATGTCTGTCAAAACGGAGAAATCTCTTCACATCTTTCCTGGCATTCCTAAACAGTTCAATGAGATCTTTGTCTTCTCCTTTGAAACGTCGAATAACCTGCGTTGCACAAATCGTGCAGCCTCTCATAGCTCGGTAGGAATCAGTATGACATGTAAGGCAACCACTTAACCGGACGAGAAGCAAGCTGAATGCTAACTGGTTAAGGGAAGCCTCAGGCTCATCGGTTACCATCTGAACCAGTTCACACCAAGCGTTTCCACGTAAATCGCGAAGGTACGGAGCCTCTCGCATTGGGAACAGAATCTCTGCATCGCTTTGATACACTCTACCTCCCAATTCTTATTCGTTTTTGAAAGTTCTTAACGTATTTGGATGTCGTTTAAGCCTTGGCAGCTTTGGCGGCTTCCTTTTCTCTCCTGACCTTTTCCTCTTTCTCATAATTCTTTGGTCGAATGGAAGCATAATATGAAGCCGGTTTCATGAGCCGATCTTTATTGTAAATTTGGTCTTTGGATCGATCATAGGAAGCCAATTCGAAATGATGATCCATTTTAATTGAATCAAATGGACAAAATTCTGCGCACAATCCACAATTCATACAAATATCAATATCAATGTAGAACTCAGCAGACTCAGGTTTCGGTCGACCTGTCAGGGGATCTGACGATCGGACAATCCAAATACATTGAGGTGGACATACCTTGGCACATATTCCGCAGGAGGTGCATCGTTCCACAATTTCCCCATTTGGAAGTTCGTCGTAAACAAGAAAGGGTATGAACCGAAATTCTTCTGGAATGTTAAGTTTCTCTTCAGGGTACTGGACTGTGAAGACTCCACGAGCTTGCGGTCCTTGACGGACAGAAAGAGCTTCGTCGTTGTAATAACGCTTTCCCAACCAGCGGATATCATCGATATATGTCTCAATGAAATGCTTAAGGGTTACACCAAGCCCTTTCAAAATTCCAATACCATACATTCTTCTCTCCGATTGTTTCTAATGATCTGAGTGCATTCCACTTTATATACCTTACAGCCTTTTCAGATGACTTCGAGAGGTATTGTCACAACTCCCCTATTCGGCATACATATTGCCAGCATTTACGGAATGCACCTGAATAAATTTACTCATTCAAAATAATCAACGATCCGTCTCACCCAGAACGATATCAATCGACCCTAGAACAGCGACAACATCTGCGATCTTGTATCCTTTACACATCTCTGCCATGGCAGTCACATTGATAAAGGAAGGTGCCCTTACATGATAACGCCACGGATTGGGCTTCCCATTCGAAACAACATAAAATCCTAATTCTCCCTTAGGATTCTCTACCCTTCCATACGCTTCTCCAGGTGGGACACGAACTTGGTATTGAAGTCGTCCAGTTTGAATCTCGCCTCCGGGTAGGTCCCGGACTACTTGCTGAAGGATTTTTAGACTCTCTCGAATCTCATCAATCCTGATCAAGTAGCGATCATACACATCACCGTTATATCGTACAGCTACATTGAAATCGAACCGATCATAGATGGAGTAGGGATCTGCCTTTCGGACATCGTATGGAACACCCGATGCCCGCAAAACAGGACCTCCTGCGGAATAGGCAATGGCCTTTTCATAAGGCAGGATGCCCACCCCAATGCCTCGACTACGAACAATCTCATTATCCGTTAGGTAGTCCTCGAGATCATCAACCCGGCGTGGCAAGCGTTCATGAACAAGCTCACGTACCTTCTCCAAAGCTCCCTCCGGTAAATCGCGCACAACCCCCCCAAAACGGAAGTAGTTGCACATCATGCGGGAACCCGCTGTCGCTTCGAAAATATCCAAAATGAGTTCGCGGTCATTGATGGCATACAATGCGGGAGTGAAAAAGGCTCCCAAATCATTCAGAAGGAAACCAATCGCCCATAGGTGATTTAAGACCCTCGTTAACTCAACCATCATGACACGGATATACTCCGCTCTTTCAGGAGGTTTAATCCCCATGAGTTTCTCAACCGCTAATGCATAGCCAAAATTGTTGCTCATAGAGCAGATGTAATCGAGACGATCTGTATAGGGCATATTCATAATAAAAGTGTTGCGTTCGCTGATCTTCTCGTGGTTGCGATGTAAATAACCCATAACGGGCTGGAGATCGACAATTGTTTCCCCATCCAGGGTTACAACCATTCGAAAGACACCATGGGTGGAAGGATGCTGTGGTCCTAGGTTGACAATGATGTGATCCGTTTCTAATGACCTTCCATTGGATCCCTTCTCACCATTAAAATGAGCTGTTCCGGTATAGAGCAGTGAATCAGCCTCTGGGATCCATGTTTCAGGATTGAAATTTGCTGGATATTGAACATTCTTGCCATACTCAACTTTCTCTTCGATCCGATAAACATGGCCTTCTGGCCAACGATTCTTGAAAGGCTTTGTGTCCTCCTCATAGAAAGGCTCTTTCCAATCCTTCCTTAGCGGATGTCCTTCAAAACCCTCCCAAGTCAATATCCTTTGAAGATTCGGATGACCTGCGAAGCGAATGCCTAAAAGATCCCAAGCCTCCCTTTCCTGAAAATTCGCACCGGGATAAATTGAGACCAACGAAGGAACCACAGGGTTATCCCGAGGTACTTGAACCTTAAAGACAAGGGCAGGACCTCCCTTGCTTCGATAAGCATGGTAGACAACTTCCATCTTGCCATCCGGCAAATAATCCACACCCGTAACTGATGATAAATAGTCAAAGCCTAATTCATCGCGAACGCCTAGAGCAAAATCGAGAAGATGGTCTGCCTGGATGAGATAACCCCCATAACCTGTACGTTCATCAGGTGTAAGAAGTTCCGAAAATCTGGCTTCAACATCTTCCATACCCTTCTTCACCTGTTTACTTTCCTTAGAATTTTCTGGCATTCTAATCCTCTAATGACGAACTGCGAAGTCCCTAGGCCTCCGATACAGCTTAGGCGTCTCCTTCCGGCTTTTTGTTTGTTGAATTTTTAATCCGCTGAAAATCACGAGGGTCGATTAGATCTGGACCCAGGATGGGTATGGGTATCTCCTCGGAGGCTTCCTTAGAGTACCATCGGACGGATTTGATGGATTGCTGATCGATTTTCTCTTGGAGTTTAATCAACCCATTGAGCAATGCTTGTGGGGTTGGTGGGCATCCTGGCACATAGACATCAACCGGTAAATACTTGTCTATTCCTGCAATAACGCTGTAACCCTCTTTAAAAGGACCGCCCCCCGATGCACAAGCTCCCATTGCCAAGACATATTTCGGTTCCGGCATTTGATTGTAAAGGCGGACAATTTGTGGAACCATTTTCTTGGTGACAGTACCTGAAACGATCATTAAATCACTCTGTCGGGGACTGGGCCGCATAATCTCCATCCCAAATCGGGAAAAGTCGTAGCGACTGGCTGCCGTGGCGATCATCTCAATCGCACAGCATGCCAGACCGAACATCATAGGCCAAATGGAGGAACGTCGTCCCCAATTGTAAATCCTATCCAAGGTGGTAATGGAGACCTGACCTTTAAGCTCCTCTGGGATTGGGACATCTGGATTATTGAGTTCATCCGCCATAGTCCATTTTCCTCCTTCCTTCAACATCTAAACAAAGCAACAATAACCGGTAAGCGTCAGTACCGATCCGGTTTAAAATTTCCGATCATTCCTTGAATAGGGTTAAGGTTCAGTGTATGAGAAGAAATGATAATTACTCCAACCCGTTTCGTGTAAGTGACGATGCCGAGAGGATGACACCAAACAGATGCATTCCCCCTGATGTGTTTGGTTACATACTGCCTTTCCCTCTAAAAAGTCGCGCACCGCATAATAGGGCCTGGCGCACCTTGTCGGACCGGCCCGCACTCTTAATGAATTATAATTGCCCGAAAATTAGACTGTCAAGGTAAGCATTTTTCATTGCCCTCTCAGAAACCACATCCGATACTATCAGACAATCCTTCAACAGTCAGCAGAGAACCATCC
>MGNI01000104.1 GCA_001795115.1 Chloroflexi bacterium RBG_16_48_8 | reverse complement strand
TTCAAATCACACGAGGTCAGATTGACCCTTGACATAGAACGGATGTTCCCATAGAATGAGAACAAACGTGCGCATCTTTTCAACGATTTCATCATGTTGCTCAGCAGGCACGGAAGGAGGCGAATATGACGAAAGGGAAGTTGTCTGATCGACAACGCCGCATGCTGGATTTTATTCGACATTTTTCAGATGAGAATGGTTATCCACCTTCCATCCGTGATATCGGGAAAGCGGTTGGGATTTCTTCAACTTCGGTTGTTAACTACAACCTAAACCGCTTGGTGGAGGAAGGGTATCTGCGTCGTGATCAAAACGTCTCCCGTGGGATCCGTTTGTCTGAAAAACTTACCAGAGCAACACAGCAGGTGGTGGACACACTTCGAATACCATTGGTCGGGCGGATCTTCGCCAGCGAGCCTGTCCCCTTACCAAGTACTGACTCGTTGATGTTTGGGGTAGATGAAGCCATAGAGATTACCCGTGATATGATCCCCTCCAGTGGGGAAGGTCTTTTTGCTCTTGAGGTTAAAGGCGATTCGATGATTGATGCCATGATCAACGATGGGGATATTGTTGTGATGAAGCAAGATCTTGAGTGGCGTAATGGTGACATGGTTGCTGTTTGGCTTGTGGACAGGGAAGAGACAACACTCAAGCATATTTATCGTGAAGGCAATCGTATTCGACTTCAACCTGCAAACCCAACGATGCCTCCCATCTATATCAATGATCCCAAAAATCTTCAAGTTCAGGGAAAGGTTATGCTGGTTGTACGCCAACTGCAGTAGTTATTAATGGTTCGAAGATAATTCCAGCCGATTTTTTAAAACCAGCTTCCACCAATAAGTGCTATTAAAGGTGAAGCCGGTTTTATTTTAAATCCACGAGTGAAATGAAGTCTGTTTGCGGAGGAAATAGAAGCCCTCATTAAAGTCCACATAAGGAATGCATTTCCCGGGAATATCATAAAGATCGGACATAATCGCTGATCAATGGTTCATGTAAAGAGTTATCGATGATTGTTAATTCCTGGTTGTGTTGGCGGCCACGATAATCATCTCATGTGAATTTTGATCCAAAGAACCGCGTTGATAATCCCCAAAAACATGCTTAACTCCCATTTGAGCGTAACTCAGCAATTCAAGCATCTCTTCCAGCGAGCGTAAGGTATAGGAGACAGGATGTTGAAGACGTTTTACCTGCCCATCTGGAAAGAGTTCATCAAAGGCCCATAGAACTTGTAGGATGTTCCTTTCTCGATCAAGTTCCTCATAAGCGTAGACTTGAACCGGATGTTGACTGATAGGTTCAATAAAATCGCTGATGGGTTCTGTTTCGGATATCTCCATTTGAATTTGTTCCGCATCGAAATCAGTGTATTGCGCGGGGTTGGGGATGGCCATCGCCAATTGCCCGTTTGAAGTAAGATGTCGCTTTATACCTGCTAATACCTGGAGAGCAGCGGCATCATTGAAGTAAGCGAAGGTGTTGCAAGGCACAATGACAAGTGGGTACTGATTGGGAAGACTAAGACTCCTCATGTCCCCATGGATGAGAGTGATTTTTTGCAGGAGTGCCTGCGTAGCTTGCGAACGTACCCATTGGAGCATTTCCTCATCACTGTCCAGGCCTGTTACGGTGATGCCTTTTTTGGCCAATGCTAATAACACTCGTCCCGGTCCGCAACCGAGTTCTAGGATGGGGCTTCCGGAAGAATGGGCAAGCTCTTGCCAGAAGGATAGATCTTCTTTAAATTGGGCAACGTAAGCTGCATAGAGTCTTGGGAAAGATGCTTCAATCATGTGGTTCTTTTTAATCATAGAATCCCGATAGAGGCAATAGAGGTTATCAGCTTTCATGGGAGGAATGCATTCTGGTATTCCTTGACCACGAGCAAGGGCAGATTTATACTCTGCCTGGTACGGGGTGTAGCGCAGATGGAAGCGCGCCGCGTTTGGGACGCGGAAGTCGGCGGTTCAAGTCCGCCCACCCCGACTGTTCTTTCTTTGACCATTCGTAGGAGAAGTGTGAATGCGTGGTGAAAAAGTATCCCGAATTGCCAGGAAAGAGATCGATCTTGTCGTTATTGCAGCTCGTTATCAACGCGAAGGTGGTTCCTTATTGATAACACAGGGGTATGAGCGACGTGGGCCTGTTTGGGGTGATGTCCAGCTTTTGACACGAGAGTCCCTGATTGAGAAGATCGCTCAAGGGAAACGCGTCGTAATAGGACGACTGGCTGAGCTGCAAGGTGATTTTGAAGTGATCGGACCCGTTCATGTGCACAAGCAGAACGGGAATGTCACTCTCTATTCCGGCGATACCCCTTTTGATACAGACAAGCTTGAACTCCCGCTCTTTTGACGCCAGTGCTTTTCCCTTCGAACATGATGATGGTAGGTTTTCCTGATCCAGGTGAGGGCTTATTGGCTTGACCCTCCAATTTCGGAGCGGTAGAATTGTTTTGCAGGCGGGCGTCGCCAAGTGGTAAGGCATCAGCCTTCCAAGCTGACATTCGCCGGTTCGAATCCGGTCGCCCGCTCTGTAGAGCAGCGCCCCTCCAAGACGAAGGAGGGGCATTTTCGTTCTACTCCCTTTCAATAGACTGGCCTTTTTTCAGGTAAGTCATTCATACATACATCTTATCCTTTTCAGTTTCACTGAAGAGGATACCCAACAGGTATCCAACTAGTTTGACTATAGGAAGGAATCCAATTCATGGAGGATTATAGAGATCGGACTATCTTTGAAAGGTAAGAAAAGACCCATCAGAAAGCTGGTTCCATTAAGGATGAGGCTGAGGACAGCGGCCTCCCAGAAGGGGATGCTCCTTCGTTGTGTCAGATAAAGGATCGCGCTTTCAACCAGCCAGATGATGATTTCCGTAAAGATTATGGCGAGAAGATTAAAATCCCCATCGATAAAGGTGGCTATCATCCATAAGGGAAGAAGGGTAATCGTATTGGCAAGAAGGATCATCGCGATCGTAACGACTTTTGGCTGTTTCCGAATTACCGCGTAAAGCAGCCCAAGAAGCGCTTCTGCAGCCACGGTGATTGGAATTGCGATAGAGAAGAAGGTGGCAACGATCAACAGAAATCCCATCACCAGCTAAAGGGAGATAAAAACCCAGCGGGAGGCTATGAAATCAGCTTTGTCTTCCCCAGTGCTGAGGGGGATGAAACACCAGGAAAATGAGCATAACCAAGACCATGAGAGATGAAAGGATGGTGCCACAGAAGAGCCCAATCAAGGTCCATCCAAAGGGAATGGAACCACCGTGAATCTTTTCGACGAACAAGTCATTCTCTCGCACCAATACGCGAAACGTGGAATTAAAGGAATCGCTTTGAAAAACGTTGCTTTGGCGCTCTTTGCCGTCGGAGAAGCGGATGAGCAAGCGATGATAATCGCTATATCCATAGGCTAAGGATGAACATGCATAAGCAGTGCAACTAGAACGCTGAGGTCCCAATTCTTCCAACGGCTTTGCGTCAGAGCAGTCGGGGAGATCACACTCGTATAATATCCCATCTATGATCTCAAGGGATTGCCCGGACTCATACTCGAACTCAAAATCCATGCTGGGTTTTGGACCCATATCGGCATCTGCATGGTTGGTCGGAAGGGATATGAAGAGAAGAAAGAGGACGAGGACGGGAAAGGTTACCGTTAGAAGCTTTCGTGTATTGAACGCATATTTTGCCATGATTTCTACCACCATTCATACCTGTCTCTATGATACAAGTTTACACACATCGATACCAACCAGGTGATTATAAGCAGAAGGCGATCCCCGCGATAGAGGATGTTAGCAGGGAAGTTCCCACCTGCTGAGAGATGGTTTTTGTGATGAAAGCTATACACGCGGGCAGGGCTTTGCTAAAATAGACTTGTGGGGCCCGTAGCTCAGCGGTCAGAGCGGCCGGCTCATAACCGGTTGGTCGCAGGTTCGATCCCTGCCGGGCCCATGTTTATTACAGCGAATGATGCGTGGAAGACGGATTTCTTGCTACGTCTTAATTTGCCGGACGTAGCAAGTTATATTTAATCCTATGATTATCATTATCCATAGATGATCTGACTTTGAAGGATGAGAATCAGATAGTAAAGAGATTATCTTGACCGATATGTGAATGAATTCACCGGAAAGGCAAATCACCTTTCTATTTGAGTCTGAGAACGAGCTCGTACTTAGTTGAAGCTATTTATTTTCTAGAAAGAGTTTATAAGGGATTTCGTCAAGGTTAGAAACCAATGGGATCCCACGAAATTTCGTCCATTCACTCGGACAGTTCTCACCTATCACTGCACATGGTTTGAAGCTAGGATCTTCATATCTTGTAGTCGGCGAATCGCTAACAATCCATTCGATCTGTAAATTCTCTTGTGGCGCATCAAGAAGAACCCACCATAAGTACTCAGAAGCAGAACCTGAAAGAATGAGCCCTACACTGCTATAATCATGATCTTTAATCCTATCCGTTATTGTCTTGTAGGTTGTGTTATGGGCTCGAGTTCCCGGAAAATACAGATCTTCCCTTGATTCGAGGAATATGCTTCCAACTTCGCTCTCTTCAAAGTTTGGAATGATCGGTCTGGAGGAAATTTGAAATAACCAAGGGAAAGATAACAGGATCAAAATGATCCCAATGAGGGGGATCCACTTTCTGGTGTTAATCACAGAGAAAATAATCCCGATAAATGGGGCGATAAGTAAGAAGAAAGGTAATTGATGGCGGCTGCCAAAGATTTGATATTTAAAGAAGGCGCTGAAAGCAATAAATCCTGATAGAACCGCAATTCCATACATTCTTGTTTGGATTTATTCGTGACCATATAACCGAGGCTGAGAATAAAACCAATGAATATCAGATAGGCATGAATTAGGTTGGTGACTAAATTTTCGTTTGTACTTGGCTGTAAGATCCTGAATTCTGTGAAAGTGGTCTTTGGGTCATTGATATCTTGATTTAGCTTTACATGAATCTTAATAATCTGCTCATATATCCAATCATTCAGATCTAACCAATAAGTTCCTGCATGAAGACTGGCATGTCGAATGATGTTTGATAGGATTACCTTCCCATTTATCAGCTCATTTGCATGACGCTGTATTGTTACTTCATGACCAATGGGGTTTCCATACAAAGCAGCATTCCTTGGCTGAAAGGGCACAAAATGTGAATCGAAAGCGCCTGAACCATGGATATGGATGTGAAGAAGTGGATGAATTTCTGTGGGAAGTTATGGTGACCACATCCACATGACCATTCGAGTGCGCTAACCCAAGGAAAAGGAAGAAGGAATGGAGGATTTCAATGGGAGATCGACCAAGGTGAGGAACTTAAAGAACCATCTTATCCCTACCCACAGAGTTGAAGTGCTGTCGCGGAGAATGGTAAATCTTCTCCTGGCCTCCTTTCAGGTCACACGTTGAGGTGATTTCCCGTTTTTGATCTGTATCCAACAGTGTCCTCTCAAGCTTAAAATGTGTACATGCTTTTCATATCTCACAGCCAGAAGTGGACCTTGTCTTAGGAAATGCTAAGCTGCGGAAATCTTCCCTCGATCATAAATCTCATATACATGATGATTAACCTGGGAATATGATCCCCGTTCCTTCACCTTTCCTGAAGCTTTAATCGCAATGGGGATTCTTATGCGAGCGGGGGATGACCGAGTCTAAGGAGGAGTTTATTCACTACGTCTTTGATTGTGGCTGGGAGGAAACCCTTCTTGGCTTCAAGTACTTCCAATCCCAGATCGGAAAGGAACGGGATTAGGAAGGTAGGAACCCAGGTGCTCACCCAGACTTCCAGTTGTACTTGATCATCCAATTTAGCGATCAAACAAAGGATAGGGGGATGAGATAAAGTCCCCTTTCTACGGTACAGCCTTCGCGAACCTTCTATCTCTAGGATTTTAAACCCAGTCTCCTTCGCCCAGGTATCTACAAGTGACCAGTCGTTCGTGTAAGTGGTGAAACTCAAAGAGATCTTGTTTGTTCTATCGTAGTCGTTCGACTTAGTTTTCTTCTTCTTAACGGAAGGCGCAACGCGTCCCAAGAAGGTTATCAGTAGGATCACCATTCCAGGCGCGAGCAGTACACCTCCAATGGTTCTCAAATCTGCCTCCATTTTTTCGTAACGTGAAATTCGAGGTGTCCATTGGTTATCGAACCAAAGCCAAAACTGACGATATTCACTTGACTCCTTCCAAAGATCGAATAAGGTATCCGTTTCGGCTTCTGTCCCTACCAGATCGTTCATGATGATCCATTCGTAAAGATCAACCACACCAGCTGTTTTTCGGGCAGCTTCGTAGTTCGGCTCGAAGACCTTAACTACGAAGGAAAGTGCAATCACAACCATACCAATCGTGAGGGAAGTCAAAGCGATTTTCCGCAGAGGTAGCACCTTGATCCGATCGATCATTACAGATTGAAGCTTGTTGATGATCTCTTTAAATGTCTCAAAGGAAGAGGTTCCCCGATCCTCATCGACACCGTTCGATGTCAGAAGGGGAGGATGCGCCTCGATAGAGGATTCATCAACGATTCCTTCCAGTTCAAATTCAAGCTTGGGCTCAAGGAACTGAGGAGATATATAATCCTCTTCATCATCGATGAAAGGGCGACTATCGAACCTTTCTTCTGGTAAGAGATTTTCTTTGAGGTCCATTTCATCGAAGGTTGGGCTGAATGTTGAAGCTTCTTCTAAAAAACTAAAATCAAAGGTTTCATCTACATCGGAACCTGTAAATGGGCTATTTTTCTTATTTTCATTAAAGCCCTTTATGATTTCTTTACTGTCTGCCCCTGATACTCTTTCTTTATTGACTTCTTTATCGACCATGTCTTCTGCATCGTCCAAGATAGAATCAAAGTCAACTTCCCTATTGGTCTCTGGAGTGCTTTCCTTCTTGTAAGGATCTATTTCAATGAAGTTATCCAATAAACCTTTATGTTCTTCGCGCTTGGTTTCCCAGGATGGTTCACGTTCAAACAAGGAGGGGATGTCATCTAGGATCCTTGATCTTGTGAGTATGTTGTCTTCTTGGGAAGATAAATTGAGGATACATGGTAATTTCCATTGATTTCCCCCCGTGTTTCGACCTTGCTCGACGGTGGCGATCACTCCTACTTCTTTCTCTGCAGACCAGGTAGGTTTCTTAAGAAAAAGCTTTTGGATATTGAGCGGATAACGCTGGAAATCCCATTCCGG
>MGNI01000103.1:5435-5635 GCA_001795115.1 Chloroflexi bacterium RBG_16_48_8 | reverse complement strand
ACCTGAAAACCCTGGTTAGGTCCATCCTTCAGAATACAGATATCCCTAGATTGCGTTTATCATCCTTAGAACCCTGGCAGGTGGATGCAGATCTTTTCGAACTCTGGGATAATGAGCGTCTTTGCCGTCAATTGCACCTTCCGCTTCAATCAGGCTCAAACACAACACTAAGACGGATGAACCGCCTGATAACTTCTCAA
>MGNI01000103.1:3683-5324 GCA_001795115.1 Chloroflexi bacterium RBG_16_48_8 | reverse complement strand
GCTCGACTTTGTAAAAGAGATGCATTTTGCCCAAGGACATGTTTTTACCTATTCCCCCAGATCTGGCACATCTGCATTTCTCATGCCAGACAGAATCCCGTATAAAATAACACGCCTGCGTAGTAAACTTGTCCGAGAGCTTCTGGAACAATCTGCTAAAGACTATAGAAAAGGTTTCGTAGGTAAGAATTTAGTCGCTCTTTGGGAGACTGCAATCCCCTTGGATCAAAACAAATGGGAAATGAGAGGGATAACAGATAATTATCTACGCGTCCGTTCGCTCAATGAGCACAATCTATGGAACGAGTTAACACCTGTACGCATCCTTACATGCGAGAACGCTGAGTTAAAAGTGGAAATCCTGCTTGACAGGCATCATAAGGATGCACTAGCAAGTTAGAAATGATTTAAATGGCTCCGTGGGGCAACTCGTCAGATAGAAAGGGTACGATTTTCGCGCGATTGATCGGATGAATGATCCATGCTGGAGGCTGCGAGAGAGGCCTCTAATTTATATTGAAAAAGAACTTCACTATGCGGGTTGAAAGGGATGCGAGATGTCCGTGCTGACATAACTCATCACGCCTCCTATCCTGGGAATATAACCTGCAACATTTCTTAAACGGCATAAAGTTGTAATGATTGATTGGCATGGATCTTCAAGTCTATGATATGCTTCATAGAAGGTTATCTCGTTCACTTAGACATCTATCTAAAAGAAACCATATTCAAAGGATAAAGGTACCATGGTTCTTAAAGAAGATCTACAAGCTGAATTGAAGGAAGCAATGCGGTCAGGCGATCATTTACGGCGTGACACCATTCGAATGGCACTGGCAGCCATCAAACTCACTGAAGTCGAAAAACGCGTACCCTTGGATGAAAGCGCTGTGTTGTCAGTGCTCCAAAAAGAAGTAAAAATACAGCTAGAGGCTATTGAGGATGCTAAGAAAGCAGGCCGCCAAGATCTCATAAAAACCCTTGAAGCCGGGCAAAAAATCCTGGAATCATACTTACCCGAACCGCTTTCAGAAGAAGAGGTCACACAACTTGCCCAAGATGTGATCAAAGAAATCCATGCTCAGACGCCTCAGGAAATGGGAAAAGTGATGAAAGTTCTCATGCCCCGTGTGCAGGGTCGAGCAGACGGAAAAATCATAAATCAGATCGTTCGTTCCCTTCTTCTTAAGGAATAATTCCAAGATGGACGAGGTCTCTCCTCCCAAAAGTACCCTGGGATTGAAGATTAAACGTTTCTGGCTTACGGCCAGATTATGGTTTATTTTCATTCTGGGATTGGTAGGATCGATCGTTGCTCTATCCATTCCTAACTTTCCTCAACAATCTGGAATCCGGCTTGAAATAAACGATGCAGCAACGCAAGATATCCTCGCCCCGTTTGCCCATTCTTATGTTAGCGATGTGCTCACTGAGCAAGCCCGAGAAGAAGCAGTAGCAACAGTAGCAGACATCTATGATCCACCCGATGGACGCGTTGCACGCCAGCAGGTAGAGCGTCTTCGGATTGTTTTGGAATACATCGATGCTATTCGGGCTGATACCTTTGCCACTCAAGAGGAGCGTCTGTCAGATCTGCTGGCTATAGTGGACGTGAAACTGGAGACAACAACCGCGCAAGCC
>MGNI01000103.1:2189-3669 GCA_001795115.1 Chloroflexi bacterium RBG_16_48_8 | reverse complement strand
GGAAGCCCGCTGGCAGATTGTCAAATTAGAAACGATATCGGTCGTTGAGCAAGTGATGCGAAGCGAAATCCGGGAGGATCAACTCGATGAAGCTCGACGAACAGTACCTGCCCTGGTAGGGATTTCCCTTACGGAAAGCCAGGCAGCATTGGTGGCAAACCTTGCGACACCATTCATCGCTCCAAACTCGCTCTTCAACTACGAAGCTACGCAAGCTACTCGTGAAGAAGCGCGAATGGGTGTGGCATCCGTTGTCAAATCCTATGCTGCTGGGGAGACCATCATTGCTCGAGGGGAAGTTGCACAACCGATACACATCGAAGTATTGGAAAGCTACGGCTTACTAGAAACACCTGATCCATGGAGACAAATTGCGATCCATGCATTACTGGTAACAGTACTGGGTTGTGCTTTTGCGCTTTATCTTTATCGCAATCATGAGGAACAACTTCAGGATATAGCCCTAATCGCAACGATCACTGCCTTATTCATCCTTTCCACTTTAGCCATGCAGCTTATGATACCGGAAAGAACTGTCCTACCCTACCTGTTCCCTGCGGCAATGCTTTCAATGCTTTTTGCATCACTGATTAGCCCAGGTCTAGGAGTGCTCACAGCTCTCATCATGGGTGCTCTTGGTGGATACTTATCGGCAAGAGGCCTGGAATTCAGTCTTTATATGATGCTGAGTGGGACAATGGGAGCGCTTGTTATTGGCAGAGCAGAACGCCTCAGCTCTTTTTTTTGGGCAGGGCTTGCAGCAGCCCTTTCAGCAGTCTCAATTATTATCGTTTTTCGCTTCCCAGATCCTGCCACGGACTTGATTGGGAAAGCCTCTTTACTTGCTGCAGGGATCATCAGCGGTTTACTCTCCGCCAGTCTTGGCTTCGGTTTGCTTCTCATGGTCGGGAGTTTACTTGGTATAACAACCAGCCTTCAACTGATCGAATTATCACGACCAGATCATCCTCTATTACAACTTGTCCTTCGCAACGCCCCCGGTACATACCAACATAGCCTTCAAGTAGCCAATCTCGCAGAACAGGCTGCCCGTGCAGTCAATGCAAATCCACTGCTAACCCGTGTTGGCACACTCTACCACGATGCAGGGAAAGCTATCCATCCTCAGTTTTACATAGAAAACCAGGCTCCAGGTCAGAACATTCATGAGCAATTGGATCCCAGGGCAAGTGCGGGGGTGATTCTCGATCACGTCCATGTTGGATTGGAATTAGCCCGTAAGCACCGGCTTCCTGCTAAAGTGATAGCCTTTATTCAAGAACATCACGGAACGCTGGAGACATCCTACCAATATCATAAAGCACTTGAAAGAGTAAACGGGGAAAAGGCAAAACTTAATCCAAAGGATTTTCATTATCCCGGACCCAAACCTAGATCCAAAGAAACGGCCTTGCTCATGCTGGCTGATGGCGTGGAGGCTAAAGCTCGGGCTGAAGCTCCAAAGAATGATGAGGAAATT
>MGNI01000103.1:323-2176 GCA_001795115.1 Chloroflexi bacterium RBG_16_48_8 | reverse complement strand
GCTGGGTGAGTGAAAGCCGCTTGAATCAAGGTCAATTAGAAAGTGTCGATCTCACCCTTAAGGATCTGGATACAGTTAGACGCTCCTTTGTTTCCACGCTGAAAGGGATTTACCACCCACGTATCTCCTATCCTGATGAGGTCGAACTCGCCGAAGAGGAGAAGGATGAAAGTCGAACCTATTTCGACACAACCCGCTCAATCGACTCAAATGGATGAAACATGAGCTACGAGATCTTCATCCATGCAGATCCCAGATATCATCACAAAATTCATGATTTGGAAATGATCGCGGATACAGCCCTGCATTATCTTCATGCTCAGCCCGGTGATCTTACTCTGGTTCTCGCAGATAATGAAACTATTCAACAATTAAACAATGAATTCGCTGGAGTGAACCAACCCACAGATGTCCTTTCCTTCCCAAATGGGGATACGGATGTCGAGACAGATCGAACCTATTATGGAGATATCGTGCTTTCGATACCTTTTGCGGAAGAGCAAGCCCGGGAGGCAGGACATTCATTGAAGGATGAACTGACCTTGCTTATCCTGCATGGCATCCTTCATCTTCTCGGTTTCGAACACTCAGATAACCGTGAGCGTCAAGAGATGTGGTCTCTGCAGGATGAAATTTTGGCACATCTTGGCAGTAAAATTACATCACCAAGGTAATCATGATGTTTCAACCCCAGCCCTCCAGATCAAGATTTCAATCATTCCGTCATGCATTTTCAGGATTGTGGTACGTCCTTAGGACACAACGTAACGCATGGATCCATGCTACGATCACAGTTGCCGTCTTTCTATTGGGGAGCTGGGTGGGATTAGATCGTTATGATTGGACATTGATAACGATTGCTATTTGCTTTGTCTGGTTGGCAGAAATCATTAACACTGCTCTTGAAGCGATCACCGATCTGGCCAGTCCCGAACAACATCCTCTTGCAAAGGTGGGAAAGGACGTGGGAGCCGGAGCTGTACTTTTAGCTAGTATCACAGCCATTATCCTGGGAATGCTCATTCTATTCCCACGATTGCTTGACAAGCTTAACACCAAATAGAAAGTCATCGGTTAAGGGGGGAAAAATTTAGTTGGAGTCATGATGCCTTAAAGACAAGTGTGGATTGCACCACTCCACTATCTATGCCATAATCCCATTCGGGGCTGAAAGGGGATCACGCTTCCAAGAAAATGAGGACCACTGCTCAATGACGGTTGAATACTCCAATATTCATAGCAACACTTATAAAGCAGCAACAGCTACATTCGATTTATACAATCCAGCTGAGTCCATAAATAATTTATTATCGCTTTCGGCAGAATTATTAAGAGCCAAACGCGCCGCGATCTTTGAATATGATGAACAATATGCCGGTTTCGCCCCGCGCTTTTCCTATGGTGTTTCAATCCACGAACTTGGACATTTAGGTTCTCGGACGGACCAAAAGATCCTCTCTTTAGCTTTGTCCACCAAACGAGCTGCAACGTCCGATTCGACTCGAGGCTCTCTTGGACTCCCGTTGTCTCCAGGAATCGTCGCTTGTTGTCCGTGCATCACGTCCGGAAAAACGGTTTGCATTTTTTTCATTGCCAAGGATGATAACCAGCCATTTGATAGTGAAGCCTTAGCTACTTTGGAAATATTTGCGACACGGACTGCCGAAATCCTCGCCTTTGCAAAACAAAGCTCGACACAAAATTATCTCGTTCATCGGCTTTCACTTCTTTATCAAGCCAGTCATGCCATCTCCGGAACCCTCGATCGAGATGAAGCTATCAGACAATTGGCTGCACATGTGTTGAAAGCCTCTTCAGCAAATTATTGCGAGGTGATGCTATTCGGTGAAATT
>MGNI01000103.1:0-310 GCA_001795115.1 Chloroflexi bacterium RBG_16_48_8 | reverse complement strand
TTAGATTCCATCACCATTTGGGAAAATCCGGTCTGCAGACACTTAAATTAACGCCCATGGATCACTTCCCTGAATACCCCATTCATAAACATGTAATCAAAGACATTAAACCCAAGGTTATCAGTATCGGACCTCCCAAAGGTTCTTCGAAAGATATTGCGATGCTTGAGGATGAGAATTTCTCTACAGCTGCCATCTTCCCCTTGGCGACTGGTAATCAAGTGCTAGGCCTCCTGCGCCTCTTGTATTCACAACCTGGACGAGTAGTTCATGAACAAGAGATTGAACTGGCTCAAGCTATTTCCAATAT
>MGNI01000102.1:4630-8497 GCA_001795115.1 Chloroflexi bacterium RBG_16_48_8 | reverse complement strand
GTCCCATATCGATTGTTGTCTGATCTACCACGCAACTGCCACCCTGGCTTTGAAAAGCGCCAAGCTCGCGAAGCTGGCCAGGGAAGTCCATGAACCGTTGATCGTCGTCTCCTTTACTTCCCGTGTCGAAGAACAGATGCTCATGTATCAATGTGATGCCAATCTCCTCCGGGTCGATGTCTCCCCTAACGGTTCGTATCCTTGACATGAGAATAGCCTCCTTATTGCTGCGCAAGCACTACTAGCCGCATGCACCAGCTAGCGAAATAAATTATTCCCGCTTCCACTTTCAAAGAGATGTACCTTACTGGCATCCACACCGAGCACCACATTATCACCACTTCTCGGAGCCTGCGCAGGATCCACCACTGCGCAAATAAGCTGTTGACCTATGTTGCAATAGACCAGAGCCTCGCGACCTATGACCTCGACGAGTGCGACTGAGGCAGGAATACCTCCGTCTGTCCTGCCATGCGGATTGAAACGCAAAGCGTCGGGGCGAAAACCAAGAATGATCGAACGCGATCTTAATTCTGGCATTTGCTCGATAGCAGTCAAATGCTTGTAACCACTGAGGTCCAAAGAAATCCCGCGGCTTTTGGCCCATAGCTTATCGCCCTCTTTACTCAAGAAGACATCTTCCAAGACGTTCATGGGCGGCGACCCAACAAACTTGCCTACGAATTGGTTGGCCGGTAAGTTGTAGATGCCCTCTGGAGTATCAATCTGTTGGCATACACCGTCCCTAAGCAGGACAATGCGGTCTCCCATTGTCATGGCCTCTACCTGGTCGTGAGTCACATACAATACAGTCGTACCAATTCGCCGACATAATTGAAGGATCTCTACTCTTGTCTGGACGCGAAGCATAGCATCTAGGTTGGAGAGTGGCTCATCCATGAGAAAGAGACGTGGCTCGCGGACAATCGCCCGCCCTAGTGCCACTCGCTGACGCTCTCCACCGGATAGTTGCCGCGGTTTTTTTTCTATATGAACACCAATACCCAGCATCTCGGCGCTCTCTCTCACCCGCTTTTCGATCGTATCCTTAGGTGTTTTCCGCATTCGCAAGCCGAAAGCCAAATTATCAAAGACGCTCAGATGTGCGTATAGTGCATAATTCTGGAATACCATCGCCATGTCCCGCTTCTGTGGTGGCATTTGGTTGATGACCTCACCATCCAGGATAACCTCACCGGCAGTGACCTTCTCAAGGCCAGCGATCATACGAAGGATGGTCGTTTTGCCACAACCAGACGGACCGAGCAGAACAACAAACTCGCGATCTATTACATCGAGGTTTACGTTGTCTACGACCAGCTTGTCGCCAAATTTTTTACTCAAGCCCTTCAAAGACAATGTAGACATTATGATCCCTCCTGAAATTGATATCGTTTTTTTCGCTGAAGTCAATCCAACACACGATCAATATAGCAAAAAATCTATTATCGTCTGTAGAAAAGAGATAGAATGGAATGAGGCATTATCAAAGACAACATCTAAAGATCCAGACATCTTTTGAGGAGTGTATAAGAGCTCTTTCTGCCATTCCAATTGTCGATTTGATTGACTTCCTCCCATTGAAATAATCCATACAATGGTATAGTTTCAGATACGAATTGTGTGGAGCGCATTACTTTCCAAAAGCGATAAATTTCACAATGGACATACCAGGGTATTCCGATTTACCAGCATCCACCATCGCATGGTTCTGATGATCATCTCTTCTTCAGATTGCCCTGTTTTATCATCGATGCCCCAGCGTTTCATAGCTTAGCCCTTGGTAGATCCAGTGAGCATCCCTTCAACAAAGCGACGCCCCAAAATCGCGAATAAAATAATGACAGGAACGCAAATCGCTGTTGCTCCGGCTGCCAAAAGGCCCCAATCAAGGCGGTATTGGTCTGTTAGCATAGCTAGCCCAACTGGCAGAGTCCTCTTAAGCTGAGTGTTGAGGAACACGCTGGCGAACATGTATTCTCCCCATGACGTGATAAAAACATAAATCCCTACGGCTGCCAATCCCGGCCTTAGTAATGGAATGATGATTTTTGAGAGAACGCCTATGCGGGATGCTCCGTCCATGAGTGCTGACTCCTCCACTTCATACGGAATGAATTGGAAGAATGATGCCAACAGCCAGGTGCTCATAGGTGTTGAAAACGCAACCAAAACTATAGGTATGCTTATTAGATTGTCTATCAAGTTCATCCTGCTAAACATCTGGTATAAGGGAACTAGCAACAAAATCCCTGGAAACATATAGCTTATCAGGATTAGCCTAGACAATAATTCTTTCCCCCGGAAAGCAGGGCGATGTAATGCATAAGCTGCCATTGCAGATATCACTAATGTTATAACCACCGCCGCCGAGGATACGATTGCGCTGTTCTTCATGAAGTATGGGTAATCGGTACCTACTAACAGGTTCTTCCAATGCATAAGTGAAAATTGCTTTGGGAACAAACTTGGGATAGGATCATAAATTTCATAGGTGCTTTTGAAGGAGGTTGTGGCTATCCAATAGAATGGTCCCACAACAAGTACGATGATGAATAAGAAAAGCAGCACCTCCATAAATCGGGAACGGACCTTATCCCAATCGATCTGTAGTCTTACTCGCTCCAATTTCTTTGTGCGGTCAGCCATCATACCACCTCGTCAGTTGGGGCAAACATCCCAACGGTTCTCTTACTTGCACGCATGTACAAGATCATAAAAACCCCTTGTATAATCAACATAAATACTCCAACCGCAGCAGCTCGTCCAAGCCGTTGTTCCCGGAAAGCCCACTCATACACGAGAAGCGGTAGCGTTCGTGTTGAACCAGCCGGACCACCCTGGCCAATCAACCATAACATGTCAAATGCATTGAAAGACCACATCACGCCAACCAAGATTAGAACTGTTAATGTTGGCATCATATATGGAAGGGTGATGAATCGTAACTCTTGCCAGAGGCCAGCTCCATCTATCCTGGCAGCTTCATATTCCTCACGGGGGATGCTTAGCAAACCCGCAAGTACCATAATTGAGAGGAATGGAAACCTACGCCATGCTGCAATGATAGAGGCGGCCTCAAGCGACCAATAGGGGCTTGCGAGGAAAGGGAATCCAACTTTAAGGATACCCAGATCGACGAGAAAGTAATTGACGATGCCATAGGTTGGCGAAAGCAACCATTTCCATAAGATCGCCACTGAAACGGTTGGTATGATCCATGGCAAGAGCACCCACACGCGCAATGCTCCGCGCGCGATGACAGTTCGCTCCAACATAATACCTACACCAACCCCAAGGATAGTCGATAGTGTCCCAGATATCAGGATCCATTTCAATGATTTTATTATCCCCGTACGGAAATCTGGGTTGTTGAAAGCATAGATAAAATTCTTTAGTCCGACGAACTCCCCCTCTACGCCGATCAGGCGTTGGTTTGTAAGCGATAAGTTAATGCCAAAGAACAGAGGATAAAGCATAATAAATGCGACCCATAAGAATAATGGCGCCATCAGGATTAGGCTGAAGGCATTATCGCTTAGGTAGAATTGCCCACGTATAATTGATCGGAAGCGTCGATACATTGCGGGGAAGATTTTATCTTTTGTCATATCATTGCCCTCAATTAATCTTCCATTCAGAAGCATATGGTCTCACTGGCTAGTAGAACATCTGATGCTTCAGTTGTAGGGGCCTCGGTTGGCCTTAATTCCAAGGCCCCTTTAGACTAAGATGGATTAAGCGTCGTATGATCTAAGCCTGTTCTTAATCCGTCCACCCGAGATTATCCAGCCTAATCTGTTGCGCGAGGTCCGCTGCCTCTTGATAGGTGTAACCCTCATAAAGCACCTTCTGGACTGCGGTTAT
>MGNI01000102.1:0-4604 GCA_001795115.1 Chloroflexi bacterium RBG_16_48_8 | reverse complement strand
TCGGATCAGGCGTATCGCCTGGATACCAGGCTGTGTTTACATTGTATTTGGTATTTTCTAGGACTATCCGAACTTGCTCCTCATACGGAGCAATCATTTCATGCGCCCAGTAGGCGTCTGATTCCCTTCCAGCTTCGGTGATCGGTAGAAAGAGCCCTGGTTCAAATTCGGCAGCCCATCTACCATAAATTTCTGGCTGCATCATCCAGAGGATCCACTGCTTTGCTGCTTCCCGCTTGACTGGGTCTGCGGTTGCTATACTGATCATGAGGGTACTGCCTGTTGTGTGCGGATCCCCTCCAGTTACAGTGTCATACGGTATCGGTAGGACCCCTAAGTTCTCGGGTACATTACCCTCGACTTGTACATAATCCAGGATCGCGTTGAAGGTGATCAACATTGGAGCCTTCTTCTGGGCAAATGC
Source organism: Chloroflexi bacterium RBG_16_48_8 (assembly GCA_001795115.1). GTDB lineage: Bacteria > Chloroflexota > Anaerolineae > Anaerolineales > E44-bin32 > MGNI01. Next base: position 4,180 of record MGNI01000102.1, on the reverse strand, counting down.
AATGCCAGCCTCGGGCCATGTATATATACCAGAGTCTGGAGGTGAGTACTGGGCAAGTTGCTCATAGATCTCTAGCGTCCTGACAAATTCAGGGCTATTTTGCTTCAGCACATTGCCTTTGTCCATAAGCACTCCGCCACAACCCAAGAAGACAGCCGTGACTACTTGCTCCCCAAAACCCGTTTCTCCAGTGGGCAGCGCAATCCCCCAAGTATTGGGGGGATCGTTGAAAGCCTCGGCAGCTGCTATCACATCATCCCATGTCTCGGGGGGCTCCAAACCCTTTTCTTCGAACATGTCTTTGCGGTACCAGAAGTTGTAGCTTAAAGCGAAGATCGGAACACCCCAGTACTCTCCATTCCAAAACATCCTGTCTCGGTGAGTCGGCACATAAGAGTACAGCTCATCGATTTCTTCAACAATATCTGTGACAGGATAAATTGCGCCCACGGTGTGAAGTGTTAGCGCTGTAGTATGTCCCCCCCATGACATTTCGGGTGGATCGCCAGCCTCGATGGCTGTCATCAACTTTTGATACTGGTTATCCCAGGTCATGGTCTCTTGGAGCACTTTGACACCAGTTAACGCGTAGTACTCATCTATGAGTGTCTGCAGGATTTTGACCCGGCGATCTACTGATTCCTGGTGCCATAGCCTAAGAACGATTTCTTCCTTCGGTTCTTCAGGTTTGGCTTCCGTAGGTTCCACAACGACCTCAGTGGGCTTGGCTTCTGTGGCCTCTGTGGGCTCAGCTTCTCCGGGAGCAGCTGTAGGAGTAGTGGTCTTGCAGGCGGTTATAAGCATCGAGAAGACGATCAGCAGGGCGAAAATTTTCATTATAGTCTTCATGGTAGTGATTTCCTCCTTACGCTACACGTATGTAGCGAGCGAATGATTTGAGTGCACTCTTCATGTTCAGCATTTCCCACTAGTTAATCCATGTATTAATGTGCAAATTGACTGGTGGTGTGAGCGTGTCCATATCAGAATACACCGCTACGGATTCAATCGACACTGTTTTCCTCAGATCTTCCCTCCTTTTTTAATTTTCTATCTCGGGCTTTCCTATTACATACTGTAGTTGAATTGAGTTGTTTAGGGCGTTAGGAAACCAGTCGGCCTGTTTTTTTCAACTTCAAGCCTTTTTGAACCTTTCTTTATCCCTGAAGCTGACCAATTGTCTCAGTCAAGGCTTTGTAAACCAGATCATCCACTGCCGAGGCTACACCGATCATCCTCACTCCGGTTTCTGCTATTGCCCGTAGGTTACTGGTATTCACCCCTGCATAGACAACATTCATTTCAGGGGCCTCAGACACCAAGCCAGAGAGACAATCCAATTCCTCTGGCGCGATGGCACCAGCCTCCAAGCTTTTAAAGATCCCAGAAAAGCGCATCCCCACAATGTCAATACCCATATCCCTAAGCCGCCGCGCCGCCTGCCGCGCTTCACTTGGTCTTTCTATAGGAATGACGGCCGTGCCCTCACCTACAGGCTGGAGTTGGAAACCTGCCTGAACAAGCAACCCGGCCTTGTGTGCAATGCGAACCAGGCGTTCGACTTCGCCGTACTCGCTCTTTTCCACGAAAAGCCCATCGGCGCCGACTTCTAACAACTTTCGCGCGTTCCATTCTTCGAATTGCGGGGCAATTTCATCGAATGTTCCCGGAGCACCGCAGATAATGAAAACATGTTCGGGGGTAACCCTGCGAATCGTGCTCACAACCTCAAGCACAACATCAAATTCCAGTTCGTGTTTATGAATGTAGGCCTCACGCATGGAGGTCATACCTTGTTTTGCGCGCGCGCAAGTGATCGCCGTATGGTTGGGCTCCAAGACCCGAACACCCGCGGCAACAGCAACCCTGGCAAAACGCGGGTCCGTCGCGGCAACACCCCCGAGTTGGAGCGCAGGCCGGGCTGCTTCGAAGGCTTGCATAAGCTTCGCACGGCCCGCGTCCATCTTACTTTGAGGCAATTGAATCACCCTTCCCCCAAAAAAAGCCTATCCGCTGTCTTTCTCCTCTAAACGAACTCTACCTCATCATGAAATATATCGTTGCACCTGGCCTGTACTATCCTAATCATCATCTTCTTCTGCGATGATAGCGCTAGACTGAGGAAGATTATTCCTTCGGTGAAGAGTTCTTAAATCTTCACCTTTCCCCCGATAACGGACAAGTTCCACCTCAAATCGCGTTCGATCCCCTCGATGAACCGCATGATAATATTCAATTGGCATGCCATTCTCCAAGTAGCTGATGCTGTGCAAGAGAATCAGCGGCGCCCCCTTATCAATACCCAACATCCGCGCTTCATATTCATTGGCTGATACTGCTTCGACCGTCCTTCTGCCAGAAACGATAAAAATTCCATATTTGGTTTCTAAAACCTCATACAGGGACTGTTTTCTAAAATCCTCATTTTCCAGGCCCTTGCATAAGTTATGGGGCAGGTATGTCGTTACAAGCACGATCGCCTCACCCTTGACAGATCGCTTTCGCGTGAGCTTGAGAACGGGAGTCCCTTCCCTCAGTTTAAGATAGTTTGCAACCTTAGAGCTTGCATTCGTAATTACCTGTTCGAGGACTTCTGTTTCTGGCTCATACCCGCGGTCAACCATATCGTGATAGAAGCCAGTTAATTTTTGCACCAAGCTCTCACCAATCTTCGGCTCGGCTACAAAGGTGCCTCGACCCCTTGAGCGCGTAACCAAGCCTTCATAAGTCAATTCCCCAAGCGCCTGGCGCACAACCGTCCTACTTACATCAAACCTCTGGCAAAGTTCAGGTTCTCCTGGAAGCTGATATCCAGGCTGCCAATTGCCATTTTCGATCTGCTCCCGAATGGCTTGAATGATCTGTACATAATACGGTATCGGGCTGCTTCGATCGATATAAGTACGTAGAGAGAAAGGGGAATTGACAGCCATCATCAAATCGAATACACTACTTGGGATAATGTTATATAGTTAGTACATTTTATTATGACCATTATAGGGTATTGATAAACAAAAGTCAATATCTCTTTACCGACCTTCGGACAGGAGTTCGGACATTCTTGTAAGAACATAGTAAGTTGGGAAGGAATTTTCACAATGGCACAAAACTGGCCTCCAACCTGGATAATCCGTTTTCCACTAAACGTCCAGGAGGAGGCCATGTTTGAGTTTATCTGGATGCAAGATTTCTGCCAATACCTGTTTGATAATGACAAGCTATCTGAAAAAGCTGCATTGATCCTGCAAGCCATTTTGGAAGCCCGTTCACCAAGATTATCCGATCTTTCCCACAAGATGCCTGCCAGCCCCAGTGCTAACTACAAAACGCTCCAACGATTTTTGATCCAATCAGATCCCAAGGCTGCCTTACAACGTTTATTCTGGGAAGAAGCGCCTTTTATCCTGGGAGATCCCACGGAGATGGAACGCCCCCATGCCGAGAACACGGATTATGTCGGCTGGCTCAAGGATGGGAAGACGCGTGGTTTTTGGCTGCTGCTTCTGGCAGTACCCTTTCGGGGACGGGCTATCCCTTTCAATTTCGTAACTTATTCTTCCCAGACCATTCAGCAGAAAGCTAACTCGCGTAATCTCGAGCATAAGCGAGCTTTCCAAGAGGTAAAGACTCTACTTGGAGAGAAGCCGTTGGTGTTGGATCGAGAATTTAGCTACTTATCCTTGCTGGAAGCACTGGCGCAGGAAGGATTGAAGTTTGTCATCCGCTTGAATCTGGGCAGTCATCCCCCTGAACTGCTCAACGATGAAGGTCGCCAGGTGAAATTGGCGCTCAAGCCCGGTGGGCGCAAAGTCTATCGAAGGTTGTATTACAAAGGGAAGGTGTGTGTGAACATCGCTGGCGAATGGCAGAAGGGGCTCAAGGATCCACTGTGGGTCATGACCAATCCGGATGCCGAAGAAGGGTTTGGAATCTATCAGAAGCGAATGAAGATTGAAGAAGCCTTCAAAGACCTGAAAAGCCTGCTGTGTCTCGACAAGCTGATGAACAAACGACAAGAGTACATGGAGAAAATGGTTGCCATGGTGCTTATCGCCTACAGTATCGCTCTATTGGTGGGCGAAGCTATTCGAGATCGGCTTTATGACAATGAAGAAGATGTCCCCAGAACTAGAAAACTCAGAAGAAAGGAGCAGTCTGAGAAATGTAGAAGCAGAAAATG
>MGNI01000101.1:20570-24144 GCA_001795115.1 Chloroflexi bacterium RBG_16_48_8 | reverse complement strand
GTAAAATGAGTCGTGGATTTGATTTTACAAGCGTTTGTTCTAATTGCTCTTCCCTGCATTTCAATGGCCATGGTCAGTCCACATCGAATCGACCGTTCCCAGATAGACAGTGAGCGCGTCGACCTCATCGTCGGAGAGATGAAAATCGAACCTCATAGTCAATCCTTTGACAGCAGTCAGGCTCCTCAGCCAAAAACGAAATTCCTCTTACCCCCTGCGACATGTGACTCCTGACAAACTGGGTGCTACCATCCCACTCCCCGCATTGATCTGGTGGCAACTTCGGCAACCATACGACCACAGTCAACACAATGACAATACCTTCAACCATCCACCACTTGCGTATACTCCCTCATCAATTTGCTCAGGGATACAAACAGCACCTTACCAATCGAATTTAAGCGGTTCTTAGTGCAACTGGCTGCTTTTTAACCACCGCAAAGCGGGGGTTCTGCATTCTAAGCTTTCCTTTTTGCCATCCGGATGCTTTTCCCCGCGTTTTCGCAGGTCGAGCTGGTGTGCCAATCGTCGAAAAAAGCGACGAGAAGCTCTGTTGCACTCGTTGCGGGGTCAATCCCTTTTGCGGCTTCTGCCAGGGCAATGGTTGATCTTCCACCACTGGACGTGCCAGGAACAGTAACCAGACTGCCAGTGTCACCAGTTCACTCCAGCGGTCTCCGGCTTCTTTGCTGTGAAACTGGGGCATGGTCCAGCCCAATTGCTGTTTGCGGTAACGAACCCCTGGTTCCATCAGCCAGCGGTGATGATAGGATCGCCAGATGGTCTCTACCGTCAGTTGGATGGGGCCCGGGATCAAGGTGGGCGCTTGCCATGCCAACCAGATAGCTTCTGGCGGTTTCTCCCGCTCCAAGTGAACGCAAGCCCGTACCACATCATAGGGTACATCTGCACCTTTGAGCTCGTGCACTTGGTTCCACCGCTCCAGTCGGATGGATCCCCAGTAGGGGTCTTCCAATTTAATGATTTCAACAGGAATGCCCCATGTCTGGGGATCTTTGAAGGCAAAGCGTTCGCCATGCACTCGGGGTCGACCCGGTTTGCGTTTCCCTATGGACAGCTCAGGGCCTCGATAGAGCACTCGATCGCGACGGAGACGGACGACAACGCCGCAACGTTGTCCCTTAACAGAGTGCAGAAAGCCGGAATTGCCGTATCTCCCATCGGCAGCGATGATATCCAAAGCTTGTGTGCAAGTTTGACGGGCTTTCGCCAGGTCTTTGACCTGTAAAGCTCCCACCTCCTGCACCGTCCGGGTGCTGGAAACCCGCCGGATGTCAATCGGTAATGACCAACTGGAGCGCACAGCGAAGGACCACTCCAGTAGGGAATAAGGATACCCTACACACACTGAGCTACCGTTCACAGCTTGGGTAGGCTGGTATACATACTGATGGTCATCCAGCGTTCGGGCACGAGGCCTAGCCCAGGCGCTCCCATCCAGTGGGAAGACCTGCACACCGATAGCAGGTATTTGCTGAGCCAGATAAAAGTGAATCCAGGCGCTGTCCAGACGACCATCTTCAATAGCAGCATACAGGCTTGGCCATTTCCTTTGAAAACAAGTGGACAAGCTTAACATGGGAAAGGAAGTTACAGGTCCTTTGGTCACTAAGGCATCCAGCAGATCAAAGAGGGCATCTTTGCGAGCAAGCAACCCATTGTGATAAACCGCTTAACGGAACTCGATTAGTTTGTTAATGTTCTCCTTGGTAGTCACTTCGGTTTTAACAACTTAAGTTTCTACCAAGGGGCAGTTTTGCTCAAGGGCATTACCGCCCTAAATTTTGTCTAAATGTGATATATAAAACTTGCACATTAACTTGTGGAACACAGCAGGATACGCTTACGCAGGAGGCGTATCTACCGATGAGTGTACAGAGGTGCGCACAACATCAAGGGAGATTCAATAACTCATGAGGCCCAATACAAGGGTGCGTGTTCTGTATTTCTAAAGGAGGGATCATTGGGAAGAATAGGTTCTTCTCAATGGCTTCCCGTCCATTATGTCTGCTGCGAACACCTTCAATGGTAAAAATTATAGATTTACTCTACCCAGTTATGCATAATTTTTGCGTAAAATTTATTGATGAGCCCTTGTCTCTCTCCTAAATCTACAAGACCATGAAACCGACTTCAAACCCAGCCAAAACTGGGAATCCGTTCTCAAGATCAGAGGATTACTCCTTTCCGTTGACGTGATCAACCCACTTGGGTACATCCTGTAGCCAGGATGAACACACTTGACTCATAAGCGGACCCTTGATAGCTGGGAAGTATAAGATGAATAAAAAATGTCCGCTATGGGGGATAAGGCGATTGGCTTCTGAAGCAGTATTCATGAAAACTTGGACTTTGCACCTGCTTACCCCAAGATCTTAATGAACGCTGGTGGCTCTTCTTAATAGATGATTTAGGGGGGACAGATCTGATACCTTCCTACTTTAAAATGTAAGCGGTGCCACAAATGAGGTTGGCGCTCCTGACAACAGGATATCGTTTTCCATGAAAACAGTCCTGACGCCCCGGTTGAAAACCTCGATCCCGGTATTTGGACTCGGTGGTCACCGCTCGACTCCAGTATAGCACACATGTCAGTGAAAACACTCCAGCAGATATGGGCTCCGACATTTTTATAGCCAAAATATCGGCTGTGATGAATGAAGAATTGCATTGTCGACAAGCAGAAGATCAGATGTCAAAGTATGACCGGGCGCGGGGATTAGCCGTCCGCTGCCGCCGCATATTCGCCTCCGGGTATTGCGTCTTTTGTCATGGCTGTAACCTTCGATATGCCAGGAGCATCCAGCTTGTACTGGAAGTGCAGGCGTCCAAAATCGAAGTTGTCATAGGCATCCCAAGCCCCTTGGGGTGGAAGGCCGAACAATCCGTCTGGAATGGCCTCCGCCGATTTTGCCGGCATCCCGAGTATGCGTTGGACATCTTCGCGGCAGGAGGTCGCCTCAATACCGCTGGCGCACGACCAGGGAAAGGGATCGACATCTTCATCACCTTCGATAACGAAAAATCCCGTATTGATCCTGTAATGATTATCAGTCAATATATGAAGCCCGAGAGAGTGAATGCTGTAGTAGTGCCTTAGGCAGCGAGGGTCATCCGGATCCTCATCCGCCCAATGTGTAATATGAGAGGGACCAAAGATAGATCGAAGCAATGCTTCCGAATATTCGGCACCCAAAAGTATCTCAGCGATTGTCTCTATCTTGTGCTTTTCTTCCATACTGACGAACCTCTTATATTATGCTCAGAAGTGCAAACTCAGATCACCAGTCGCCATTCCGGCGTCACTTCCTTGCTGATATCCAGCACAAGCCGCCCTTCGAAATCCAATTCGATCCAAAGCCCACTCATTGAACGAGTCGCAGGTCCATTCTCCAATTCACCCCTTGAATCAAATCGACTGCCATGACAGGGGCATCGAAAACCATCCCCCTGGCGTTCAACCACACAACCCAGATGAGGGCAAACCAAGGATCGGGCGAAGAATCCTACCTGATCGCGAACCAGGATGGCCCGCGCCTCAGAGATGGGAGTA
>MGNI01000101.1:15462-20491 GCA_001795115.1 Chloroflexi bacterium RBG_16_48_8 | reverse complement strand
ACAGGAATCGAACCAGACCTACCAAACCAGCCGCGCCAGAAAGCCATAAAAAAGCGCGAGTGAGCAACCCGAGAAAATCCCGGCGATCCATCTGTGCATCCCCATGCTCAGGGTCTTTCAACGGCATGGCATGCATGACAATAACGAGACTCCTGTTCGTCAAGTTTTTGCTCACAATCCGACCCCACCACCAGTGGCAAATCATAGGCAATTCCGGTCTCTTTCCCCACCAGGATGAAACCACCGTCCTCACCCCGCACCACATTCCACAGGGGTTCGCCCTTTTCCGTGACCAGAATGGTATCTCCCGCTTGCAGTTCGATCACCGGATTCAGGAATGCCAGCCTAAATGCCAGGTCGTTCGGATCAGAGATGATGGACGTCAATGGCGGCTGCTCCAATGTGCCATGGCAGGTTTTGCATTGGACATATTGGATTTCCGATTTATTGCTATGCAGATCTCCGTCACCCATGCCCTCCATGCGCGTGTGGCAATCCACACAATCCAACTCCCACTCACACAGGGAAAATTGAGCGATGGGCTGATAATACTCATCCAACCTCGGAGCGCTGCGGCCTTCCGGCAAGTCCTCCCGAGGGCGAAAAGCCATATCCACCAGGTTGTAATTGCCGCGGTTATGACAGGCGTTGCACTGGGTATAAGCAATGGCGATCGTCAAACGATGCTGAGCGGCATGACCGCTCTCTTCTCGAGCAATGGTTGGATCTTCCCCTACATAGGTTCCCGTAAGATTGCTGGGCGAATGGCAGGCCGAACAACCCGTCAGGCGATGATAGCCCATTTCAAGGATCGGTTCAGCGTAAAGGTGACACGTTAGACATCGTTCTGCAAAACTTTGCACTGGCTCTGGATCCTGTAAAAGAACAGGATCGAAAGCTTCCAATTTAAGAAGGCCGGTATCCGTAATCACCTCTACATCCCGCGCGGCTTGGATTCCGTAATAGGCTACTTGATCCGGCTGGGCGCCAAAGGCGAAGCGGACCTGGGCAATTGCGCCGGCATAGGTGGACTGAATGCTGGTCAAGGCACGGGCGATATGATCGCGTTGATTCTCGGGGGAACCGCTGTGACAATCGCTCCCTCCACAGGCTTGCTCGACGACGGCGAAATCCGAAGGATTCCGCCCTCCTATGAGCCCTTGGTGGGCCTTATCCGGATCCAGAGACAGAGGTTCCCCTCCATGGCAGGTCACGCAGCCAAATACCTCCACGGGGTGAGCCGATGAAATCTCTTCGACGCCTTGGTGGCAGGTGAGGCAATATTCCGGTCCACCAGTCAAACTGGGGATTATCCTCAAAGGCTGGATATTTCCGGCATAGGATGCATAAGAAGGGAGCAACTCACGCAACCCAACAATCACAAGGCCAGCGAGTAGAAGAAGTGCTCCAAGGAATAAACCATGCCGCGCTCTCATCGCAGTGCTCCAATCAATGTTAACAATGAGAGGACAAAAATTAGACCAAGCACCAAAGCCTGAGCGAAACGACCATCTTGGGGAAACCAACGTCCACCCTCCTCCCCACGATCAAAGAGATAAGGCAGCACTGCAATCAGAATCATCATACCCATGGGCACCAACACACCCATCCACAATGGATCCCCCCACCGCAAGAGCTCCTGAACCCATAGGAAGAACCATGGCGCACGCACCTCCCCCATTTGCTGAGCTAGGTCCAATGCCGTTCCCAATCCAGGGTTGAAGAATGTAGCCAGGAGGAGAAGAACTCCACTGGCAATGAGGGCTGCAATGACTTCGCGCCGGACGAGGATCTCTCGCCTGATTCGCTCTAGAGCCTTTCCTGGTTTGGGTTTTGGACTGCTGATGCCTCCATCCCTGCGCACCCGGAAAAGATGCCATCCGAAAAAGAAGGTGGCTGGAAGGAGCAATCCAAAGACGTGCCATCCAAAGAACCGCAGTACGGTCCCGTCACCAATTTCAACTCCCCCCACTGCTAGGCGGTAAAGACCTTGACCAATGACAGGAATTTCCTTGAGTAAATTGGTTCCAACCAGCAAGGCCCAGCCGACCTCCACATCCCACCGTAGGACATAACCAGTGAAATCGAGACCCAATATAAGAAGAAGTAACCCCAAACCCAAGAGCCAATTGAAGCGGCGGGGTGCTCGAAAACCCCCTGTCAAGGCCACTCGAAGCAGATGAAGGATAGTGACAACAACCAATGCCTGTGTGCCCCAGTAATGCAAATTCCGCACCAGCCAACCCAAGGGGACATAGTACGTTAGGATCTGGATGGAGGCATTGGCCTCCTTCGCACTGGGGACATAATAGAAAAGCAACAGCGCGCCCGTGATCAATACAACGGTGAATAGAAAAACAGCCAAACCACCCAAACCGAGCGTATAACGGAAACGCGCCTGTTCAGCTGGAATGGTGGGCGGATGGAGATGGTAGAAAAAATTGGGTCTCTTTATCACAATGACAATAGCTTAGCAGATCGGGCTCCCCCGCCCGATCTCAAAGCGACGGCTCCCACGCCGTCGCTACTCCTATATGCTTTGACGGATCGGGCACCAGAGCGACCTGCCATCTCCGACCGAAGTTCGAATACCCATCGGGCAGGTATGGAAACCTGCCCTACCGTTGATTTTATGATCCATTCTGAATTTTTCGATGTAGTGCGAGATTCCATTCTCGCCCGGCTTTGTTCAGATTCCCATCAACCAGGTATGGAAACCTGCCCTACCGTTGATGATATGATTCAATCCGCGGCTGCGCTCTCCTTCTGAAGCTGGCGTCCTTCTTCAAGGATGTTCTCTTCCCATTCCACCTCTTCAGCGATATATCGCCAGTACCACTTGGAGTGATGCAATCGAGCATACAGGGCAGACACCTTTCCTGTGAACATCGAAAAGAAAGCTTCTTTCTCTTCAGGAAAAACCGCTCCCATATACACATGAATGATCCAACCCGCGATGATCATCCCCATAGCACCAAAATGGACTGGGAGCGCCCACTGGATTAACCACGGCCAGGGTACAAACTTATGAAACGTCACGATGAGCCCAGTGAATCCGATCAGGACAGCCCCGATGACGACAACGTAGGAATAAATTTTCTGACCTGCATTGTATGCATCTTGGGGAGGCAATCCCTTGTCTTTTGCATAACCCAACATTTGAAGGGGCTTGACCTTCAGCCACTCGATGTCATCCTTATCGAGAAGCATCCGGTTGCGGGCGAAGGGGATAAAGTACTTCCGAAAACCAATCAGGATATTGAAGGTCAGCACAGCTATCCAGATCAAACCTACGGTGTAGTGGAATTGGATGAGGTTGGCAGTCCCACCAAAAACATTCCGGGTGAACTCCAACCACAAATCGGGAACGATACCCAATCTTGGAGAAAAGAGGATTCCCAGTCCGGTTAAAACCAACAAAGCCCCCGCTCCAGCGTTGAACCAATGGGTCAGAATATTGGCAATGTTGTGCTTCTTGATTTGTTTTTCACGCAGAGATTTTCGCTCTGCCAGGGGGATATATTCGCCGTGGCTCATTCCTCAAACTCCTTTTCTCCCTCAAGCAATTGTTTGATGAAAAAGGTTGCCTGGCCAAGGAAGGAAAGACCAACACCGGCAACTACAGCCGGGATCGCAAGCTTCCGCCAGAAGGTTTCCGCCGCTGTATAGCGAGGTTCCCTCGGAAGCATCGCTGGCTCCAGGACATCTCCATTGATATAGTAAATGTTAGGGCCAGGATCGACGTCATCCGTTACCAGACGTTGTACAGATCTTGCTTCTCTCAGCGCTTGAGAGACCTCCGATTCGGGGTCATTCAGATCGCCGAAGAGGCGCGAGTGACCCAGGCACGTTGACACACAGGCTGGCTCCCGCCCCACTTCCACCCGCTGAGCACAAGCGTTGCACTTATCCACCACCCCTCGCTTTGGATCAAGATAACGCACATCGTAAGGGCAAGCTTCCACACATAGCCCACAACCGATACAGGCTTCCTGATCGATCAGAACCAAACCAGTCTCTTCATCTTTGTAGGTAGCAGCACTCGTGCAAACTTCCACACAGGGTGGCTCCTCGCAGTGCATGCAGTTATAAGGCACATAGGTTTGGGAGAGATCCGGGAATCCGCCTTTCAAGCCAAGATCCATCACCCAAATGCGGGTGAAGGGGATTTCGACGTTGTTTTCAGCTCGGCAGGCTACCAAACAAGCTCGGCAGTCAATGCAGCGCTCAACGTCGATGACAAATCCATAACGTTTCTTTGTTGCCATCTTCATTCCCCTCCTAGGCCTTCTCTACCGTCACAAAGGTTTGGCTCAGGGCTTGCCCGCCACTGATGGGATCGGTATAGGTCACATGGAGGTCCGAGTCGCTGGTCCCATGTCCATAGGCTGTCCTTAGACCTTTGGAGATATGGCCGTAGCCCACCGTCATGTAAACACAATCCGGACGGATGGCTTCCGTGACCAAGGCCTGTACTTTGACCTGCCCAATCGGGCTCGTAACCAGCATCCAATCATTTGTTTCGATCCCACGCCCATCAGCTGGTTCAGGGTGGATCCACATTCGCGGCTTATCCTCTACCTGATGCAGGAACTTGTTGTTTTGCGTAGCAGTCTGGGTATGCTGACCAACTTTACCTGAAAGTAGATAAAACTCATTCGGACCAGGAGCGGCGGGCTCATCCCAGGCGGGCCATGCCGGGAAACCGGCGTTGCCCAAAGTCTCACAATAGACCTCGATCTTCCCGCTGGGCGTGTTGAAGGTGATCTCTGTCTCTTCCTCCTGCTCGATATCAGGCTCTAGATAACCGTGTATTTTGAGCATCTCCAAATCGAGCCACAGCGGTGCCAACTGTTGCCGCAGGTAATCCTCTTCATCGTCGTACTGGAAGAAATCACTCAACCCAAGTCGTTCACTGAGTTGTTTGTAGATCCATAAGGCTGAATGAGCTTCTCCCTGAGGCTCGATCACAGGTTGACGGATGAAGACTTTTCTTTCCAATGCCATCAGTGGATCGTAACGCTCCAGG
>MGNI01000101.1:11367-15448 GCA_001795115.1 Chloroflexi bacterium RBG_16_48_8 | reverse complement strand
GGCGCTGTCGTTCATGATCACATCCACTGCGATGATGCAATCCATTTTACCCATGGCCTCAATGGTCTTGGCTCGATCCGGAATGCTCAGCACCGGGTTCTGTCGGCTGATGAACCAACCGCGAGCCTGATAGGGCTCACCTGCTAAAATGGCATCCCGTAGTTCCTGGAAGATACCCAATTTCAAGGGGACCAGCGGGTAGCGCCAGGGTACACCATCCAGGCGCAGGGCGGTGGCGCGTGGATAGGGTGGTTGTGGCGGCTTACCCAGGAGCACACCTGCAGCCTCTGGGTTCTCTGCGATGAGACAACCGCCAGGCGTCAGCACATTCCCGCTCAGCGCGTTCAGCGTGGCGATGGCCCGTTCGGCCTGGAAGGAGTTAATGAAATTGGAGGTGCGCCATCCAGGATGAGCCAGGGCGTTGTGTTTGGCGGCGGCATACTCACGGGCGATGCGCCTGATCGTATCGGCGGGGACGCCAGTCTTTGTCTCCGCCCATTCGGGTGTGTATTCGCTCATGGCATCAACAATGCCATCACAGCCCACCACATATTGCTTAACAAAATCACAATCCGCCAATTCTTCTGATACGATCACCTGGATCATGGCCAACAGAAAGGCTGAATCTGTGCCCGGGCGGATGGGGATCCATACCGTAGCTTTGGCAGCTGTCTTGGTGAAACGCGGGTCAAGGACCACCAATTTCGCACCTCGAGCAACGGCTTCCACCAAAGCCGAGGTCTCAGAAGTGGAGATCGCCTCCAGGAGGTTTCGCCCAGTTAGAAGGATAAATTCAACCTTATCGTAATCGCGCGCTGGCTCCTCCACACCGTAGGTCAGGTTAAAAGCCGTCACCATAGCGTTGAAGCACAGGCTGCGTTGCGTCCCATAATTGGGTGACCCGTAGGCATTGAGCAGGTTCTCAAATTGAACCTGGGAGAGATTGTGTGTGCTGGAGAAAATCATGGCTTCCGGTCCATAGTGCTGTTTGATTCGCAGCATGGATTCAGCTGTCAGATCAAGGGCTTCCTCCCAAGAAGCCTCTCGGAACTGCCCCCCTCCCCGTGGACCCACGCGGATGAGCGGTTTAAGCACACGATCCGGATCATAGGTGCTCATCAAACCCGACTGACCGCGTGCGCACAGGCGCCCTTTGGAGTGTGGATGGTCGTGGTTGCCTTCCAGTTTGACCACCCGCCCATCCTTAACCTTCGCCAACACACCGCATCGCCAGACGCACATCTCACACATGGTGGGTATGTAGCCATCACCATCTGCGTCAATCAGACCCGACTTACGGGCTGCTTGAGCCACAGGCGGGGCTAGAAACTGCCCCATGGCCAATGCGCTGGCCGAAGCACCCGCGACCTTGAGGAAATCGCGCCTGTTAAGGCTTACATCTCGAAAACCCATAGGTACTCCTCTTAACTTTCTAATCCTGTTGGTTTACCATCCTCACTCATTCGATCTTTACGGTAGAGACCAGCTCGATCAATGAGATAGAAGAGCAGCAAACTGATGAGACCGAAAAGGATGATGAATAACCAGGTGTTGATATTCCACAGGACTTCAAAGGTCGTGTTTCCTACCTTGGCCAATTGTGAAATTTTAGGGAAGACCGTGGGATAAGTCAGACCGAAGATAAAAGCACCGGTCAAAAATCCGAGCAAACCTGGGATAATGTAATCGAGCTTTCCTTCGCCGGACCCGGCGACACAGGTGCCCGGTCAATACCCGGTGAGTGCCATCCCAATTCCAAAAACGACACCGCCTAAGATGTTCCCTACTACATAGGTGGCGGGGATGTTGGGAAAGGTAATGAGGCCTAAATCGCGCAGAGCGTAGAGGCCGATCATGGCCACAACCAGTCCGCTCATCATGAACTTAAGGACCGAAAGATCCGTAAGACGGAAAACGTTGACAATTTTGTGGTATTTGGTCAACCCGGCTTTATTGAGTAGGAAGCCGAAAAACAAGCCCAGAAAGAGTGCAATGATGTAGTTGGTCATGGTTAGTACCTCGCTCGATAAAGGATGAGGGCGACGATGATGCCGGAGACGAACATCCCAGCGATGAACAGGAAAGCAGCTGGTGCAAGCAGCATCCCTCCTGCAATGGCCAGACCGCTGGTGCAGCCGCCGGCGATCCCAGCGCCATATTCCAGAATAATGGCTCCTACAAAGGCCAGCGCCCATCGCTTCCATCGCTTCGATCCAAAGATCTCGCCCCACTGTTTCTCTGGGATCCATTGCCATTTCAGGCTTTTGGAAGTCAAAGCCCCCAACATGCCGCCAAAAAAGACGCCGATGAGCAGGACCACCTGCCATGTGATCCCTGGAGGCATGACAAAGTTAAAATAGAGATTGTCAAATAACTTCGGAGCCATTGCCTGACCGATCATGCCCGCCAGGTTTTCAAAACCCCCGGATGCTCCCAGCAAACTATTGCTTAACACGACTGCCAGTACACCTACAACGCCCAATAGCGCACCTGCCACGTAGGGCGACCAGAGCTCCTTGGAAAATTGTTTCTTAAGCCAGTCCATACATCCCTCCCAATCAATTGCCAGCCATGGCCAGCAGCATGGAGCGGGTATCCCGATCCAGCCCTCTCACCTGGCGCACAAGATCTGGATCTAACCGAGATAAACGGAAAAGTAAATCCGAAGCTTCCTCTGGGTTCTCCAACAGTTTGGTTAAAGCCCTCCGACCCAGCGGGTTCAGCGCTTCCAACTGTGGAATCAAGGCAGAGATCTCAGGCGAGACGCCTTCAATGGTTAGAATCGATGTTAAAGCTGCTCCGCCCTCTTTCTCAGCTGTAGGTTCAGCAGCAGCACGCAATCGGCGTTCGTTCCAGATGACGAAACCAGCACCACCTACAGCGACTGCAACGATCATGACCCCCAGGATCACATTCCCCCAATTGATGTTTCGCACACCCAGCACGGTTTCTTCGTAGCGCTGGTTAAAATCGACCAAATCTTCCGTCACAATCTCTGGTGGAGACAGATCAATAACCGTTCCTGGCGATCCTTCACTGGCCGTTGATCCTCCCTGGGGCGTCTCTCCACTGGAGGTCCCTCCAGAACTGCCCGTTCCAACCTCAACCCCCAGGGCAACAGCATAAACCTCAGCCATTTCCTTGGTATCGCTGGGATGACAGGCGGCACAGCTGGCCTGAACATCAGCCAATGGATCCACCATGCCTGTATGAGCAGCCTCTACGTCCATCGCCTGAACATTTCCAGCGTGACAGAACTCGCAGAAATCACCAAAAGCGTGGGATACATGCCAGTCGCCCTTGTCGTTGACCGGCATTTGACCCTGAACTTCGTGGCAATTCTTGCAAGATGATGCTTGTGATCCGCATTGAGCCTCAGCGGAAGGCACTGAGATCACAAAGGCGATAGCCAACATCAGCAGGCCGGTCGCAATAGGTATCCAGATCCTCATACGTGGGTGCATAGGCTCCTCCCAGACTTTTCTTTATTTAATCCCGAATTTCAATCACCGAAGCCCGTCGGGTATAAATGCCGCGCAAGATATCTCTCAGCAGATCCAGGGCTTGGATAAGTTTAGGATCGGCTAGGGTATAGATCACAGAAGCGCCACTGCGCTCAGTGTTAACCAAGTCTCGTTCGCGCAACACCTTTAAATGCCGGGAAGTCGTAGGCTGAGGGAGCCCCAACTCCTCCGACAACTCGGTGACATTGCGAGGGCCATCTGCCAGCGTGTAGATGATCATGATCCTTTTGGGATCCGCCAAGGCACTGCAGATACCCCCATGGAGCTCAATGATTTCCTGTTCCAGTCTTTCATTCATTCGCATTTCCTTTTATACGGATGGGCGAATATATCCGACAGCAGGATTTTATCGAAAGGATCCTGGAACTTCACTAACAAGGATCACTCAGCCAGTGCGCGAAATGTCACATTAAGTTGACGAAAAGGAGCCGTTTGTAAAGGAAAGGATCTTACCATTCAAATGAGCCCTCTTAATATGTTTTTATTGGAAGATCTTGCCTTCAAAACAATGGCTATGCGCATTTTAACTTCCAATCTCACCCCTTTTTCCCCTTACC
>MGNI01000101.1:742-11324 GCA_001795115.1 Chloroflexi bacterium RBG_16_48_8 | reverse complement strand
GCCGCAGGTTCCCAGTCTGGATGAAGATACTGAAGAGAAACCTGCGGCAGGCTTTATTAATATGAAGAGATCTTACATGGTCGATCTTTGTGGAAGCCAATTGTATGCATAACTCCCCTGAAAAAACCACTCAACTGAGTTGAACCATCATTAATAATGGTACGGATCACACCCACACCACCAGAAGCACACATCTCTTCTACCTTGAAGGCTATTTTTTCAGTGGCCTTGTTGTTATTCTGGCTGCAATCCTGTAGGATCATTGCAGCTTGAGGTGGAGAATATTCACCTTGCCTTCCCCATCAGAGCAGATACTTTGAGGTTAAATACAATGTCAACCTTCCCAATAACCCATCGAAATGAGATCAAGCGGGTTTCCAAGCGCGCAAATTACAAAAAATCGACCATCTATAAAATCATTGATGAAGCCCTCTATTGCCACGTTGGATTTACGCAGGAGAAACAGCCCTTTGTTATTCCAACGATGCATGCCAGGATGGAGGACAAGATCATCTTGCATGGTTCCAAAACTAGCCGACTCATCAAGCACATCGAAGCTGGAAATGAGGTTTGCATTGCGATAACTCTACTGGATGGGCTTGTCCTTGCCCGATCTGCTTTTCATCATTCCATGAATTATAGATCGGTGGTTATATTCGGACGCGGAAATTCCATTGAAACTGATGACGAAAAACGATTGGCTCTACAGGCCTTGATGGAGCACATGCTGCCCGGGAGATGGGCGGATGTTCGCAAACCTAATCAAGAAGAGCTCAATTCAACAGGGGTGGTATCCATCCCAATTGACGATGCTTCCGCGAAGATAAGAACAGGACCTCCTGTGGATGATCCGGAGGATGATGATTTGCTGGTCTGGACGGGTCTACTTCCTTTCCACCAGCGGGCTGAAGACCCAGTAAATGACCCGCGGATAGGAAAAAACGTCCCGATCCCTGAATATATCATCCATTCTCACAGGTGAAATCCAACCCAATAATCTGCATGTAGACAGGTTTGATCTTCCATCTGTGAATTTATCCTCAACGAGGAAGAAACATCAGGTTCAACAAAACACGGGAGTAATCAGCAATGACCATACGCTTGCTCAAGCTTCCAGATGATTTTATCCTTATGGCCGATATACTATCAGAGACTTTTCAATATCCGGAAAACGAATCCTGGAGTGTACAAATCGATGAGAAGGAACAGATCCAGGAAAGCGTGAAAAATTTCAATCGCATCTGGCCACTTGTCCGTTTGATCCAGCTCTTCTCTCCCCCCGCCCGGGATCTCATGCGAGGCTGCGTCTGGGAAGAAGAGGATCAATTGGTGGGAATTACCACAGTTCAGCGACGTGGTGCTACAGATGTGTGGATCGTTGGAACGGTTGGTGTATTGCCAGCTTACCGGAGACGCGGCATCGCCCGCAAGCTGGTTGCAGCTGGCCTAGATTTGATCAGGGAACATGGAGGGAAAAAGGCTTTCTTGGGTGTGATTGACGGCAACCTGCCTGCCTATCAACTCTACGAGAGCCTGGGTTTCGATCACTACAGCGGCAGCATCGAATTCCACGTCATTCCAGAGGCAGCACCATCTGAGCCTATCCTTCCAGAAGGGTACACGCTCTCAGCACTAAAACGCTTTGAATGGCGACCGCGCTACGAACTGGAAAAGCGAATCTCGCCAGAAAGCCTGCTTAAATACGAACCGGTGGAAGTGGGGCGTTTCCGTTTATCACTTATGATGCGCCTGTTATGGCCACTCATCATGTTTGCCCAAGGAATGCACCAGAAGAGTTATGCGATCCGCACGCTGCCAGAAGGAAAAATCGTGACCCGGTTCGGATACACCATCCCCACCCACGGGAAAGGTTTGAACAATGTAGAAATCCGCCTTGATTCGGAACACCCAGAGCTAGCGCCCTTTATCGTGGGGTACCTGATGCACAAGGTGGTGACCTTCAGTCCAGACCGACGTGTCGAAATATCTGTCCCTAAATGGATGCCGGCTGTAGTCTCGGCTGTTGAGGCGGCTGGCTTCGAACGTCGCCTTGAACATTGCTACATGGGTTTGGAACTGTGATACTGACCAAATTAGGAATAAGTACCCTGGTAAGAGATCTCCCAGATCCGACCCCGATCCAGATTGGATGGACTCAAATATTCTCCATTGCTTAATCTCAAATGATCAATTGGGTTACAATAAAAGAAATATGACACGTTGAAGACATCATGGCAAAGTTCGAGATCTACCAGGATAAGAAAGGTGAGTTCCGCTGGAGACTACGAGCGGACAACAACCAAGTTATTGCTACGGGAGAAGGGTATTCCTCTAAAGCTGGCTGCAAGAATGGCATTGAATCTGTCAAGAAGAATGCCCCCAAGGCGGAGGTATCAGACCAAACCTAAGCCATACCCACCCATATCCCTTCTATTCACGATTTACCATTCCGGACCCCAAAGGGTCTGAGCCCCTGCGATTCGCCCTCTTTGAATCGTGGGTAGTTTTGTATACCTCATCCCATTTTCCAAAAGAGATCATCCTGAAACGATTTCAGTAAGAAGTCATCTAGCAAGAATCCTCTTGCTGTACGCGTTCCCCCACACCCCTCTATAGCATCCAATAAGCCCCCTTGCCGTCAAGGACCTACAAAAGCTAATATCACTCCCATTATTTCGCTCTCGATGAGTGAATGCATACTGCCAGGCATATCCCAATAGTTAGGCAGTAACGCACCCAAACCATCCCTTTAAATAGGTAGGAGAGCAAGCTTAATGAGATAGGGGGATGCAGGTTGAGATATCTCGTTGAATCTTTCTTAGCCGATAAATAAAAACCACAGATCCGGGTATTAACTTTGAACATTGAAGGATGTGTAACAATGGATGAATCGCATGCCTCATCCAGCCAAAACCAGAATCCATACGAAATCCAAGATCCCATGTCCAGCAGACCATGGAGGATAACAACAAATGAAAGAAGGAAAAAGTAACTCAAGACGATGGTTAAAGGGAGATAAAAGTTCTGAACCCCCAAGCGAAGGTATCGAAGGTGCAACGAAAGGAGCGATTAACGGTGCCATTGAAGAAGCTACCAAAGAAGGGGTCGAATCAGTTAAGAAATCTGCTGCCGAAACAGGGAAAGTTGCTAAAAGTGCAGTTCAGGATACCGTAGCGACCCCTAAACCAATATCTAAAGGTTTCGTCAACATAGGGAAGTCCATCATAAGCTCATTGCCTGGCAAAGGTGTCACAGCAGCTATCCTCGGCATAGCGACCGTGGCCACTGCCACTGTGCTTACCGTTAATGCCATGAAGACAGCTAATGCACACTCCCCAAAGGTGCCCCAGAACACAGTTAGCCCAACCTCTGTGGAGGCAGGAGGAGCTGCTGGAGAAATGCCCAGTGATGAAGCTGGCTCATCTATGGATCAAGAAACAAAAGAAAGCGGACAGACAAGTGGGGGATCGTCCACGGAATCAGCTGAATCGGGAACAATCGCAGCAGAACCTCAATTAAATTTTATCGCGGATTCAGCTGTCCGATGGATCTTTGAAATGGAAAGCGATTCGCCTCCCCATGACAGTGCATGCGGAGATGGTGCACCTTACCACAACTGGATCCAGTTTGTCAGTTACCCGGGATCAAGCTTCACCTCCGATCCAAATGACCAACCCTATGTCAAAGGGCAGATAGATAAATCTGGTGAAGTTGATATAGAGATCATCCTAGAGGATGAAAAGAACATGGCAGATGGTTGTGGGGACTACACCCATTTAGAGGGCAAGTTGGTTGGCAAGACCATTGAAGGGACTTATGCAGGCCAAGACTGTTCCAATTATTGCAAATGGAGTGGTACATTCCGAGTTACTATCGGGGAGTGAACCTTGTCGGACCCCTGGAACTATTAGGTGTAAGAGACAGAGGATAAAGGCAGAACGACGAGATCTGCTGGCAGAGCACATTGGCACAGGGCTTGCAAGCTTCGCTGCGCAGCACTATGATCTAAGGGTTCGATGGTCCCGAAATGATTATTCTCAGCCACTCAATTGGAATGGTGAAAGATGGTCAGAGCACCTTTTCAAGTGCTTATTTTCCCCTATCTGAGAGTCCGCCCTTTGGATTTTGAATACGCTATCTTTCGAAGAGCCGATGAAGGATATTGGCATAGCGTAGCCGGAGGAGGCGAAGATGACGAGACGCCACTCGAAGCGGCCAAGCGGGAAACCCTTGAGGAAACTGGCATCCAAGAGGATTCGGCCTTTCTCAAACTTGATACCGTATTCCCCGTTCCAGTAACCATTTACAGGGATAGCCAACTTTGGGGGGAGGACCTTTATGTGATCCCTTCCTATTGCTTCGGTGTCTTGGTCGAAAAGGACCCAATCACACTCTCCAAAGAGCACCTCGAGTACAGATGGGTAAAGTTCGAAGAAGCACATCGCCTGTTGAGATTTGAAAGCAATAAACTCGCATTATGGGAACTGGACAGAAAAATTAGGGGCTTGGGTCCCAGGGACAGTTAATAGAATGCCTTGGGTTCTTCCAACCTTTCAGCTTTAAAAGATAACCGAAAAACAAATCGAGACCGCCCTATCCCCTTCCTCCACATCACAAATTGAAAAAGGCTATGAAACCGAAAATCGTCGTTGTCGGGAGCCTGAATATGGATATGGTAGTGCAGTCGCCCCGAATACCCGAACCCGGCGAGACTATTCTGGGCGCGGGTGATTTGCAGATGAACGCGGGGGTAAAGGGGCTAATCAAGCTAATACCTCGGCCAGGCTGGGTGCTGATGTAGCCATGGTGGGACGTGTGGGCAACGACACCTTTGGGGAAACCCTCATCCTTAATCTAAGTAGAGCTAACGTGAATAGAAGCTTTATAACCCGGAACACGGATGCAGCCACGGGCATCGCATTGATCGTGGTGGAAGAAAGTGGGCAAAACACCAACAGCTCTGGAACCTTTGCCTAAAAATGCCAGTGGTCTATGATAGGCATATTTACAATTTTGCTTATTCTGTCCTTAATAAGTCCGGTGGTCGTGTTCTAATAATAAACCTTAGAAGCTAGTGTGTGAGGCGATACAACAGAAGCTCGTTTCGCTATGCCTGATTGTAGAGCTATTCAACTCCTGACATTACACTTTCAAGATGGAAAGAGATCTCTCAATAAAGGGACCGAAAAGTGACAATCTCTCTCCAGCTGGCCTTGATCTTCCTTGGGGTGGCCATCGTTGTTATGGGGATGTTGTGGATATTCATTCCCGTCCTATCGGGGCTTCCATGGGTTCCTACACATCTCAAACGAATCCGCAAAGCCTTGGAATTATCAGCTCTCCGACCTGATGAGATCCTTTACGATCTCGGTGCAGGCGACGGTCGAGTGCTGGTTCAAGCCGCTCGCCAATATGGAGCACGCGCTGTGGGGATCGAGCTCAGCCCTACACACTGTGTTCTTGCATGGCTGAGAGTATTGTTGAGCAGCGTGTTCAACCGTGTGTCTATTCGATGGGGGAATTTTTATAAGATGAACCTGGGAGAGGCAGATGTTGTTTTTGCTTATCTAACACCTGCCCATGCCATGCGTCTTCGACCGCAATTAGAGAGTCAGTTGCGTACAGGTTCACGCGTGGTTACGATTTCGGCAAATATTGAGGGGTGGGAACCGTCAGCCTTCGATTCGGGTGACTTGATCTTCCTCTACCATATGCCTCCCAAACCAGGCAGCCTGGTCTCTTTCCTGGCAAAAGAAGCATGTCCCCCTTCTCAGGAGTAATCTTCCCCACAACGGGACAACTCATGCCTAGAAATTGAGCTTTACAGATTGCTAACAAACCTTTTCCCATTTCCAATTAAATGGCATACTGGGTGATTGGCCGGAAGTAATTTGATAAACAGCGAACGTAAAACCTGGCCAATCACTTGAGCAAACCGCCATTCAGGCAACTTATTTTATCAAAATACTTTCGGTGGTTTGCCTGGTTCCAATACGAGCTATTCTTTTAAGCAAGAAAGGGATTTACACATGTCAGAACAGGAACCCTATTCGGGTGAGGCAGAGGAAATGGGATCACCTGATGACAAAGAGCTTGATCCCGAATCTCCCAACACTAATCACAGAAGCGGGAAAGATCGGCGATCCGGAGAAGATCGAAGAAAAGCTGATGAGAGCAACTCCGAAGAGCCTGAATACAGAAGCAGCAAAGAAAGACGATCCGGGAAGGATAGGCGATCCACCTACACAGGACCTGAACGAAGAAGTGATGAAGAAAGACGGTCCGGGAAAGATAGGAGACAACATCAAGACCCAGATTTTGATAAGGTAGAACGCAGAAGCAGGAAGGATAGGCGCTCAGGCAAAGACAGGAGAGAAGAACCTCCTGAGCTTGACACGGATCGGGTTTAAATGATCTTTACATTGGACACTCAAGCTGATAACAATGGGGCAGGAATACATCGAACTTATCCGCATTCGCCTAAACAACCAGCAACCTCGAAACCTTTCATCTGTAAGAACGGTTTCGCTTTACAATACGAAGCGGAGTGAAATCCTCCAGGGGGGTTACCAAAGGTGATTCACTTGCATTCCAGATAGGCAACCCATCTCGATTTGAAGTGTGGGGTAAATCGATCAGCTTCCCTCACCAATAAAGAATCAGGTTGTAATTCTTTCAGTTGTTCGAAAAGCTTTGTGCTCTGGAGGAAGTCGACGGGGAACACGCCGATCCTGGCTCCCGGAGGCGATTAGATTGCTATCGGGGGAAAATGCCAGATTGTTAACATCGCTCTCATGGTCATCAAACTTTTGATCTCGTTCCAATCGCCCACCTGCCAAATGATGATGGAAGTGTTCTGCGAACCCGAGACCAAGTACCTCCCATCTGGAGAGAAGACCACATTTCCAATCCTTGCATGATGCCCGGAGAGGATTCTCTCCAACGATCCTTCCTGCACCTTCCAAATGGTGACGCTGTTTTGATGTGCAGCAGTTACGAATGGAGTCTCTTCGGATGATAAGGTCAAGCCATAAATCCGACCAGGATCTTCCTGAATGGCAACTTGCGGCTCAAGCTTATTAACACTCTCAAAGCCTATTCTGAGATCAGATAAAGATACCGGCTTGCGCAACGCTGTATTTTCAGGTCCTTCTGGAGGCGGGAATGTCTCAAGGGCTTCCTGTTTAAATGGCGTTAGCTCAACACCATGAGTTTCAGCAACAGTTATCTCTGAAGGAAAGGAACAGGTGGCACAAATCTGAATGAGAAATATCATTTGTAGCATGGAATGATGATGCGAACTTTTCACACATAACTGACCCCTGATCTCCCTGGCGTCATGGGCAGCTATCTTTGCTGCTTCGCGATAATCTCCTAAGGGAACTTGCTGCTCTCAAATCCTGGCTCGCTTTAAGTTTGTAATCATTTGATGTAAACTTCTGCCAAGGTGAACGCCCACTGGGCAATTGTGGGGAGGATAGCAGATGATTATAGCCGTGGAACTATATACCTTCTTGGATTACTGCAACAACAGCCCCTTGGAAAAAGAAGTATTGGAATGCGGTGCCGGTATAGGCCCATCTCTGGAACCCTTACTTGTACGCTTCTTTGACTATGGCTATGAAACGCATGGCATTGAGATCTCGGAGGATCGACTGTTGAATGTTGAGGAATATTGTGAGGAAAATGAACTGGATCTGGATATCCGCAAGGGGGACATGCGGCAAATTCCTTTTGAGGATGAGTCAATGAGCTTTGTCTTTACCTACAACACAATATTCCAGATGACCAAAGACGATATTGATATTGCCATGGGCGAGATCAAACGAGTTCTGAAATCCGAGGGCCTGTGCTTCGTCAATTTCTTATCCGTGGATAGCCAAACTTTCGGCATGGGAGATGAAATTGGAAAAGGCGAATACGTGGAGAAGCAAAATGGCAAGGATATTCTGCAATCGTATTTTGAAGACGATGAACCCGATCCATACTTTGCCGGTTTTGAGGTGTTGCATAAGGAAAAAAGGATCCGTGAATGGTTAATGAGCGGTGAGAGGAAGACTCGGGCATACATCGATTACATCGCCATGAAGAGGTAAAGTTAGAAAGCCGATGTATCATGACAACCGACTTGTAAATGGTTCATGGATGAGAAATTCTGGCCGACTATTGATGCGCTGATTGGAGCTTCAGAGATAATCATCGATCGGCCCAAGGGTTCCTCACACCCCCATCGTCCCTTGGTGATATACCCCTTGGATTACGGCTATTTTAAAGGCACACAATCTTATATGCGATTGAACCCTCTTGTCCATAATCCCCGCGGATCAAAAAACCCGCGGGAGGGTTTAATATCCGAATCGAAAGCAGTTCATGGGCTTTCCCGCTGCATATTGAAAGACTTCATTGCCAACGGGATAGCTTCACCGCTAAAAGTAGCGGAGGGAGCATTCGCAATAATCCTGGCAAGCAAATTTCCCCTCTCGCCCACGAAGGCTTCACTACCACAACAATCCACAAAGACAGCATGATCCGTCTCTATGATGATCCTGATGATAAGACGCCCCGGCGGGGCGTCTCTACATCACATTCCCTTAGTTTTTCATTCAATCTGACGATCTATACCGCCTAAGAAATACCTCTAGCTTTCCTCTGCTCCTTCATCCTCTTCATCTTCTTCTTCGAAATCCCATGGACCCCACCAAGGGACGCCATGCATCCACATCATCGGCCCCATTCCAAATCCGAAGGGACCCCTGCGGCGATGGCGGAAGCCATGCCACCTCCCATATCTTCGGAATCCATGCATAAACTTTTTCATCTTCTCCTTGTCCCCCTTAATCTCGATCCGGAAACCATCCTCCGTCTCGATCACTCGGAATTCATTGATGATCTTTTCCATCGGTTTATCTCCTTTATAACCAGAATTCTCTAAGACGTACAGCCAAATCCCCAACGCTCTTGAAGGCCATTTTCCCCTTTGAGGTTGTTATCTCAGTGCTTCCCATCATACTTTTACTCTTCACTTTTCTCCCGAGGACCATACAATTCTTCATACATCCGCTCGAAAAAATTCAACCTTCGACGCATCCGGCGCTTTGATAACGTGCGGTACTTACGAAAACGTTTCATCGCGCCTTCCTTAAGGGATGGGAAGGAACGATTCTTTATGGCTGGGCACCATGCTGGTATAGCCTCCTTATCATGCTTGACAACAAAGGTGTATCCATCCTCATCCTCTTCAGCTCGAAACTCAAAAAGCACCTTTTCACTCATCTATTGAATCCTCCTCTTCCAACTCAAGATCCGCACACACACGGCGCATGACGCTGATAGCCTCTCCTAATTGGGGACGAAAGACCTCTTTCAATCGGTTGAGTTCTTGTTGGCCCACCTGTGTGAGACGATAGGTGCGCCGGGTGCGCTTATCGGGATCCTCCCACGCACTCTCAACGAAACCCCGTTCTTCCATAGCTGTCAGTAACGGGTAAATTGCACCCGGATTCGATCCCCATCGACCATGTGTTCGATCTTCAATCTCGCGCATGATGTCATTCCCATAGCGAGGTTTTTCAGCCAGCAGATGCAGGACATAGAGTGACAGCAGCCGTCCACCTTTGCTCATCATCACTGCCACGAAGGGATTGAACAGTCTGGGAGGCCCCCATTTACCTGAAAACCATGGTCTGAAACGCCGACCACCAAAAACCCAGTGCTTCTCAGGGGGAACGCCCATAAATTCTGCAAAGTGTTTCCGCCACGCCCTTCGGTGATCGGCATTCCCTTCAGGGAACTCCTCCTCCAAGTCGTGCTCAACCTCGGACCACTTTGGCCAAAAATAGCCTCGTCGAATGTGCCTTCTCAATTTCTACCTCCCTATATTCGATAATATTGAATTCAATATAATCCTAAATAATATTATTCCATACAACCCTCTTTTGTCAAGACTGACCTTCTTGGAGGGTCTACACCCCAAAACGGTGTGATGTAACCGTGGATAAATCGAATGGCACGCATAAGGACGCCTCCAGGCCGGATAAGCGGAGAAGAGCTCAAGCAGTTAATAGATAACGAAATAGAAAGTAGAGCTTACCTGAAAAAAGGCTGCTCAGCTGATTGGAACCGGCATAGGGGATGCAGGCTTCGCCCATATCCCTCTCCCTTCTATCTTGAAGGGCTTCTTTTGGTAGACCCATGGTAGATAAACGTTATGATTGTGGAGCGTTTATAAGAATCCAATAACCAACCTCAGATCAAATCCTACCGATACATAGATCTTGTGTTAGGATAATACATTTCAACACCCAATCATCAATGACTCTGGACCTATAGGCCACAGGGAGGCCAGATGCGTTACATCATTTACGGAGCTGGGGCGGTTGGAAGTGTTATCGGGGGCAGACTCTATCGCGCAAGTCTTGATGTCATCCTCATCTGTCGAGGTGCACACTTGCAGGCTGTTCAAGCTAAAGGCCTGACTATGAAAATCCCCGGTGAGACTTTTGAACTTCCGATACCGACGGTTGGTCATCCTTCAGAAATCAGCTTCTCCACAGGAGATATTATTCTTTTCACGATGAAATCC
>MGNI01000101.1:0-637 GCA_001795115.1 Chloroflexi bacterium RBG_16_48_8 | reverse complement strand
CCAGCAAGTTTATGGAATGATTGTAAGGCTGCCCGCCTCCTACATCCAACCCGGGGTCGTGACCAATGAGGCCGCTCCGCGAGCTGGTGTCCTGGATCTAGGCCTATATCCGCGCGGCATGGATGATCTTGCATCTCAAATCGCCAGTGATTTGGAGGCCAGTGGTTTCAGTTCCCGGCCAGACTCCAATATCATGCGCTGGAAATACACCAAGCTCCTCATCAATCTGAACAATGTCGTTTCAGCCATCTTTAAACCCGATGAACCCACAGAGGACATTTCCCGGGCGCTACGAGAAGAAGCCCTGGCCTGTTACCAGGCAGCCCGTATCCAATTCGCCTCCACGGAGGAAATGCACGAACGCGCTCGCCCCTACTTTAAGAGAACCGAAATTGCAGGAAGCCCTCGCATGGGCTCCTCAACATGGCAAAGCCTGGCGCGAGGCCTCCCAACTATTGAAACGGATTACTTAAACGGTGAAATCGTGCTGCTTGGCGCACTTCATGGAGTAGCTACACCCTATAATCGTGCTGTCCAGGTCCTGGCTAATCGAATCGCCAGCGAGGGCATTCCGCCAGGAAGCCTGCACGCTCATGATCTAGGTGATTGGCCGGAAGTAATTTGACAAACAGCGAAC
>MGNI01000100.1:4780-5098 GCA_001795115.1 Chloroflexi bacterium RBG_16_48_8 | reverse complement strand
AGGGCTCTTGGCGAACTTACGGATGGTCAGCACAGGACCAACCAGAGAGATGGGGGGGATGATCGCGTTGACACGTGACCCATCCGGAAGACGCGCATCGACGTAGGGGCTGGATTCGTCGATCCGTCGACCAAGGGGTGCTACAATGCGATCGATGATACGCATCAGATGTTCATCACTCTCAAAGGTTGCTGTCTGACGGTAAACTTTACCCCCACGCTCGATGTAGATATTTTTCGCACCATTTACCATGATCTCGGTGATGGTCTCATCTGCGAGGAGCGGTTCAAGAGGTCCTAAACCCAGGATCTCAGCAAC
>MGNI01000100.1:3218-4738 GCA_001795115.1 Chloroflexi bacterium RBG_16_48_8 | reverse complement strand
TCAGCCAGGATAGTCTCAAAGAGCTCTTCAATCGTCCGGCGTACCTCAGCTGTTTGGCTGATATCCATGGATGGATCTAATTCAGCAAGGAGTTTATTCTGAACCCTGGTTTTCAGATCAAAGTAATCCCCCCCTCGAGGTCCCACTCCCGGTGGGGGTACTTTGCTTGGAGCGATTTTTCCTAAACTTGAGCCCCCCCTCTGACTTTCCTGGGGAACGTTGTCTTGTTGTGCTTGCCCTTGTTCAATACGTTTTAACAGTGACATGTTCCATCCTCCTGAACCCGCGCTACCCGCAAATATGTAGTACTTACCGACCAAATGCCCGTAAACGTACAACCTCACCTAATTCTTCTTCCGCCTCATTTTTTCTCATCAAACGTTCTTTCACCACACCCAGAAGATCCAGAAGGTCTTTAACAATAGGTCGACTCTTATCCCCAAGTAGGAGAGGGATCCCACGGTTGACAGAATTGGCTACAACACGCTCATCGGAGGGAATTTCCCCTTCAACGGGATGCTTGAGATTCTCCGAGACCGCTTCAGCGGTGATTCCAGTTCTTCGATCGGTTTTGTTAAGAACAAATAGGATATTCTCTCTTGGGAACTCCAGTATGCTCAATAGGTCGAACAAAAGTCGCGCGTCTTTAATCGATGGAATATCCGTTGTTGCAACCGCTAATAAAACATCGGTTAGATCCAGGATAGCCAAGGTGATATCGTCCATGGTTGAACTGCTATCGACAATGATATAAGCGTAGTGATGTTTCAGATACCTCAAAACCTTTTTTACTTCTTCTGCATGTACTTCATCTGCCATTTCGGGTCGTGGAGGCGCTGCCAGAACCCGAAGACCGCTTTCATGACGGATGAGCACCTCCTCGACGATATCCTGTTCCATCTCTTCCGATCGAGAGGCGAGATCCACAATGCTGTTTTTCACCTGCAAATTCAAAAACACCGACACATCCCCGAACTGCAAATTTCCATCTACAAGCACAGTGGGGGTCTCATCTGTGTTCAAGCCAATAGCCAGGTTGGTCGCCAACATCGTACAACCCACCCCACCTTTTGGACTATACACTGTGAGAAGTTTTCCTCGAGGTCGTGTAGTGGGAACAATTGGTTTTCGATCATCCTCTCGAATTTGCTCTTTCTTTTCCTCATCGATGGCTACTCTACCAGCCGAACGAATAGCTTTGATCAATTCGTCGCTCGCAGGCGGTTTGGTGAGATAATCCCTGGCGCCGGCCTGCATTGCCCGACGCATGTAATCCGGCTCAACCTGCACCGACAAGATGATGATTTGTGTAAAACGAAGATCATCTTTAATTTTCTTTGTAAGCAATATGCCGTCCATATCATCCGGTCTCAGATTGATATCCATCAGGGTGACATGGGGCTTTTCTCTTGTAGCTAATTGAAGTGCTTCCTCTGAAGTGCGCGCGGAACCCACCACGACAATATCCGCTTCAAATTGCAGGAGTTTGCGGATATTGTCGACGTAACCTGCATGATCAT
>MGNI01000100.1:2793-3199 GCA_001795115.1 Chloroflexi bacterium RBG_16_48_8 | reverse complement strand
TCTATCATCCTGCCGCTCTATCATATATAAAACACTTCCCCTCCCAAGACTTTTATTGTGCTGGCGATGTTGTCCCGCTGTCGTTTGGTAATACAGGAGGAATTATTTTATCTAGACGAGGCTGTAATCCATAGGCAGGTTTAGATGGCACAGTGATATTGTAATTGTCAAACAGGTACTCGAGAGATACAGTGGTGGTCTCAGTCTGTTTAGGATCATTTGGAGAACGAAGGGTAAGTACAATGTCAATACCCGCCTTGATGATATAATTCAAAGCAAGTGCATCTTGTGGCTCCACGATGAGCGTGATGATATCAGGGGGTTTGGTTACTGTTGTCACCGTTTGTTCTGTCGTTTGACCCCCCTCCTCCGGAGCAACATACGTTGGTTGATAAATCTCATCTAC
>MGNI01000100.1:0-2787 GCA_001795115.1 Chloroflexi bacterium RBG_16_48_8 | reverse complement strand
GAATGTTCCCACATGCAGGACCGTTGCCTTCTCGATGATTCTCTGAGTGACAAGTCTGGGACGTTGTGTCTCACCGGGGATCATATAAAGCAGCTCTCCCGTTGAAACATCCGTCTCGGTTCGTCCGATGGGTTTATCCTGGTTCATGACGCATACATAGAGCCCCGGTGTGGTGGAATTGACCATGTCACAGATTCGACCCGTAAGCGGCCCATCGACCCCAAAAAGAACGGCGGAAATATTGGGGAGCAATGTCTGAAATTCTCTATCCAAGTCAGCAACGAGCATACTCACAAGAACATCGACTTGATCGCCTTCTCGGACAGCATAGGCAACGCTCGAAAGACGCGAAATTGGGATCGCGATTGCAGTGTAACCTGGTTCTATGGCAATGGCTGCATCCGAACCGACATCCAATAAGTTGCCCACTTGATCTGTGACCATGTTGCTTGTGATCGGAACCCCGCGAGCGATATCCATCCTCGCATACCGCCCGACGACCAGGTTGACATCCGTGATCATGCCACCATCCCCAGTGACGAGCATATCCGAAGGATATGTGGTGGATATGACCGCATCGGGTGGAATTTCTGCACCCCTTGGGATATCTTGAGCTGCAATGACGATGTTGGCATCTCGAATAACAGGGACTTGTGTGGGTTCTGTACTTATAAGACCATCACCATTCATAGTCATCAGCAAATACGCTACCAACGCAATTCCTAAAAACAGTAACGCTACCAAAACTAATACTCGGCCGCGACGCATAATCCCTCCTTGTCGGACCACGATTTTAGATTACCTACCGCTGTGGCTATGATACCTTTTCCCAAGGTTAAGTCAAGTAGGCTTATGGGTCCAGCGAAAAGGTTTACCCTAATTTTACAAAAGGAGCCCTATCACCGATAGGGCTCCACGGTTACTGTGCCAGGTGATGTCCTGTATGAGAACATCCTCGGCGGGTTAGATGTTGCTAACGAGATTGCTGAACACATTCCCGATGGCAGGGCCGAGCAACGCCAAAATGACAATTACAACGACAGCCACTAAAACAAGGATTAAAGCGTACTCGACGAGCCCCTGGCCCTTCTCCTTCGGAGCATATAGCATTCTACTCACCTCCTTCCGCGGTCAGTTTACCTGTTCTTATCAGGCATCCATACGTTTAGTATAGATAGCCATCCCATTATCCGCAATAGGACTTAAATCAGGGGTGGATTCCATTTTATACCGCATAATACCTTTGAGGTGTAGTAAATGCGCGGAATGGGGCGGCAGCAGCGTACTACACCATGACAATTCTCGCCCTAAGGGATACCATACAATCGTTTGTGGAAGGCACTCACCATTGGATTCCAAGGTGAAAAATTTTTTAAGATGGAGACATTGATGGAAGGGGTTTTGAATAAAGGGTCACCTAGTTTTCATAGATAGCCCTACTTTCGTCCCTTCATCAGGAGAAGATTCAACTTTTAACTCTCCCCCTAGTTGGCTCAGCAGCTCTTGTACGTCCCGCAATCCTGAGGCGTATTCGCTCTCATCGCTTTCAAAATGAGCTCTCAGACCACGGCCATTATCTTCAGAGGTGACGCGTACCTCATCCTCATCCAGATAAACAGATAGTTTCACCTGTGTAGCCTGGGCATGATCTCGAATATTGCTTAAGATTTCCTGGAGGGACCGAAAACAAATAACTTCTCGGTGCTGCTCTAACCTTCTTTCACTGCCCGTAATAGTCAAGCTAATATCCAAACCAGTTTTTTCCTTATAAGCCTCCACATATCTTCGCACAGTAGGGATAAGACCCAAATCATCAAGCATCATTGGGCGAAGATCAAATATAAAATCGCGCACCTGGGAGAAAGTTGATGTTGCTGCCTCTTTTAGACTGTTCAGCTCATCTTTTGCTTGATTCGGATCGATATCAAATAGTCGCATAGCGATCTCAGTCTGCAGAATGAAGTTTGCCAAAGCTTGAGCGGGTCCATCATGGATGAGTCTTGAGATTTTGCGCCTTTCATTTTCCTGGGCCTCAATAACTTTTTGGATGGTGGATTCGTTTGCGTCTATTGAGGGTTTTATAGAGGCTGGGGTAACACCTGTTTCGAGCATAGATAGGGTGCGAACAAGATAATTCTCAAAGCGTAGGAGATTAGCTTGATCGCTTTGGAGCTTCTCAAGTTGACCGCGCATCGTAAATAGCCTCTGCTGGGTGTCTTGAGCTTGCTCATAAGCTGACCGGATATCTTCTCTAGGCACAACCTCGAATTGGGCCTGGATTTGATGTAGATGAGAGGTAATGGTGGCATTACGTTGAGCTAACTTGTCTACTTCCCCCTGACTTTGTTCAACAAGCAACCCGATTTCCCTCAAGCCTGTACTGACCTGATCGAGTTCATCCCTGCTATAACGGATGAATTCTTCCAATGGGCTGAGGCCTTCCTCAGCCGCAGATTCTTTCATAAGGCCCGTATTCCTCTTATTACTTATGTGTGTCCTGTAGCCGTACCCACCCATGGCGTAATGCATAGACTGCAGCCTGAGTGCGGTCCTCTACATCTAATTTGTTCAGGATGGCTGTCATGTGATTCTTCACAGTTTGATGGCTGATCTCAAGTTTCATGGCGATCTCTTTATTGCTAAGACCACGTGTAACAAATTGGAGGATTTCCATTTCTCTCGGTGAGAGTGGTGTAAATGCATCCACATCGCCATCTAAATGCGGTCTTCTGACAGCATCGACACCAGAGGACAACCATTGTTCAAGACCGGTTTCATCAAAGACTT
>MGNI01000099.1:4846-5178 GCA_001795115.1 Chloroflexi bacterium RBG_16_48_8 | reverse complement strand
ACGATTTCTTCGTCAGAATGAAAGGCAAGGGGATAAGCGACCCAGTAATTTGTATAACCTCTCGTTTCTTCATTTTCCTTCAAGAACCGGATCAATTCTTCATCAAATCGATGATCAATCCTGGTTATCGAGTCAAATTGTGTTGTCAATCCAGGAGGATAATGATGCGCTACCTCAATCGTCCCCCATAGATTGAACGCCAATATAGCGGATGGCAATAGATAAGCCCATTTTATCCCTTTGGAATGTTGATTTAGATTCGTGCAAAAATCTGCCGCGAACAAACAAAGTGGAACAGCCAAAGGGAGGAAATATCTTCCCGAAGGATCCGC
>MGNI01000099.1:0-4824 GCA_001795115.1 Chloroflexi bacterium RBG_16_48_8 | reverse complement strand
CCCTGCAACCAATGTTGCCATTAAGCCCACAAGAATCCATCTACCAACCTGCGCTTCGTCTTTTTTCGTAAGGCTCCTAAAAGCGTATATCAGAATGACCAACCAGAAAGCAAGAGCCACAGGGAGAAGCGGTTTGGCTAACCATCGGATCTCCCACGGAGGACGCAATCCAAAAATGACGGTTGTGCCAAACAGAAGGAAGTTGTAAAGATGCTCCCATATGGCGATAAAGGGATTTGAAGGACTTACTCCAGAGATTGCAGAGCCCAAAAATTCTTCGATCAGCAGCGAGAAGCCATTTTGAAAGGTCCAAAGGAGGATTGGAACGATCCCAACAGCAAAACCCAAAAGCAATGGAAGGAGATTTTTCCAGAAAGCCCTGATCCAACCACGTGAAACGATTTTATGGATCAGAAGAAAAGCTGAGGGTAAAATGTAAACAAGAGACAAACCAAAAGCCCACAACCCAATTCCAGCCAGGAACCCCCAGGATAGATACCATAGAAGTTTTGACTCTGATTCAATTTTGATCGTAATGATTAAAAGAAAATTACCTATCAGCATGACCTCGCCATAATTTCCGATCGATACTGTTGTATAAAGGCTCACATTTACGGCAGGAATTGCCATAAGAAGCGCAGCTAATACTCCCACTCGATCGGATCTGAAGATCAACCTTCCCAAGGACGCCGTGGATACTACGACACCTACAAAATATAGAGTTTGCAACCCTCGAATAATTGCTACTTCTTGGCCGAATAATTTAAATCCGAGGGCAACGAGCCAAGCATCAAGGCTTCCCATGTAAGCCTGACCATAGAAAAAAATCGGTCGGTCTCCCTCAAGAATGTGTTTTGCCATAAGAGCTACAATCGCTTCATCCGAGTTGAATGGCACAACATCACTCACCAAGAGAAATGCTTTATAACCAATCGCAATAACGGCAACAATAAAAACCGACCATTTGAAACTCAAGAAATGGGTGGGGATGAGACGATTTAACACAACCTTTGACAGAAAATTGCTCACATAGTTACCTTCAAGGGACAACAGCCCCATGGATGTCATACGCCCTTAAAAGCCCTAATGGATGCTGGATATCGCCACCAAGAACAGCGATTTCCTCCAAATCCGCCGGATATCCAGGACCCATAAAGAGGGCATATTCGTTTCGAATGGCATGATCATAATCAACCAATTTCGTGATGCCATTCTCTTGAAGATATTTGAGAATATTCGAGTCTTTGATGGCCTGGTAAGCCTGATGGTTTGCTACTCCATCGAGGTTGACCACGCGATGATTGCTGTAATAGGCATAGATGCCCGAATTAAAACTCCCCACAACTTCATCTGATTGAATATTCTCTCGAATCCACAATGCGGATGCATACATATCTCGTTGCCAGGGATACAGCCCTGGTCCCCAAAGAACATAACCTGAAAGGGTGAAGTAGCCCATAAGGAGAGCTGTCAGGAGAAAGGATAAACGATTCCATTGGATGCGCCGCAGCAATAGGATTGAAAAGCTGATACTGAAGAGTGCTGCTGTTGGTACAAAATACCAGGGTCTTGCATACCAACGTAGACCAGCATGGAACAGGATCATGGCACCACACCCGAAAATAAATGGAATGAGCAGTAGCTTCTCCTGATGAGAGTCTTCCTCCCGCCACCTCTTTATGAGACCAAGAATGATAAGCGGCCAAATTACTAAGCCAATGATAAATGGAAGACCTGTGGGATCACCGTGCAACCAAAAGGCTTTGTAGAGTAGATTTTGAAAAGCTTCACTCAGCAGATCTGAAAATGTACTTCCACCTCCCGCAGCAAAACGCTCGCGGATTGCGTAAGGTACAGCTAAACCACTTTCCTGAATCCAACTACCGACACTAATCTTTCCCCAAATCATCCAGGGTCCAACAACAATGATCACTACCAGACCCAGGATTACAGCCCGGCGAATGAACTCCTTGACACCTAGATGCAACAGTGCGGTCAGGAAGGCAAAACCTAGGAAAAACGCATTGTCTGATCTTGCTAACAATACGAGCCCAGTAAGCAGACCGATACCCACGTCTTTCCACTTTGTAGATCTTCCTTCTAACCAGTATAGGAAGCGCAACCAAAACAGCATCAAAGTTGCCATCGCCAGCGAAGTCTCAAGGCCATTTGTCGCCTGGAGAACAACAAAAGGATTAAATGCATAAAGGCAACCAGCTAGAATCGCGAAAGATTCATCCTTCCCAAGCTTTTTCGTGATTTGAGAGATAGCCCAGATGGCTATGACATCTAGTAAACCACCCAAGGTAAGAGCCAGATGAATATGAAGATCATTTGGCATGGAGGAAGAGCCGAAGATTGGGATCAAGAACAATGCCCACAGGGGATGAAATCCGTTGGTTTGATTGATGCCATCAACACTGACATTCCCCAATTGAGCTGTGTTTTTAGCGATCAAGAAATAATAATAGGAATCATCTGGTAAGTTCTTCTCCAATAAGACGGGCACAGGTTGCCAGGCGACGAAAAGACGCAGAGCAAATCCAATCACTAAAAGAAAGACTAAGCCAAATCGACCCCATTTTGTTTCAAAATTTAGCCAGAACAAGGTCTTTCCTCCGCACCTTTTTCTCTCACCCCAAACAACATTTGTTATCCGACAAGTAAATATTTTTATCCTTTGAAGGATTACTCTGTGAAAAACGGGCTTCATTGTACATCTAATTCAAGTGTCAACCAACTACTATAATTTGCGGGTGCATTCTCAGGCATCTACCATCCTGTGCGCTTGGTGAAAACATTGAAGCGGTGTGAGGCGGGAGTGTCGCTTCATATCACCCCTGAATTCAGCCTATGGATTTCTGATACATTAAATGGACGATAGACCCACTAGGTTTCCATTTGTACTCGACTTTAGCGTATTAACCGATTCTACGCACATGGTTTAGATAATCCCAATTCCCGTTGAGGTTCACAATGATAGGAAAGCGACTCACGACTCAGATCAATACCCTCCGACACAGCCGTGAGAGTTGGGCGAGTGGAGAAACACAGAAGGACCGCTGGTATCGTTTTCATACCTGCGTATAATCCAGAGTTAGGTTTAATCGATGATGACGATAACCCATGAGAGACAATATTCTAAAAGGTTTATCTTTCACTTAGCTGGGCAGCTTAGAACCTCTTGCACCGTAAGAAGGATCCTGCTCGTTTTCCTTTTTTTGGTCATTGCGGCCATCCAGATCAACGGGATCTCTAGAATTCCTTTCCATCCGGATGAGGTTTCCTTGCTCTATCAAAGTAGAGATTTCGAACGGTTTCTGACTGACCCTTTATCTCTTACATACCATCAAAACAAGGAAGGAGAATTAGATCAAACCTATCGGGTCCTTAACCCCCCGCTACCAAAGTACATCCTGGCCTTTGGAAGGCGTGTAGCTGGTTTTGGGGTCGAAAGTGTATCCGTCGACTGGAATTGGTCCCTCACATGGGATGAAAATGAAGCAGCTGGGGCTCTTCCTGATCCAAGTTTGCTGACCGCAGCCAGGACTGCCAGCACCTTGATGGTTATTTTAAGCCTTCCTATATTGTACTTATGCGGCAGAAGTATCAAGAGCAGAAATTTAGGAATTTTAGCGCTTCTCCTACTTGGCACCCATACACTCGTGCTGCTCCATGGTAGAAGAGCCATGGCGGAGGGCACATTGATTTTTGGTGTCTCCCTCGCCATTCTTGGCATCCTGGAGGGTGGTAAACACCCTTGGCTTGCTGGGTTAGGCACTGCAATTGCAGCCTGTGCAAAAATGTCTGCCGTTATACTGGTCCCCATAGGTTTTTTATCTGTGTTTTGGCTTCCCGCAAATCTCAAAGATAAAAAGAAATGGCTTCTACATCATGTCACTCTCTTTATCGCCACATTCGTTATGCTATACCTGCTTTTCAATCCTCTCCTATGGTCAAACCCCTTCCAAGCCATACAGGCCCAATGGCATGAACGAACTCAGTTTCTCCAGGGAATGGTAGAGGAAATTGAAACGCTTGCACCTGACCAAATCCTCCACGATCCACTTGAACGATTGGGAGCATTGATTGCCCACCTCTTCATCAGCGGTCCTCAA
The DNA here is from genome assembly GCA_001795115.1 of Chloroflexi bacterium RBG_16_48_8. Taxonomy (GTDB): domain Bacteria; phylum Chloroflexota; class Anaerolineae; order Anaerolineales; family E44-bin32; genus MGNI01. Next base: position 706 of record MGNI01000099.1, on the reverse strand, counting down.
TTTGCTGAGTCCGGCAACTATCATCCAAATACCGAACCTGAGGAAGAGATTTATTTGTCATCTTTCCATCATACGCTGTTCCGTGGATGGATTGGAGGGGGAATCCTGTTGCTGTTTACACTTATGGCATGTGTACATCTTGGAATTGAAATTAGGAAGGAAGGATGGCAAAGTCATCGCTCCATGCTGCTTCTATTGGCAGCATCAGCGGCACAGACAGTTGCTCTTTTATGGGCTAATCCATTACCGTTTCAACGTTATTATGTTCCATTAATCCCCTTTCTTTGCATCTGGATAAGCTACTTCATCGTGAGCATCCTGAAGAAGATGTGAAGACTCCCCGATGGGGTGTCCCTACCTAATAAAAAGGCTACTTCTTGGTTGAAGTAGCCTGTGAAAGAACAAATCCACGACTCACTCTCTGAGATAATCTACCAACTTCCTTCGATGGCCAGGATGTCGTAGACGGCTCAATGCTTGAGCTTCGATTTGACGTACGCGCTCCCTGGTCACTCCCATTTTTCTTCCAACCTCTTCCAGCGTATAGCTATGACCGTCAAGAAGCCCATATCTTAACTGCAGGATGCGCACCTCTCGAGGTGGAAGTGAGTTTAAGACTTCTTTCAAATGTTCCTGGAGCAGATTTTGTGTCACAGTTTCAACAGGCGCCGGGGAATCCTCATCCTGGATAAAATCGGCCAAAACA
>MGNI01000098.1:14796-16790 GCA_001795115.1 Chloroflexi bacterium RBG_16_48_8 | reverse complement strand
TCGATCTCGAGCTGCATGATCTCACGATCGACCTTATCCAGCTCCGCAGGTTTGCTATCGATCTCCATACGTAAACGACTGGCAGCCTCATCGATCAGGTCAATCGCTTTATCTGGGAGAAACCGATCCGAGATGTAGCGATGGCTCAGGGTAGCTGCAGAGATCACAGCCCCATCGGTGATGCGCACCCCATGATGTACCTCATAACGCTCTTTCAAACCGCGCAAGATGCTGATGGTATCCTCGACACTGGGTTCACCGATATAGACAGGTTGAAAACGCCGCTCTAAAGCAGCATCCTTCTCAATATGCTTGCGGTATTCATCTAGAGTCGTTGCCCCGATGGCATGCAGTTCTCCTCGAGCTAGAAGGGGTTTAAGCATATTGCTGGCATCGATCGCCCCTTCGGCTGCACCGGCTCCAACCAGGGTGTGCATCTCATCGATGAAAAGGACGATTTCCCCTTCTCGATCCTGAATTTCCTTCAAAACAGCCTTCAAGCGTTCCTCAAATTCCCCTCGGTATTTCGCCCCGGCGACGAGTGACCCGATATCCAGGGAGACCAAACGTTTATCCTTCAATCCCAGGGGGACATCGGCTTTCACAATACGCTGTGCCAAACCCTCCACAATGGCTGTCTTCCCAACCCCAGGATCGCCAATGAGGACGGGATTGTTCTTCGTCCGGCGGTTGAGGATCTGAATCACCCGACGTATCTCCTCATCCCTACCGATCACCGGATCGAGTTTCCCCCTCCTCGCCTCCTCGGTAAGATCTCGCCCATATTTAGCCAAGGCTTCATATTGCCCTTCGGGTGTCTGGCTGGTCACTCTTTGGGAACCACGAATTGCAGCCAAGGCCTGCATCACCGCGTTGTAATCAACCCCAGATCGCGAAAGCAGATCACGCACGCGACCCGCCCTGGGCTGCACCAAACCCAACAGAAGATGTTCCGTGGAGACATACTCATCCTTCATGTCGTTTGCGATCTTTTCGCTTTCCTCTAGAATGCCAGACAACTCATGGCTCATACCGACCTGAATAGAAGTTCCTGTTACGCGCGGCATCTTGGCGAGGGATTCATCAATCCCGTGCAGGAACATTTGCTCATCCACTCCAATCCGCTTTAATACGGATGGAACTACACCATCTTGCTGCTCAATCAATGCTTTCAGAAGATGCTCTGCTTCGACTGCAGGATGGTTATATTCATGAGCCTGATTCTGGGCTTCAAGTATGACCTCTTGAGATTTCTGCGTGAATTTATCCAATCGCATGGTTTCTTCTCCTTACCTCTCATCCTTTTCCCAAGGGATTTCTTCAGCCATCCGTCGCTGTAATGCTCTGATCTCCGCTATCAACTCCTCTTCACGATTCGCCATCACCCTCTCCATCTCATCCAACATACGCAGGAGTTCAATCACCCGCTGCCGCAATCGAAGCACGACCTCGACTGCGGGCATATCCAATTCCAGATCCTCCTGTAATCTCCGGATCCTGGCCAGATGATGGATATCCCGACGACTGAGACCCCGATCCCCTCCCCTCATTATTTGTGACTCGACGAGTCTTTCCTGTTCGCATTGCGTGAGAAATTCCACGGAGACGCGTGCCAGACGGGCAGCAACTGATCGAGTAAAGAGAGGTTTTTCGTATTCTGAGGCTTTCCAATCCTTCCAATTCATTGGCCTACCTCCGCCTGACCCTATGACAGCCCATTCCGTTACAGCCATCCCTCCTATCAAGCAACCCCATCCCTTCCTCCATCCGATCGAGCAGCTCTCCATTCCCGCAGTAGGCCCCGCTCCCTTTCACCTAAGTTTTGTGGGAGCCTCACCTCCACAGATACATAGATGTCTCCTCGTTGATCAGGGTTGCGCAGATTTGGCATCCCCAACCCGCTCAGCCGGAAGATCTTCCCATTCTGCGTCTCCGGTGGGATGGTCAATTCAACCGAACGATCGAAAGTGGAAACACCTACTTCGCCTCCGAGA
>MGNI01000098.1:13859-14777 GCA_001795115.1 Chloroflexi bacterium RBG_16_48_8 | reverse complement strand
CTGGAAGAGTCATTTTCAGATCATCCCCATCGCGTTGGAACCGAGGATGTGGCTCAACTTCGACACCAATATAAAGGTCGCCTGACTGTCCCCCACTCATCCCAGGCTGCCCTTGACCACTCAGCCTGACTCGGGATCCGGTACGGACACCGCGTGGAATTTTCGCCTCAATTCTACGTCCATCCTCCCACTCTATAACGCGATTTGTCCCATGGAAAGCCTCCTCCAGGCTGATTCGAACCGAGTGTTCACTATCCCGTCCACGCTGAGGACGAGGGGTGTACTCATACTCCCGGAAGCCTCTGGGAGTCTGTCGTCTTGATCCTCCGAATAAGGTTTCAAAGAAATCGGAAAAACCTCCCAAACCTCCACCAAAAATCTCCTCGAACTCCCCCGGACTCACGGTCTGTGTGTAAACGCGCTGACCCCCCGGTTGTGCTGTCCACTGGCCCCAGTTAAAATCCTCCGGTCTTCCTCCAGCTTGACGATACTGCTTCCATTGAGAACCGAACCTGTCATACTTACTTCGTTTTTCGCTATCGGATAAAACTTCATAGGCTTCATTGATTTCCTTAAAACGTTCTTCTGCCGAGTCATCCCCTGGGTTTACATCCGGATGATATTGGCGCGCCAGCTTTCGGAAAGCCTTTTTTATTTCGGCTTCCGTAGCGTCTTTGTTCACACCGAGTATGCTGTAATAATCTTTATAGTCCATAAGTGCTCAATTTATTCATTTTGGTATTCATCGGAACGGTTGTCCCATCTCTTCATAGAAAACCCTGCCTGCTTGCCCTGTTAGATCGAACGACCTGCAATTAAGACTTTTGCGGGACGCACTTCCTGCCCGTCAGGGAATTACCCATTTTGTTCGACCTTCCGAACGGTCCCCCCTTCAAATTATGGTGCAGGGACCGCGCT
>MGNI01000098.1:12106-13818 GCA_001795115.1 Chloroflexi bacterium RBG_16_48_8 | reverse complement strand
TTTTTTGTATTCTCCACCTCTGCATACAACCCGAGATACTTGTCCTTCCATTCTTCCATCTTACCCGCCATCCGTTCTTCCCCTGCGGTCTTAGGAAGGCCAGCCTCCACCTCAGGAAGCTCCCTTGAGGACTGGTTATCTATCACCTTTACTTCGATGGACTTTTCATCCTCATCTCCTGGTTGATCGATCATGCCATGAATTTCAATCCGTCTCACATTCGTCTCTCACCTCGATGGAGGGCGGATTTCCATTCCACCCACTCCTATTTCTCGGCGTTTCACTATTCTCTAATACCCTAACCTCATTTTCTTAAATCTACATTAGAGCTTTCTCACCTCTTTAAACGCACCCTCAACCACATCCTTATCAACACGCCCCCTACCCGCCTCTTGTGATCCGGATTCCGTCTGAGCATGTGTCTGAGAAAGCTCCAGCTGAAAGAATACATGGATTGTTGTCTTTCTTCAGAAGACCCATACAATACATTTTCAAAGAATCTTCCACGAGCAGAGAACCTAGTGGGAGTATCATTCAAGTCTTACAGAAATTTCTGTAGTTATGATGTATCTAACTCAACTTTACCTTTTTACTATTCATTAGAGGATTTAGACTGACGAGTGACATCATTTGCACTGACAGTTGATACTTGCTCAGGGGAGAGACTCCCCCTATTCTGCCATTAAAGCGTAGAGCAAACTACCTGTATATAATCCTCATCATTTCCGGTTGATGCATCATCATCCCAGCCTGCATTGCAGCAAGGGAAGCTTGTGAGAAACAAATGAGGGTCTTCGCACGAGTACCAGTGGATATGGACACGGTCGTCATCCCCCAAGGCCAGGTTTACCTCCTCCCTGAGCGCTGCAAGGAATGTAAAATCTGCATTGAATTCTGTCCCCGTCAAATTCTTCAAGTCTCCTCAGAAATGAACTCTAAAGGTTACCATTATCCAGAAGTCATCCCTGGTATGGAAGAATCCTGCGTTCATTGCGAATTCTGTACGATGGTATGCCCAGAATTCGCCATTTTCACCCTGGAGGTTGTTGCATGACCGACGGCGCCGTGCTATCCGGCAAACATTTCATGCACGGTGATTACGCCTGCGCGGAGGGAGCCTTGGCTGCTGGATGCCGTTTCTTCGCAGGCTATCCTATTACCCCATCTACCGAGATCGCCGAACGATTAGCAATCCGCCTCCCTCAAATTGGAGGCGTCTTCATTCAAATGGAGGATGAACTAGGCAGTATGGCAGCCATCCTTGGCGCTTCAGCCGCCGGCGCCCGCTCCATGACGGCCACCTCAGGGCCAGGTTTCAGCCTCATGATGGAAAATTTGGGATTGGCCGTCATGCTGGAGATCCCCTGTGTGCTTGTAAACATTCAACGAGGCTCACCCTCAACCGGGCTTCCCACATTGCCAGGACAGTCCGATATCATGCAGGCCAAATGGGGCTCGCATGGTGATTACGGCATCGTGGCGTACTCACCCTGGTCCCCACAGGAGACTTTCGATCTGACAGTACACGCGTTCAACATCGCGGATCGGTTCAGGGTTCCTGTCCTTCTCATGTCCGACGAAGTCGTAGGCCACATGGTTGAGCGTGTGGTTATCCCTACCCCTGATCAGATCCCTAGATGGGAACGAAAAAAACCAAAAGAAAAACCAGGGGACCCTTTCTCTCCCTTCCGCGCCGATGATCCCGATCTCGT
>MGNI01000098.1:11756-12041 GCA_001795115.1 Chloroflexi bacterium RBG_16_48_8 | reverse complement strand
TGATGAAGAGGGTTATCCGGATATGACAGCGAAAGCCCACCATGCCCTGGTCACTCGACTGGTGGAGAAGGTCCAACGAAATGCGGATCAAATGATTCGGACCGAGGAATCCTTTATGGAAGGTGCCAGGATTGTCGTCATATCTTTCGGGAGTACGGCCCGCTCAGCTTGTAGGGCAGTCAGGGACGCTCGAAGCCTGGGGATCCCCGTAGGTTTCCTGAGGCTCATTTCCATATGGCCTTTTCCAGAAGAAATGATCCGATCCTTGGCGGAAGAAGTGGATGC
>MGNI01000098.1:10108-11703 GCA_001795115.1 Chloroflexi bacterium RBG_16_48_8 | reverse complement strand
CTGTATACGGTGTCCACCATGCAGGCGGGGAGATGATGGCCCCCGAACCTATCTTCAATACCATCAAGGAGGTCGCCAGCCATGGCAACAGCCGTGGTCGTTGACACACACCCATTAGATGGGGTGATTCGTGCGGAAAGGATGCCTCACATCTGGTGTCCTGGCTGTGGGATTGGCATCGGCATGCGATGCTATGCCCAAGCCATCCTCGAATCGGGCTACCCTCTCGATCAGCATGTCGTCGTTTCAGGGATCGGCTGTTCTGGACGTGTGGCAGGGTACATGAATATTGATTCATACCACACCACCCATGGCAGAGCCATCCCTTTTGCGATTGGTTTAAAACTTGCCAATCCCAAACTAATCGTTACTGTTTTCAGTGGGGATGGAGATCTGGCCGCTATTGGTGGAAATCACCTCATCCACGCCGCCAGACGAAATGTCGATATCACTGTGATTTGTACCAATAATTTCAACTACGGAATGACTGGGGGACAAGCTGGACCTACGACTCCTTTTGGCGCTTTCACGACCACCTCTCCCTATGGAAATCCAGAGTTGCCCTTTAACTTCGCAAACCTATTGGCCGCGGCTGGAGCCAACTTCGTCTCTCGCTGGACCACCATGCATGTACGTCAGACGAGAGATGATATTCTCTACGCGTTTAACAAGCCAGGCTTCTGCTTCATCGAAGTGTTAGCCCCCTGCCCCATTGGTTTTGGGAAATCGAATCAGATCCCAGACGGCTTGCAAGAGATGGAGTTGTATCGAGAGCGTTGCCTTTTAGCGGATGGTATCCCCATGGATGAACTGGGGATCGATCTAAGGGAGGACCAGCCTATTTATGTCGGTCGATTCCTGGATCGTGATCCCCCTCCTTACAAGCCTGTAAATGTGGAGCCGTCCCAATGAGAAAAGAGATACGCATCTCAGGCTTTGGCGGACAGGGTGTCGGCCTGGCAGGGTTCATCCTTGGGAAAGCTTTCTCTATCTTTGGAGAGCTAGAGGCAGTGATGACGCAATCCTATGGTCCAGAAGCCCGAGGTGGAGCCTCCTCGGTAAACATTGTGGTGGCTGATCGTCCCATCGACTTCCCCTTCGTACAGAATGCAGACATTCTCGTGGCGCTCTCCCAAGAAGCTTACACACGCAATCGACCGGAGGCAAAGCAGGAGGCGCTGGTCTTCATTGATCATGGACTCGTGTCACCTTTTGATGAAGATCTTGTTTTAAAAATCCCTGCCACCGAGTTAGCTGAGAAACTGGGTAGTCGGATCGTGGCAAACATGGTCATGCTAGGTTTCTTTGCTGCTCACACCGAACTTGTCCAGCCTGAAGCTGTTAAAAAATCTATCGAAACTTCCGTCCTTCCCAGGACCATCCCTCTCAATCTTCAAGCCTTCCAGCTAGGATTTGAATACATCCTGAATAAGGAGCAGATCCTTGAGTGATTCTGTTCTTGTCATCGGTGGGGGGATTGCAGGCATCCAGGCTTCTCTTGACCTGGCGGAGGCTGGAGCGCGGGTTATTCTTGTCGAACGTGAGGCCACCATCGGCGGCATCATGGCCGTTCTGGATAAGAACTTCCCCACGTT
>MGNI01000098.1:9607-9858 GCA_001795115.1 Chloroflexi bacterium RBG_16_48_8 | reverse complement strand
CGGCACTTATGTCATCAACATAGATAACTGTTTAAACACTCCGCCCAACTACCTCCCCTGTAACCGCTGTATTCAGGTATGCCCTCCCAAATGTATTGATTTTCTAATGCCTGAAGAGAGGTTCATGTCCCGTGAAGTCGGGTCGGTGATCGTCTCCGTTGGGTACGACAGCCTCGATCCCCAGCGGCTGCGTGAATTTGGGTATGGAAGCCATCCCGATATCCTCACCGCACTCGAGTTCGAACGTCTGA
>MGNI01000098.1:9032-9436 GCA_001795115.1 Chloroflexi bacterium RBG_16_48_8 | reverse complement strand
TAGATCATGGACTTGAGAAAGTGGATGTACTTTATTTGGATGTGAGAGCCTATGGGAAAGGCTTTGACAGCTTCTGGGCTCGAACCCAAGAGGCCGGTGCCAGATTCATCCGCGGTCGCCCCTCTCATATCGCGCAAAATAGCAACGGAAAGATCAATGTCGTCTATGAAGATACAGAACAATCGAATCGAATAAACCAGGATTACGATCTGGTCGTGCTGGCCAATGCCGTCACTCCTCCGGAGGGTCTTCCAGAATTAGCACAACGGCTGGGGATAGAACTGGATACAGACGGGTTCATCCAGGCTATCGAGACTATGGGAGGTCTTGTTGTGACGACTCGCCCAGGGATTTACGCAGCTGGATGTGCCACGGGTCCAAAGGATATCCCTGATAGCGTCGCT
>MGNI01000098.1:4387-9026 GCA_001795115.1 Chloroflexi bacterium RBG_16_48_8 | reverse complement strand
AGTGGTGCAGCTGCACTGGCATTGAGCCACCTGACACGGAGAAGTTGGCCTGAGACACCCGAGATCCCCCCGATAGAAGGTGTTGAAATCCCCAGAGTAGGTGTTTTCGTTTGCCACTGTGGTAGCAATATCGCTGGGGTCATCGACGTAAAGAAAGTTGTCGAAGCCACAAAATCCATGTCGGATGTGGTGTACGCGGGTGACCAGATGTTTTCCTGTGCTGGAAACACACAGCAGGAAATTGAAGATGCCATTCGTCACGAAGGGATCACGCGCGTTGTGATCGCAGCCTGTTCACCCAAAACCCACGAAGCCATCTTCCGCGGGGTTCTCATCCGCGCTGGACTGAACCCCTATCTCATGGAGATGTCCAACATTCGCAACATGGATTCATGGGTTCATAAAGCAGAGAAGGAGGCTGCGACCACCAAAGCCATCGACATGGTGCGGATGGCCGTGGAGAAAGCGCGCCGACTGGAACCGCTGGAGAGCTCTCACCTGCCCCTAACACAAGTGGCTCTGGTTATCGGGGGTGGCATCGCTGGGATGACAGCCGCAGCAGCCCTGGCTCACCAGGGGATAGAGACCCACCTGGTGGAAAAACAGGAACTCCTTGGCGGACAGTTAAACAAAATCCATGAAATCTACCCCGCTGAGATCAGCTCAGGAGACTTATTGGTTGCCAAACAGAAAGAGGTCCTGGAAAGTGGGGTCCAGGTTCATTCTGGTGTGACGGTTGAAGCCATCGGGGGCATTGTCGGCAATTTCCAGGCCCATCTAACAGATGGTCAGGATCTTACGGCTGGCGCCATCATCATGGCGACAGGATCCACACCCTATCAACCAACCGAATTTCATTATGGACAAAGCCCTTCCGTCATCACCAACCTTGAGTTGGAGAAGATCTTAGCTCAAGGATCGCTGAACGCCGAGCGGATCACGTTCATCGCTTGCGTTGGATCACGCCAGGATAGTACAGGCTGCTCACGCTACTGCTGCACATCCATGATCGGGCAGGCTTTGCGACTAAGGCAGCTGGGAAAAAAGGTCCGCGTCCTTTACAAGGAAATTCGCACCTACAGCCGTCAAGCGGAAGAGCTATATCAAGAGGCGATGAAAGCCGGCGTCCAATTCTTCCGGTACGCCATTGATGCGCCGCCTAAAGAAGCTATTACAGTACGCGAGGGTAAGATCGAAATCTATGATCACCTCCTTGGCAAAAGGATCCTCATTCCAACCGACTTAATCATCCTCGTGGTAGGTCTGGTACCAGCCCAGGAAAACATCTCTGAACAACTGAAGCTGGCCAGAAGTGAAGATGGCTTTCTCATGGAACTGCACCCCAAATTAGGTCCGGTAGAGACAACTTCCCAAGGGATCTATTTGGCCGGTTCTGCACAGGGAGCCAAAGATGTGCGCGAATCCATGGCGCAGGCTCTCGCCACTGCTGCCAAAGCAGGCGCCTTGCTCTCACGCAGTGTCATTGAGAAGGAACCGCTAACAGCAAAGTTGATCGAAGACCGTTGTATTGCCTGTATGCGCTGTGTCAAAGTCTGTCCTTACAACGCCATTGAACAGATCGGACCCGTCAAAGAAGGCACCATCCGCATCCTGGAAGCGGCTTGCATGGGATGTGGCACATGTGCGGCGGAATGCAATTTTGACGCCATCCAAATGCCCTCTTTCACGAAGGATCAGATCCTGGCCCAAATTGATGCAGCTCTGGAAGAAAATCCCGAATCGAAATGTCTCGTATTCACGTGCAACTGGTGTTCGTACGCTGGTGCGGATCTGGCAGGAATAGAGAAAAGACAGTATCCGACCTCTGCCAGGATCATTCGAACCATGTGCTCGGCACGCTTTGAGGAAAGTTTTGTCGACCGTGCTTTTGAAAAAGGCGCTGGTGCAGTCCTCATCACAGGCTGTCGATTGACAGACACCGGATCCGACTGCCATTACAACTACGCTAACCGCCTTACTTGGAAGCGTTTTCAATATTGGCAGCGCAAATTCAGTCGAAGTGGCATTGAACCTGAACGACTTCAACTGCGATGGATCTCTGCAGCAGAAGGGAAGGAATTTGCAGAAAAAATCGCTGAGATGGATGAAATTGTTCATAAGTATTTAGAGACCCATCATAAGGAGAAGATCATTCCCGAGCTATCCCAGGATTGAAAAACCGGATATTGATATACTGGCTGAACAGCTATCCATCTTATATTGAGGCTTTATGAAGGCTGAATTAGTGACAACTCAAGCCCTTACAATCGACGATGACCTTTGGGAAGAGCTCATGGAGCTGACCCAAGGGGCCATTGCCCCATGTTTTCAATGTGGAGTATGTACGACCACGTGCCCGTGGGACGTCGTTCGTGAGGATGGTTTCTCTGTACGAACCCTGATTCGAAATGCCCAGCTTGGATTATCGCAGGGGTTTGACAGCCTGTGGACCTGTACATCCTGTGGTCAATGTGAGGCTTCTTGTCCACGGGGTGTGCCGATCGCAGAAGTGATTCGAGGGCTACGTTATATCCTATGGAAGCGTCGCAATCTCCTACCAGGATTATCTTCTATATTGTGGTCTATCTTTTGGAATAATAATCCCTGGTCTCAGCCTCCTTCCCTCCGATCAGAGTGGGCGAAGAATCTCAATCTACAGATCTTTGATGCCAACCAACATGAGCTGCTGCTCTATGTTGGCTGCACTCCATCATACGATCGGCGTGCACAACATATCGCCATGGCATTCGTATCCATCCTACAACGCTTTGGAATCGGCTTCGGGATTCTTGGGGAGGATGAACCTTGTTGTGGAGAGGCCGTTCTCAGCCTTGGTCATAAACCCTACTTCGAGGAAATTGCGATTAAGAATGCACAAATCTTCCACGAAAAGGGCGTGAGCAAATTGGTGACATTATCTCCCCACTGTTATGATGTTTTTCTGAAACACTACCCCAAAATCAACGACAGCTTCGAACCCTTACATTACACCCAATTCTTGCGAGGCTTATTGCAGGAGGATCGGTTTGAGTTTCATAGACCCGTTGATCGCAAAATAACCTTCCATGACCCCTGTTACTTAGGGCGCTGGAATCAGGAATACGAAGCTCCTCGTCAGGTATTGGAAACCATTCCAGGTATCACCCTGATTGAAATGGAGCGGCATGGGCCGGATGCTCTTTGCTGCGGAGGCGGTGGTGGTAGGATGTGGATGGAAACCCCCATCGGTGAGCGCTTCTCAGATCATCGTGTACAAGAGGCAAAATCAACTGAGGCTTCCATCATTGCTACAGCCTGTCCCTACTGCATCGCCTGCCTGGAAGACAGCATCAAAGCCCAAAAGATCGAGAATTTAGAGGTATTGGATATTGCCGAGATCGTTGCACGGGCAATATAGAAGGATCGGAAGGAAATCAGGTATCTGGAATCGGGAATCAGAAATCAGTAATAAGTAATGAGTAACAAGTATTCGTCCTTCACTTATAACTGTTTCCTGATTCCTGGTTACTGATCACTATTTACTTATTACTCATTACTCATTACTCGTTACGTTTCACGTATCGCGTTTTTTGGAGTATTTCGTGGTCGCTTCCATTTACAGCCCTAACGAAGAAAGCAAATCCATATGGGTCTGTCTGGAGATCGCGCAGGGGACACTGACTCCCGTCTCACTAGAACTGCTTTCAAAAGGGCGCGAACTTGCCGATGAAGCTGGTTGGCCTTTGGTAGGTCTTCTTCTTGGGAACCAAGTGGCAAGTTTATCAGGGGAAGTGTACACATACGGTGCGGATGAAGTATGGATGGTCAACCACCCCCTGCTTCAGCATTTCACCATCGAAGCTTATTCCCAGGCAGTCTACACCGCCATACTGCTTGGGAGACCCAGCATCGTTCTCTTTGGCGCCACGCCCAACAGTCGCGATCTGGCAGGACGACTCGCAGTTCGTTTGAAAACCGGGCTTAATGCCGATTGCACAAACCTGCGAATCGATCCAGATCGAGGCGTCCTCATCTCGGAGGTGACTGGGTTTGGTGGTGGGATATTGGCTTATCTTGAAGTACCACAGCACCGTCCACAAATGGCTACGGTCCGTCCGGGTGTCTTTACCATCGGTAAATCCATGGATTTCAAAATCGGAACCCCCTTGGAGATCCAAGTGGAACTTACACAGGAGATGATAAAGACGGAGATCCTTGAAAGGGTTATCGGCGAAACCATTGACCTGACTCAGGCAGAAATCTTAATTTGTGGGGGTCGGGGTGTGGCTGGGGACTTTAAGATACTGCAAGAATTGGCTGCACTTCTCGAGGGTGAAGTTGGAGCTACCAGGCCTCCTGTGGATGAGGGGCACATCGAACGGGAAAGGCAGATCGGTCAGACTGGTGTAATTGGTCACCCCAAATTAGCAATTGCATGTGGAATAAGCGGTGCTTTTCACTTCATCGTAGGGATTCAAGATGCAGATACCGTCATCGCCATCAACTCCGACCCTGAAGCCCCTATCTTCGAGTATGCAGATTATTGTGTTGTGGGTGATGTCTTTCGGATTGTACCTGCATTGATACAAGCCCTAAAAGACGGGAGGGGAAAAGCCAATGTCTGATCTGCATATTGTCGTCTGCCTCAAGGTGGTTCCGA
>MGNI01000098.1:4049-4284 GCA_001795115.1 Chloroflexi bacterium RBG_16_48_8 | reverse complement strand
CTCCTTGAGAGACCAACATGGGGGACGAATAAGCCTCGTTTCAATGGGACCAGGGGACTTTGAGCCCTTCCTCCGAATTGGCCTTGCCATGGGAGCAGATGCTGCTTATTTGTTGAGCGACAGGGATTTTGCTGGAGCAGATACGCTGGCAACGACCTACACATTGGCAAAAGGGATCCAAAAGCTTGACTCTGTGAGCCTCATTCTTTGCGGTGAAGAGTCTTCCGATGGCGCC
>MGNI01000098.1:3631-3969 GCA_001795115.1 Chloroflexi bacterium RBG_16_48_8 | reverse complement strand
TGAGCGTGGTCTGGTTCGAGGAAAACGTGAGGTAGCATGCGGCTATGAGATGATCCAAGTTCCCGTGCCGGCTGTGATTTCAGTTAAAACAGCCTCCAATGAACCTAGATTCATGGATTATGAAATTAAAGAAAAAGCGATGAGGGAGGCTCAGATAACTCTTTGGGGTTCGGAAGATTTGAATACAGATAAAGATCTGCTTGGGGTCTCTGGCTCCCCCACCACAGTCACCGGGGTGGGAGAAGCAGAGACACGGGAACGAAAGCGGGAATTTATCACGGGGACTCTGGAACAGACCGTCGAGAAGCTAAGCGAGATATTGAAACCTTACCGGCGGG
>MGNI01000098.1:3407-3622 GCA_001795115.1 Chloroflexi bacterium RBG_16_48_8 | reverse complement strand
AAATTCAAGCGCGATGGAAGATTTCACACCATGAACATCAGTCCATCCAAGGCTCATAAAAATCTTGTGGAAGAACAGGGCTGGTAGGGTCGAGATATCCAGCATGATAAATTTGGGTCGCCAGTTCGACTCCAACATAGCGAACATGCCAGGGTTCCCACCGAAATTCAGTGATGATCGGATACCAGCTGTTGTCATAAGGCCATTCGTCGACC
>MGNI01000098.1:1613-3304 GCA_001795115.1 Chloroflexi bacterium RBG_16_48_8 | reverse complement strand
CCAGGTCGAAGGTCGTCCCTAACTGATGCTCAGAATGTCCCGGACGTGCAATGACTTGATCAGCGCGTTCCCGTCCTTCTTCAGTAACCATGCGAAGATAGGCTGCTTCTTGATCCCAATAGGATCGGTAATCACTATGCACATCCACCGGGTAACCCGTGCTTTCGATCAGTTGATCCAGTTCTTCCCGCGCCTCCAAATTGACTCCAGGTGCATACCAAGACGGGAGGTCGTGTTCCTTATCTACAAGCGTGTTCAAAGGGGCGCTGAGAAGGAATAGAAGGATGATGTAAAAACGGAGGAGAATCATCACAACCAACCCTCGTCAAACAGAATTCTTCTCCTGCAATTAATCAAGGATAAGAAAAGAAATTTCCACACGAGAATCATCCAAAACGGTTGTGCGCGTTGATCATAAGCCATACATACTGAAAATGACAATACCTGACCCAAGAACATTACAGATATCACTCAGGAGATTTTACCCCTCCCGATCAGATGATGAAAAGCGATTCGGAGTTTGTCGAAGGAACAATGCTGTGCTAGTCTTTGGATGGTTGAAAACCATTCGCACATCGAACACCAAGCTATTTGAAGGTTGCCCAAAGCCAAGACCATCTTGTGTCTATGGACTGTATCGACGGGTATATTCCGGGAAATATTGCAGCAAATTCTCCCAAGGTGAGAATTCAACACCAAAGAAACATGCAACAACGAATGGAATGTACCCCACATTGACGGAAAAGGAGAATCTGACATGGAAGTGATTCAATCCGGAGAAGGAGACTTGATCCAGCCGCTTGATATCCAGGCTTTTCGTGAGTTGAACCGTCAGAAGCCGAAGGGATTAGTCGGTAAACAAATGTCCGAAAAAGAAGCCGTAAGCCGCTTCATTCATGATGGTGATTACATTGGAACCGAGCTTTATGGCAGTGTAAGAGCACCCATGTCCATCACTCGAGAGATCGTCCGGCAGGGTAAGAAAAATCTGCGACTGGCTGGCCAGGGTGTTCTCGAGGCAGATCTTCTTTTGGCAGCGAGTCTCATCAAAATGCTCGATATTACCTATATCGGGTTGGAAGTCTATGGCATCTCGCATTGCCTTAGGCGTGAGGTGGAGAGCGGAAGAGTCGAAAAGTGTGTGGAGTGGAGCAATGCAGCATTAGCCTGGCGTTTCAAAGCTGCTGCAATGGGGGTGCCCTTCATCCCAGTCAGGTCTATGCTCGGCACCGACACCTTGAAATACAGCGCTGCGAAGGTCGTGAGATGTCCCTTTACAGGCGATCCCCTTTGCCTGCTACCTGCCTTGATCCTCGATGTTGGCTTGATTCACGTCCATCGCGCCGATATCTATGGCAACGCCCAAATGGATGGCATCAGCGGCTTCGGTGCTGAAATGGCTCGGGCATCAAAGCGTTTGATCATTAGCACGGAAGAAATCGTGCCAACGGAAGTCATCCGCTCACAGCCCGACCGCACCATCATCCCCTATTACCTGGTAGACGCTGTGGTGGAAGCACCTTTCGGATCGCACCCGGGAGAAATGTATTACCAGTATCGAAGGGATGAAGAATTGATCAAAGAGTGGGTCGAAGCCTCAAAAGAACCTGAGACCACACAAGCTTTCCTCGAAAAATATATCTACGGGGTAGAAGATCACGAGGCTTATTTGGAGAAAGTCGGAAGAGAGC
>MGNI01000098.1:1306-1595 GCA_001795115.1 Chloroflexi bacterium RBG_16_48_8 | reverse complement strand
TGGACTACTCACGGAGGTCCTCATGAGTGACATGGATTACAATCCCGCCGAATTGTTGATCTGTAGCGCCGCACGCTTGATGACAGATAACAACACAGCCTTCATCGGTACAGGCATTCCAATGCTGGCTGCCTCTCTTGCTCAACGTCTGTACGCCCCCAACCTGGTGACGATTTTCGAGTTTGGAGGAACGGGGGCAATTTTAGAGGAGCTGCCCCTTGCAGTAGGCGGCTCGCAGACCTTTCATCGAGCCTTAGCTGCCTCTGGGATTTGCGATATCGTAGAAACT
>MGNI01000098.1:0-1269 GCA_001795115.1 Chloroflexi bacterium RBG_16_48_8 | reverse complement strand
GGGTGCTCAAATCGATCCCTATGGAAATCTCAATTCAACCGTCATCGGTGATCATGATCACCCTAAAGTCAGGCTCCCTGGTAGCGGTGGTGGTAATGATGTCGGATCTCACTGCTGGCAGACCATCGCAATTATGCGACATGACCGGAGACATTTTATTGAAAAGGTGGACTTCATAACCACACCAGGATACCTGACAGGCCCTGGAGCTCGCCAAGAAGCAGGCCTCTCCGCCGGTACAGGCCCTTATCGGGTGGTGAGCAACCTGGCCATCATGGGTTATCATCCAGAGAGCCTTCGAATGATGCTTTTAGCAACCCAGCCGGGTATTAACGTAGATGAAATCCTTGAAAACACCGGCTTTGAGCTCGTCCTTTCGGATGAGATTGAAATCAACCCTCCACCGACAGGTGAAGAGTTACGGATTTTGCGAGAGGAAGTCGATCGAGATCGCTTGTATATTTAATGAATCCTGCACAGGTTTAAAACTTGTGCAAGGTTAGAAGAACCAATCTTTCATGGTAGATAATTCCAAGGATTCACCCGACCATAGACATCATGCCGCATTTCAAAGTGCAAGTGAGGCCCGCTCGAGCGACCAGTGGATCCCATCAGGCCAATAGGCGTACCTTGAAACACCCCTGCGCCACAACCGACATAGACCACGCTCAAGTGCGCATAGAGTGTCTGCCACCCGTTGCCATGATCGATGACGATTACGTTTCCGTACCCCCCATTATGCCAACCCGAGTAAACCACAACACCGGCGTCTGCAGCCGAAATGGTATGGCCCTCATCTCCTGCAATATCGATACCGAAATGGTTCGTTTCAGGCGACCAATCATAGCCTGATAGAACATGAAGCGGCGTTGGCCAAATAAAGGAACCAAAACCCACCGGACCATCATAAATCGAACCGCAATATCCTGGACCCAAAATGCTGGCAACGCTGGGATTGGATCGTGGAATGCGCGGAGCGCTCCAATCCACAAATTCGCGTTTCCCTCCTGGAACAATGATAACGGTTCCAGGTTCGATGGGAGGGTCATCCAGATCGATATCCGGACTGAGATGATTTCCGGGCCAATCCAGGATATCTGATACCGTGACACCATAAAAATCCGCCATACCCGTAAGGCCTTCTCCCTCTGACCAGACATGTAAAGTGCCATCAATGGGTGGAATGTTGAGCACTTGTTCAGGTTGAAGGCTGTGAGGATTATCTTCTAAGACATCAAAATTGCCCCATAGGATCGACTCGGGCTTCAA
>MGNI01000097.1:26061-27995 GCA_001795115.1 Chloroflexi bacterium RBG_16_48_8 | reverse complement strand
CGAGGCCAAGTCGGTTGTTAGATGCCTTGAGGTACAAAGCGGCTTCTGGAATCGCGGGAATAAAGCCTGACAAGTCCAGCGTTTTCATAGATGTTAGGCCGAGTTACTATAAATACCCTTCATATACTTTAAGCCTTTTGACTACTGTTGAGTGGCAAGAAGCACAAGTCTTGACTGACGAGAAGATTTTAACTTCATTACTTAACCAAGCTATTCCGAGGGATTTTCCAATCATCATTTCAAAGACGAACAGTGTCTTATCAATAATGTTTTTTAATTCCAAGTGAAGATTCATCGCATCTGATTCCTTAACATTGCCAAATGAAAATGAATCGACATCCACGTAATTAGATCTGGCACGGATCCGATAAAGAGCATCGAAGAACGACGTCGGCTGCAACTTCATAATTAGATCTCTCTTTTCATTTTCCTTAATATTTTTGCGATTATTTTTTTGTTTCCAATTACTAATTGCGTTTTCAACTTGCCTTTTTCTTGTAGTCTTAAGGAAAAGTCCAAAATGCTGCCACGGGTCGTTTGTATAAACCGACGAGAGAGGATTTGATAAAGAAATGCTCGATAAACCAGGAGCATTAGAAATAACAACCGAAGATTGAAATGGATCGCCTTTAAAGTAGCAACACCAAGGGAATGGGAAACGATTCTTATAGGCCATAAAATCAGACACGAGTGTCCGTAAGGTAGCTGAGTGATGAGTTCCTACTACCCTATTGAAGGAGTGAAAATACGCTCGAACGGAGAGATAAATTGTGTAATATGCTTGAACCATACTCCAAGGAATCTGGTACTGTATTAGGTTGAGATGTTTTGAGGTCTCTTGAAAAAGTAATTCAGTAAACCAAGAATTCCTAAGTAGTTCGGCAATCCTATCTTTATTTCCAATTGATCTTGCCTTAATCGTCCTGAAGCCAACTAGCGAAGCTAAATGCTTGGCAAGATTGTCTTGAGAAGCATACTTACGATTCATCAATCTCGAAGTAGCCTCTAGATAATTCGAATATGCCCAGAATCTGGGGACAGCGTGATTATACATATCTCTTTTAAATTCGGCCTAACGGTAAGGCTTAGCGGCAGGGGGGGCTGGCAAGATACCCTTGCAAATCAGAGCGACTGCTAGCAAAGCAGCCCCGTACTCTAATTGCGAAGCCCTGTCCGCCTACAGCCAATGTTCAGCGGCTTTTATTATTGAGAACTACTAACTTTGCTAAATCGAATATCTCCCTGATTATCTGTGATTATTAGAGTCTCTTCAGTAACAGTAAAGCTTAAGCTAACATCACAACTTACTTGATTTTCACCACCACATGGCGATTCGTAGTGTAATGTAATAATATCGCCTTCAGGATAAAAATCGCCATATCCGATAAGTCCGTTAAATAGATACTCATTAAATTTCCCTCCCTTAGTGAATTCCAATTCAAAGCTTGGATTTTCAACATCTTGCCAGCGTCCAACTAGTCCTAACCACGAGTCATCAACAATACAGGAAGTGAGACTCAAAATACCAATTACTATAAGGATAAATAATCTCACTTTTTTCATTTGATTTGCTCCTTGTTGAAACGGGACACTGCCTGGGTGTAGTCTAAACCCAATTGGCGGGGCGATTCGCAGTCCCCACTGCCCGAAGGGACTGCACGCTTTGTTAACCGCGTTTTCCCTAACCATTACAAGAACCTAGTATCTTTAGAGCTTCAGTAAATACAACCATGGCCGCCTGAATTAGTTCTTGTCTATTTGGAAGGTAGTCTTTTAACTTCGGGCGTATTGTTATGTCAAAGGCCTTTATCACCTGCGAAGTCACGTCCTCTCCACCCTCTCGGAGGATTGCTTCAACACGGATGTTGTATTGATCGGCTATGTCTTTTTGTACTTGAGGATTACTCAGGCGAAGCCTACGATGTAGATCATCC
>MGNI01000097.1:25812-26031 GCA_001795115.1 Chloroflexi bacterium RBG_16_48_8 | reverse complement strand
CACGAATAATCTTGATCTTTCGAATATTCTCTTATACGACGGGAATTCCATCTATGAAAAACGGTTTTCCAGTTTTAAAAGGTACAACGATGTCATCAATAATTCGTGCAAAGCTCAATCTAGTCATGATAAGAGGCTTATCATGACCCTCTACTTCGCCAAAGATTGTAAAAGATGCCTTGTTAATGTCTATTCCATCAACCATAATTGCACCTCGTC
>MGNI01000097.1:25680-25788 GCA_001795115.1 Chloroflexi bacterium RBG_16_48_8 | reverse complement strand
CATAGCCGCCGAACGATTGAATCTTCATAATTTCTTCCGCGATCATCGATTTCTTACATCCTATCCAGAGGTCTTGCCATAAATAGTGGAAATCATTTGGGTTTCATG
>MGNI01000097.1:22808-25651 GCA_001795115.1 Chloroflexi bacterium RBG_16_48_8 | reverse complement strand
GAGGGATCTGCAGTGCGTTGATGAATGTCGCCCCCTGCCGTTCGGCCTGTATTGTAGGCTTTCCGGAAAAGCGCGCAAGGGGGAGGAATGTTCCCTTGCAAGGATCCCGCTCGGCCTCATGGAGGGGTGTTTGCTGCATTAATTGCTATCTATACTTAATTGAGGAGTTCTTAGCGCGCTTGTTCCTAGTCACCAAAAAGGGGGAGGTGGAACCCAGGTTAAATCCAGAACGCTGGACGCGACCCGCGTCGGTCCGCCTTTCTTGAAGCGGGAGTTGCACTTCTGGCTGCCTTCAGCCAGCGTCATGGTCCTTTTCAGGCCTCAATGGAGCGCGCTCCAGCCGTACGCGGAGCGAGCGAAGCGGGCCGGCTGCAAGCGCTTGTTGGGCGGCGTCCCGTTTTTTCACTGGCTGCTCGAAAAGACATCAATCAGCGTCTGCTTAATCAAGGCGACATCTGGTTCCAAACAAACGTGGACATTGGGCTCCTTATTGGAGTCAAGGACAGTCTGCCCTGAAGTAACCCCCTCATCCGTGATGACCTCCAAATGGAGCAGTTGAAAGCTGCATAGATCCGGCTTGACCATGATTGCAGCAGTCATCAGATCCCAAATGGCGGCACTCTCTACAGCCCAGCTATCCAACAACGAGTCGTAGATCTCTGCGGAAAAGTCCGCCGTTTCCCCGCCCATGCGCCATTGGCTGGTATCCTTCTTGCCAATGAGCACCTGGTTGGTGGCGTCAAGCGGGATGAGAAAGATATCTATGCCAGACTCGAATACTTCCTTGGCTGCCTGTGGGTCTGCGTAGATATTCCACTCCGCCACAGTGTTGTTCGGATCGGGAAGCAGGTCACTGATGTTGCCAGGGGCGTACACTGCACCGCCCATGATGAACACAGCTGCAATGTTTTCGCGGATATCGGGATCGAGTCGCATGGCTTGGGCCAAATTGGTACAGGGGCCGCTTACGAAGATAGTGATAGGTTCGGGAGTTTGGTTGATGATTGACGCTATCAATTGCGCAGCGTCCTGCGCCGGATAGCTTTTTTCCGCATTTGGCAGGGGGAGACCCCAGAAGTTATTTGCGGATTGACGCAGCACCTCCGGAAAAGCATTGTTGCCGGCAAGAGGGGCGTCCTGTCCAGCACCAAGTGGGATAGTGCTGATCCCCAAGTCATCCAGTTTGCGTCCGATATGCTGTATATAGACTTCCGGGTGCGCTTCACCGTAGGAGATACTGATGGCCTCGACGGATACCTCTGGGTGACTGAGCAAGTAAAAGAGCGCCGTCGTCCCATCCGGGCTACCATCATCATCGAAGATCACTGGCATCTTCTTGGTCGGCGATGCCGTTGTTTCCTGGGCTTTCAGCGGTGGCGTCTGGGTCGGGAGGGGAGTTGCGGTCCTTTCTGACATTTGTCCAGGTGTCAGCGGTGGCGTCTGGGTCGGGAGGGGAGTTGCGGTTCGTTCTGATATTCGTCCTGGCCCGCAACTCACCATGAACAGGCTCAAGGCTAAAAGACTAGCAGTCAATTGCTTATTGTTCATTATGCCTCTGGCGCTTGCCAGCATGGCCTTGATAGCTACTCCAGGGAACCGCGTGACTTTGACGACATGGCTGTCCAATGGTGTTACCAAGCTTGCGGGGCGACGCTGGCAAGATTCGCGGCGATCAAAACCACCTCTGCTGCCTCAGAACGCCTGAATCGCGCAACCTTAGCCCCATCAGCTTCAGCCGGTGGCCGGGCAGCGATTGTTATCGCTAGCGACTATCCTTGCTCCTGAACCGCTGTTTCTATGACTTCTGTTACCCACCTATTCAGACTCTTATCTGTCAACTTCGCCTTGATATAGGCTTTGCGATGCAGTTCAGCAGGCAATCGAATGACGAATCTCCCTGAGAATGGCTTTTCAGGGTCTTCTCCACGTTGAGAGCAAAATTCTAAATAATCATCAATGGAATCTCGAAATGCCTGTTGCAGTTCTTCTACTGTACGGCTTTCAAAAGTAACTACGTCACGGATATTGATGACTTCGCCGTGCAAGATACCCGCTTCCTCGTCAATCTCAACTTTCCCGATGTACCCTTTATATTCCATCATGGCTTTACTCCTGCTGCTTCCAGAAACCTGCGCACAGATTTAATTGTGGCTTTGTTGGCTTCTTTTCGCTGATGTGGGCGATGAAAGACAGCTCGAACATTTTTCAAGGCAACCCGCACTCTGGAGCCGCTACCTTCGGTGACCTCTGCGCCTAAAGTGATGAAAAGGGCTTCAATATCTCGCCAGGCGATGTTGGCGCGCTCCGGCTTCTCAAAGATCGTCTCCAATGTTTTGCGATGTTTGCGGTCCATGATGATATAATATCAAATTATGATACTACGCACAAGGGTTTTCTCTTCCACGTTGCCTAACGATTGAATCCCCATGATTTTCTCCGCAGCTATAAATTTCTGACATCCTATCCAGAAGTCCTCCCACAAATAATGGGAATCATTTTGATTCTGTGAGAAGAAACGGCCGGCTGCAATTAGGATGGAGGGATCTGCAGTGGGATGATGAATGTCGCCCCCTGCCGTTGGGTCTGTATTGTAGGCTTTCAGGAATCTCGCGCAAGGGGGACAAGGATGCGACTCATTTGAATGAAAGCATCCTTCAACGCAATGGGCATTTGTGGTTATGGGTGTTGTAGCGACCATCTAACAGAGGCCAATGATTGGGTTTTGAAGAAAGGAGAAACCCATCGAGAACCGGAAAAAGGAAGAAAAGCCTTGCCCCGGAAGGGGCAAATGCGGGGCTAACATGGTTCTGGAGAGAAGCGTGAATTGAATGCGCTCCTCCTGC
>MGNI01000097.1:17643-22794 GCA_001795115.1 Chloroflexi bacterium RBG_16_48_8 | reverse complement strand
GTTGCACTGACGGCATATAGCTCTTAGTCTGTCCTGAGCGCAGCGAAGGATTTTCGGTAAGATCGGAGAAGATTACGGACGGCATGACGCAAAGTCAGTAGCTAGATGCCTTAAGATGCTAAGGAGGTTATAGATTCCCAGGAATAAGACTTGACAAGCGCAGCGTTTTCATAGATCTTAGGGGCTGGCCTGGTGGAGCGGTTCCGCGAGATTGAGGCGACCTTCAACGAGATACTCCCACAATACCCCGGAGGAAATGAGATTCCTCTCCAACACCCCGTTCTGGAACACCGGAGCTTCGACCTGGATGTCGCCTCCACCGCCCCAGTAGTGTGTCCATATTCGGTGCTTGTCTTTGGAATCGAGGTTTGTTCGATGATAGAGGCCTCTCATGAGCGAGACCACCTCCATGTTTACCCTGGCCACCCTCGTAAGAGGATCAGCCTTGAGTGTAAATCTCCTCACCGTGGACAGGTGCCAGCCATAAACCTGGTGTGCCCGTTGGCAGTCCTGCATGGACCCGAAAGCAAACAGGGATGAAAGTCTCGAAGGCGCCAAGCGAAATGCATGGCAGCGAGCCAGCTCCGCATCATATTCCAAGTCATAGAGGTATGTGATTTCGTGGCAGAAGAGGGAAATGGAGGAAAGACTGCGCTGTGCATTAGGAAGAAAGGGGAGGTAATCTGCGGATCCCGATAGGTAATGCTGCAAAAACGCGGGGTCCACGGAGGCTATGATGAGACCCGAGGAGATCATGCAGTTGGTCTTGCTCAGGTTGTGATAGCAGACTGGGTCATTGAGGTTTACAAAGACGAATAGCGACTGCGGCACAGTTGAGGAGTCCGTAGTCATATCAGTTCATCCAGGGGCCGGGCGGCAAGAGGGGGAGCGCCTAGCAATTTAATCTCCATAATTCTTCGCAACCATCGATTTCTAACATCCTATCCAGAAGTTCTCCCATAAATAAAGAGAATCAGTTGGGCTCGGTGATAAGAAAGGGCCGGTATTGATGAGGATGGACGGATCTGCAATGCGATGCTGAATGTCGCCCCCTGCCGTTCGGCCTGTATTGTAGGCTTTATGCCAGGGCGCGCAAGGGGGAAGTGGAAATCTCATTTGCAAGGATTCCGCTCGTCCTCATGGAAGGGCGTTTGCTGCATTAATTGCTATCTATACTTAATTGAGGAGTTCTTAGCGCGCTTGTTCCTGGTCACCAAGAAGGTGGAGGTGGGACCCAGATCAAATCCAGAACGCTGGACGCGACCCGCGTCGGTCCGCCTGCCTTGAAGCGCAAGTCGCACTTCTCGCCGCCTTCAGCCAGCGTCATGGTCCTTTTCAGGCCCTGATGGAGCGCGCTCCAGCCGCACGCGAAGCGAGCGAAGCGGGTCGGCAGCAAGCGCTTGTGGGGCCAGGAATAATCAGGAAGACTCGCGTTGCCTTCCCATTTCATCAATAATCTCTTCTAATGTCTTCTTCCCAAACAAAGCGTCTCGCTCTTTGGTGTAGTCACCAAATCCTGCCGTGAACTGTTTCAGGAAACGCACAGCGTTCACAACGCCCAATTCTCGATATAGCAAGCGAAGGGCTTGCTGGTTGATTTCTACCAATGGTTTTACTTCGACAGTCATTTCTCAATCTCCTGAACTAAATCAAGCGGCGAAACTACTTTCACCTGCAGATCTGCTATCTTTTGTGCTTTCCGAAGTAATTTGTCGTCACAAGTGCAAAAATAATCTGCATGACCGCTTTCTGCCAGTGCCAAATGGAGCGCATCCAACGGCTTGAATCCCAATTCTGTCAATTGTGCGGCTCGAACCTTTGCTTGATCGGAAAGCCGATGGTGCTCTTTCGCTTTTGCCAAAATTGCCATAGCATGTTCCTGGCGCGCGGGTAAGGGATTCTGTTCCGTCTCATAAATCAACGCATCGGATGAAAGCAATTCAAATTGTCCAGCCTCAAAAAGCGCTATCAAACCTAAGACAGCTTCGGCTTCTAGCACGATTCGAATTTGATTGGGAGTATCCAGCGGTCTTTGAAGAGCGCAAGCATCAAGATAAATTTTCACGATGATATTTTAGCATCCTTTTTGTTTGCTCACACTCTGCCCGCCCAACAATTGAATCTCCATGATATCTTCCGCAATCATCGTTTTCTGACATCCTTTTCAGAAGTACTCCCACAAATAATGTGAATCATTTGCGATCGTTGATAAGAAAGGGCCGGGATCGATAAGGATGGATGGATATGCAATGCGATGAAGAATGTCGCCCCCTGCCATTCAGTATGTATTGTAGGCTTTCAGGAATCTCGCACAAGGGGGGACAAGGGGGCGTGGAATTCTCACTTGCCAGGATTCCGCTCGACTTCATTTATGGGAATCCCAGTCTTTCTTTCAGCACAGGAAGGATGGCTTGGATGGCGCGCGCACGGTGGCTCAAGTGGTTTTTCTCCTCCAGGGTCAATTCGGCCATGGTTTTATTCACGCCAGCCAGGAGGAAGATGGGGTCATAGCCGAAGCCGTGGTCGCCGCGCTCCTGAGGGATGATCTCTCCCTCACAAATCCCCTCAGCGGAGTCGATTGATCCTGCAGATCCCGCCAAGACCATCGCACATCGGAAGCGCGCCAGCCAGGGTCGTGGATGGGAGTGGAGCAAGGATAGGAGCAGTATTCGCCGATCAAAATCCGACCGTCCGGGACCTGCCAGCCGGGCGGATTGAAGGCCTGGTGCACCATCCAGGACATCCACCTCCAGGCCTGTGTCGTCTGCTAAAGTCCAGCACCCAGTCCTCTCTACGTAGGCCTGCGCTTTACGTCTAGCATTGTTTAAATAACTGTCATTCTCCTCAGAAATCTCAAGGATTAGTCCAAGCTTCTTCGGATTGATCAAAGTTATTGGCAAGTGATGCAATAATGCATCAATTTCCTGTATTTTTCCGGGGTTGGTGCTTGCGATGACCAATTCTGTCATATTTTGGTTTTCCGGCGATGGCTATTCGCACAGTACTCAATCCCTATATGTAGGGGGTTTGGATTTTTATCCGCCATATATATGGGTTAAAATTGCAAACAACCGTAAATTATGTCAACTCTTTGATCTGTGCTTGCTTTCCGATTCTAACTATGTTATAATGCGAACGCTTTTTTGGAATTTCTTTTGCTAGGTGGTGGTGTGAAACAGAATAATTATAATCCATTGCGGATTAACGTTGGTTTCCTTCTTTATGAGAGTGTTGGTACGAGCCGCAAATTCGAGTTTGATGAGCCAGCCGTCCAGATCGGTGATGATCTGGACATCTTTGATTTACAGGGGTCAGTCACCTTCACCCGTACGGCTCAGGGTCTTTATGCTCATGGCACACTTAGTGCATCTACTCCGCTCGAGTGTGTGCGCTGTCTCTCTGATTTTCAGCAAGCATTATCCATTGAGATCAGTGAACTCTTTGAATATCCGCCTAAAAAAGAAACGGATCCCATCCTGGCAATACTTGAAACAGGGATTCTAGATTTGACGGGATTGTGTCGAGAACTCATGCTATTAGAGTTACCCATTCAATCGATTTGCAGTCAAGATTGCCAGGGGCTTTGTCCAATCTGCGGGAATCCCTTGAATGAGGGGCAATGCGAACACCCAGAAGCGAATATTGATCCACGTCTGGCGGTTTTAAGGACGCTATTAAAAGAGTCGTGAATTTAGAAGGAACCATCACACCGTTTCGATCTGGAAAAAGATGGAAACCAGCAGTTTGAATTACCAGGAGTGTGTGGATGAGTGTCTCAAAGGATCGATTGGAAAAGCGAGAAGCCTTTGTAGCGTTACTTGAAAAAGGTGAATACCAAGGTTTCATTACAACCGAGGATATCATCGCCGTATTTCCTGAAGTCGAGGATGCCGACGAAGCGCTTGAAAGACTGCACACCTTTTTCCGCGGCTCGGGGATAGAGGTCTTTGAAGACCAGGAGCAGGTTCCAAGAGATCTGCTTGTTGAATCGGGCTTAGAAGAAGGCGAGCCTTTCGACCTCAGTGCCATTTCCAGTGATGACACGGTCGGTCTCTATCTGAAAGAGATGGCGCGTGTACCTTTGCTCACCCTCGAGGAAGAGGTTGATCTAGCAAAACGGATCGAACGTGGCAAGAAAGCTGAGAAAAAATGGTCCAAGATGAACGGCCGCGGAACAGCTGAGCAACGAGCCGAACTTCAGGAGCAGGTTCAAGATGCTATGCTGGCCAGAGATCATCTCATCAAAGCCAACACACGTCTTGTCGTGAGCATCGCTAAAAAGTATATGGGTCGCGGAGTGCCCTTTTTAGATCTTATCCAGGAAGGCAACCTGGGGCTGATGAAAGCCGTAGAGAAGTTCGATTACCTTCGCGGTTTTCGTTTCAGCACGTATGCTACCTGGTGGATTCGTCAGACCATCACTCGCGCCATCGCCGACCAGGGGCGTACCATCCGGGTCCCCGTCCACATGTCGGATCGAATCCGAAGACTGTATAAGGTCGCCCACCAACTTGAGCAAAGTATGGGGCGTAAACCGACGCCGGAAGAGATCGCGGATGTGATGGAGGTCGATCCCCGCAAGGTCCAATGGATGATGCGAGTTTCCTGGCGACCACTCTCACTTGAGACCCCTGTCGGTGAGGATGAGGATTCGGAGTTGGGAGCCTTTGTCGAAGACGAAGGCACACCCACACCCACCCAAAGCGCTTATCAGCATTTACTCCGGGACAAGATCGAAGACGTGCTATCAACCCTTAGTCCGCGCGAAGCACGAATCCTGCGTCTGCGCTTCGGACTCCATAATGGACGATCTTATACTCTGGAAGAGGTGGGGCAGAAGTTTGGGCTTACGCGCGAACGCATCCGCCAAATTGAGGGCAAGGCCTTGCGCCGCTTGCGGCACCCCCGCCGTGCCCGTCAACTTCGGGATTATCTGAATTAACAATTCTACTTAGAAGGTCGCTGCCCAAGGTGATTTCCCCTTGGGCAGTGTATTTGTAGAGACGCCCCGCCCTGGGTGTCTAAAAATCTGGGAATGTTGTAGGGACGGCTCTCAAGCTGCCCTTAGCGGTTTAGAAGAAGTGAGGCCCCTATCGTTCAGTGAAAATGTAGAGAAGTTGCATGCAACTTCTCTACATCCTCATATCGGCT
>MGNI01000097.1:17064-17622 GCA_001795115.1 Chloroflexi bacterium RBG_16_48_8 | reverse complement strand
CCCATCAGGTTATCCGAGCACGGATCGTCACCAGCTGCATCGACGGATTGAAACCTGTTCTAATTCTCTTCCAGGAATCGCAAAGGAGTTTTTGAAAGCCGTGGATCTCTTCGAGCGAGGTGGATCAGGTTGGATTGTACAATCTGGATCATCTCATCCGGGCTTTTATCCCTCGACTGTGCTAATTTATCAAGGACATCCATGATGAGGGTGGGCATCCCCGGACGACCTGTCAGGCTCCTGAGACCGCCTGGATTGTCCGTTTCTGTGAGCAATCGTTCTAGGGGGACTTTTTTCGCCAGGGTTTGGATATGTTCGGAATAAAGGAGCTCTACACCGAATGTGAAATAAACATCCCTGGATGTAAATTCCTTGAAGATATCGGTTGGTCCAGAATACCAATGCACAAGGACGCCAGGAAGCTGATAACGGTCAAGCATCTCCAACACAGCCTCCTCGGCGCCCTTGGTGTGCAGACAGGCAATCTTCTCCTGCTCTTGGGCTGCAGCCAGAAAATGCTCGAAC
The DNA here is from genome assembly GCA_001795115.1 of Chloroflexi bacterium RBG_16_48_8. GTDB lineage: Bacteria > Chloroflexota > Anaerolineae > Anaerolineales > E44-bin32 > MGNI01. The sequence goes on along the minus strand of MGNI01000097.1, from coordinate 17,097 downwards.
ACTCTTCTCTGCTTTGGGTAGTCCCTGTTGTCC
>MGNI01000097.1:16744-17008 GCA_001795115.1 Chloroflexi bacterium RBG_16_48_8 | reverse complement strand
CTCTTCAAGTTCCTCCAGTCTGTCTACATATTCAGGAGCGTTCCAGGGGTGGATGCCGAAGATGGACAAGATCAGATCATTGCTCTCAGCGATTTCCAGGTTCCTTTCATAGGATGGGAGATCCATCGAATTGCTGAGGGTGAAAATCCTATGGTGCTTGATCTCATCCAGAGCCGATTCGAGAGCCTCTCTTCCGACCAGATCGTAGCGATCCATATGTGCGTGCACGTCGATGAACATTTTTCTTACTGATTTACTTCCCTA
>MGNI01000097.1:11160-16738 GCA_001795115.1 Chloroflexi bacterium RBG_16_48_8 | reverse complement strand
TGATTATCCCAAAATTGAGGCTTGTTGGAAGTCTTGAAAGGTGATATTTCGCCATAGAAGCATCTCACCTACGGGTGATCGGGATCATGCGACCGGTGCCGAAGGCTTTTGGGCTTATCTTCAGGACTACCCCCATTTGCCAGCGCTTGTGTTCCGATTTCCGCAAAGCGAGATTGCTGCGATTCTCCTGTACCAATCGCTCTATCTCCGGTGACACGGTTGGATAATCAAAGGGGTCGACCTGATCCGGTTTGAGTTCAGCAGTGGGAGGGCGTTCCAGGATGAAGAGGGGGATGATGACCTGGGTGGCATTGATCCAGCGAGCCAGGGCATACACTTCGAGTTTGGTGAGGTCAGCAATAGGGCACAAGGTCCCGGCCATATCACCGTAGGTGGTGGCATAACCAAGGGATAGTTCTGTCTTGTTGCTGGTGTTTAAAAGCACCCCTCCATGGCGATTGACATAGCTCATCAAGATCATCGCCCTGAGTCGGGGTTGAATGTTCTCGCCAGCAGTTCCAGACTCAAGCATGTCCCCGAGGGTCTTTTCTGCAGTTTCATGTAGAGGCTCCAAGTCCACGACTTCAAGGTGAGTGCCCAGCGCAGCAGCAAGATGGAGAGCGCAAGCTGTCGAGTGCGGATCGGTGTAGCGAGAGGGGATGGTTACTGCGGTGACATGCTCCGGTCCTATGGCTTCCGTTGCTATGGCAGCAACGACAGCCGAATCGACGCCGCCGGATAATCCAAGAAAGGCTCGCTTCAAGTTGTTTTTATAAACAAAGTCGCGCACACCCAGGACGAGGGCTTGATAGGTGATCTCCTCCTTCCCACCTTCTTCTACTTGTATAGGACCATCCTTCGTCAGATCGATGGTGCGGACTTCCTCTTCAAAGCCTGCCAGCTGGGCGATGACCTGCCCTTGACTGTCAAGGGCAAAGCTTCGTCCATCGAAGATTAGTTCATCGTTTCCTCCACAGAGATTGACGTACGCTAACGAGCAGCCCGTTCGACGGGCGTGATACAGCCGTTGGCTCATGATCTCATGGCGGTAGGGCGATGCTGCCATACATACCAACAGCTCCGCTCCCGCATCTAGCAGTTCCGCCGGCGGATGGATGGGATAGCCCTCATCCCACAGATCTTCGCAGATCAAGATGCCCACCCGTTTTCCAGCGATGGTTATGGGGGGCATGTTCGGTCCCGGTAGGAACCAGCGCGGTTCATAAAAGACATCATGGGCGGGTAATAAGCGTTTTGCTGCAGCCAGGTGAGCCACACCATCCTTGAGGAGAAAGGCGGCGTTGTAGAGCCCCGGATGACCAGGAGGATGGTCCTCAGCAGGAGACAAAGTCCCAACCAGGACGGGTGGGCCTGAACGCGCCCGTTGCGCCAGATCCTGGGTGGCGTCATATACGGCCTGGGGGAAGCTGGTGTCAAAGAGAATATCGCGGGGTGGGCAGCCAGGGATGGCCAATTCCGGCAAAATGACCAAATCGGGGTTACTGAGACGGGCAGCCTGGATGGCTGCCAGGCATCGCGCCACGTTGCCTTCCAGGTCAGCGATGATGGGGTTAACCTGTGCAAGTGCCAATCTCATGGGAATTGCCCGCTGATGGCCTCAAGCAGGTTGAGCGCCTCCAGTATGGTGTCCCGCTGTAGACAGATGGCATCACCCAGCAAGAAGGTTCGGTATCCCAGCGAGAGCAAGAAAGCTGCATCACCGATATCGGCGCTGGAAGGGACGGGGTGGTATGCCAGGGAATCGAAGATACGGCTGGCGACCACAGCCTCCGGATCCTGGATAATGATCTCCTGCAATGCCCCTACGATCTTGTGTGGGCGAAGGACTTCCACGTACAGGTCGCCGCGCCCGGCGATTAACCTTCCTTGAGAGTTGCCATGCTGTCGAATATAGGACAGTCCGCGCTGAGTCTCGATTTTCAACATGCATTCGACCTCTGGGAGCAGCTGTTGAACCTCTTCGACATCCCGAGGGCTTTCAACATAGGAAAGCATGACACGTTTGAGATCTAAATCTCTCATGGCTGAAAGATAAGCCCGGTCCGTCTCTGTGAGGGTCCCATCAATTTCCAGGGAGGGATGGACAATGTTGATTGATTCGCCTGGACCGATCAGCCTCCGTGGACCATTTTCCAGGATCAGCCGATTGCCATCCACTGCTGCGACACGGACGCATTCCGTGCCATCGGAAAAATAGGCATCCACTGGGGTTTTAACTCGGATGGGATGGCTCAACAGCACTTCTGTATAGGGTGGGATGGCGGCTTCAATCACCCGCAATTGCCTCCCTTTTAGATCAACCCAAAGCGGCTGCCCAAGAGCGCGGAGGTGGTTGAGGGCTTCCTTTGGTCCGGCCCGGAGAGGCATCACTGTGTTCAGGCGGAACCCGCTCACCAGGGGATGTTCCGCCACCTCGTCCAGAAATGGTGCGTAAGGTGGCGCAGTGACAATGGCTTGAACTTTCATGAAAGAATCCAGAAAGAATCGGATCAGCTAAGGTTCAAAGTGGCACCGCAGTATTTGCAACTGAACATGCCTGCGGCATCCACGGGTATCGGACCCCCACAGCGAGGGCATTTCATTTCAATGAGCTGGCTTACGCTCTGTACCTTTTCTTCGCTTTGGCGAGCGCGCATGTTGTCCTGGAAGTTGTCGAAATGTCCCCAAGCGCGCGCCACCAAACCCATGGCATAGTCAACCGCCCTCTGTTCATCATCGATATGGAAAATCTTCTGCTCGCCGATAGCCTTACCCCACTGGTTATCAACGATGTCACCTGGTTTACCTGTCGGTCGGCGCAGGAACCATGTATTCCAGGTCTTACCAACCTGCTTCCAGGCTTTATAGGTGTCGATATCCCTTGCCAACTTATCACCCAGATAGTGGGCTATCTGGGAAGAAGGGACTGTGGGGTGCATGGGGGCGTCACCAAATACAATGAGGAAAGGATTTTCCTGTAGTTGCGGGATTTGAACGTGGGTATTGACCCAGTGGGCGAATAAACCATAGCTCTCTGCCGCGTCACCACCAGCGCCCTCACCGTACAGCGATCCCAGAAGCTGTTCGAGATCGAAGCCGCTGGCGAAGGTTGTCACCTGCATTGGCCAGCGATCCACGGCGGCATCGCCGATGGCCGCGAAAGAAATCTCGACGTCCTCCCGGTATTGGGAGAGTGTGTTGTAGAGCAGGGGCAGGCGGTCAAAGATCTCAAAGGGCCAGCTGGCCATGGAGCCTGTGACATCAATAGCAATAACCATTGGATTGGTTGATTCGGTTGTTATATGCGTCTTTGGATCGATGATCTTCTGGTTGGGTCCGGCTCTTTTCTCGTAGGTGCGCGGTCCGAGCGCTTTGGCTCGGTCAGCGGCTGCCTTTCGCTTGGTGGCACCTCTGGTCCCATAGCTGTAATCCGCCGTACCATACCAGGAGCTGGTGTCTCCATCCCATGAATACATTTTCTTCCCTCACTTTTTAATGGTTTCTAATGCCAGGGTTTGCAGTCCAAACTCACGGCGGAAGCGTTTATCCAGGCGCCTCACCGCGATAAAATCCTCAATTTCACTTGGAACAAAGTCTTGCCAGCCCTCCCCCTGTGCCATGGCTCGACGAACGAGGCTGCCGTCAATGGCAATGCGTTGGCTCTCCGGGATGAGTTCAAACGGTTGGATCACCTTGTAATCTTCAACCAGTAAACTGGTGACGTAGGGATTTTCGGTGACGAAAACATCGAGTGGTCCGAATAGGTCTTTCACCATCTCACGCCAACGAGGACCATCATCGAGATCAGGGACGGCGATGAACGTATAATTCTCCCATTCGGAAAGCACCAACCGGAGCATATCCATCCTTTCATCCAATGTGAACGGATTACGCATGTTGTACCTATTTGTGCTGCCAATGCCGATGAGGGCGTGCTTAGCTCGTGAGCAAAGGGCATGCAGGACAGGTACATGACCGCTGTGCACAGGTTGCCAGCGGGCAACCATTCCGATACGCTCGAAGGGTTCTGTACCTTGGATAATGGTTTCTCCTCCTCCCTCAATCCTGCACAAAAATGATCGAGCGTAATTTGAATGTGCCTTGCGGCGGATTATACATGATGCTCAATGTGGGGCAATGATCTTCTGGTGGAGACAGCGTTGGTGCAGATGCATGGAAGCATGATCAAAGGGACTTTCCTATAGCAGATGACCGGGTTGGTTCATCCAACTGTTTGAAATGGGATGAAGTTCAATGGTTTGAGGCATATTTTCTTAGTCGGGAGCGAACGATCATACGGTTTCGCCAGGCTATGCCTAACTCAGGATCAGCTTCAGAAATGGTTGCAGCCCGCAATCGTGCCATGAGGACGGCTTGATCTGTATTAAGAAGAAATCGGTTCAGAACACGATTTATTCCGGTCAGGTTTAAGGTCTTTTCGATGAAGTCTAGTCGTGTGGTCATGATTGCTTCTCCCTAAATCGATCGCTCCTGCTATAAAGATGTTTCTCAGGGATATAAAGTTCCTGAACGAAGCAATCTGGGAGAAAAGTACCAGACTTTGAAAGAGAATGTCTTTAAATGAAAGGATGCCTATTGAAATCATGGGGGCTGCGCCTTAACTCCCACTGGTTCTCCTCATGGAGATAGACCAGTTCAAAGACTCGATCTCCCGCAACCATGACGAGGAAATGATGTGTCCCATTCTCCTCCCATTGTCGTCCGTGGCTTTCGATTGTGAATCGCTGGCCTTGCCATTCAAATGCCAAGGGGATGAGTGTGCCGTTTGGTTCAAATCGGGCTTCTACAGGGATGGGTTCGGTCATGAGGCTTCTTGGATGATCCTCAATGCAAGTTGGAGAGCGGCTTCTGCCGATTGGAGCTTATTGGAGGAACGATCGCCCGTCCAGTGGTGTGATTCAGTCACAACACCTTCCGCTGTGCTTACGGCAACCCAGGTCAATCCAACAGGCTTATCAGTGAGATCACTGGCCGGGCCAGCGATACCGGTCACCGCGATCCCGACGTCTACATCGAAAACTTTACGCACACCCTGCGCCATCTGCACAATCGTCTCTTCGCTTACCGCGCCATAGGTCTCTAATGTTTCCGGCTCCACACCGAGAAATTTCTCTTTGGTTTCATAGGCGTAGGCGATGATCCCGCCTATGAAATAATCCGATGATCCAGGCACCTCGGTGATTCTATGCCCCACAAGACCCCCGGTGCAGGATTCAGCAATCGCCAATGTCCATCGTCGTTCTTTCAGCGCACACCCGACCTGCGCCTCAATGGGATCACTCATCCTAAGCTCCTTTGAACGTTCAACTCCGCTTATTCTTTAAGCTACCTCTATTCATCGATGGCTCAAAGAAAAAACTCACAACGCATTATACCCCTTGAGTTGACAGGTCCAAATGGCGAAGGTATGCTAGCGTCTGTGAGACAATTTTCCTTCTTCGGCCAAGAACAGTTCATATGGACAGTCACCGGACTCAATCGCCATTTACGGCAACTGATTGAGAGCGACTACCGCTTGCAGGATCTTTGGATCTCGGGTGAGATCTCCAATCTCTCC
>MGNI01000097.1:10211-11136 GCA_001795115.1 Chloroflexi bacterium RBG_16_48_8 | reverse complement strand
AAAGATGAAAGCGGCTCTCTGCGTTGTGTGATGTGGCGACCTGATGTGGTCGACCTGCTTCGTGTACCCAAGGATGGGGAAGCGATTGAGGTCCATGGGCATATCAGCGTATATGAAGCTGGAGGCCAGTATCAGCTTTATGCCGACCGGATTCGGCCGGCAGGCGAGGGAGTTCTCTTCCGCGAGTTCCTGCACCTGAAGGAAAAGCTGGAGGCGGAAGGCTTGTTTGATCCCGAACGGAAGCGCCCCATCCCAGAGAGACCGGAAAGAATCGGGATTGTCACCTCCCCCTCCGCAGCAGCCTTCAGGGACGTAATCAACGTACTGCGAAGGCGCTTCCCCATGGTAGAAGTGATCCTTTCTCCCACCCCCGTTCAAGGTGCAGATGCCCCGCCCAAAATTGTGTCTGCATTACAGATCTTGAATGAACATGTGAAGCCGGATGTCATCCTGGTGGTTCGCGGCGGTGGGTCCATGGAAGATCTATGGGCATTCAATGATGAGAACGTGGTAAGAGCAATTGCCGCCTCTGAAGTGCCCGTTGTATCCGGTATAGGTCACGAGACCGATCTCCTGCTGACGGATTTCGCAGCTGATGTGCGTGCCCCGACACCCTCCGCAGCCGCAGAAGTGGCAACCCCCGACCGAATAGAACTCCTACTGGATTTGCAGGATATCAAACAGCACCTGGTTCGAATATTTTCTGACCAAGTGCGCCAGTTACGATGGGAGCTGATGGAAAGAAAGGCAGCCCTAAACCGTACATCTCCCTATATGCAAATCCTCAATGCCAAACAACAAGTTGATGATCTGCTCCAACGTGCTGTGGCAGGCATTCGGCATCACCTCGCATTACGAAAAGCAGCTGTCGCAGGCTTAACCCAAACGCTCCGTGTTGTGGCTCCCACAGCTATCCTGGCTCGAG